>JACQVR010000100.1 GCA_016209705.1 Planctomycetota bacterium
CCATCGCAGCTGTGCCAGGTACGCACGGCAGTCGGCCTCGGTCGCAAACTGGCGCTCGAACTCCGCCACGGTAAACGGGTATTCCTTCACCGCCTCCAGCACTACATATGGGGGTCAGTTGAGTCAAGTAAATAGCCCTTTCCTGCGATTCTGGCCAACGTGGGATCGAGCTTGTCCTATCTTGTCGATTCAGAAAGGGATTCTGGTCCTGGGTGACTACGAAAATACGCGCAAGCAGCTCATCGCCGCTTCCAAGTGCGACGCTCTGACGATCCGCCTCGCGGCGCTCCAGATCTTGCGAACCCAATTCAGTCTTGACGCCGCAGACGCGGCGTGGGAAGGCCTGTCATCGGAAAATGAGAAAGCCCGTTCAATGGCTCTAGAATCCCTCCAAGTCCTGACGGGCGCTCCTGCGAATACGGCCAAAACATGGTGGGAACAAAACCGCGCCGACGCTCAGGAGATCCTTAAGAGGCAACGGACGCAATTTAACTTTCAGGTCAGACGGAGTCGCTGGCCCCATCACAATCTCCCCGCAGATCTCGAAGACGCCGATGTCAAAGAGCGCACCTTGAAATTTCTTAAGCATCCGGATCCAAGGGTGAAACGAGATGCCGCTTGGATGGCTCGAGAAGCGAACTGCACGGAAGCGGTGCCGCACCTGAAGGAACTGCTGGCAGAAGAAATCGCAGCGGAACTCAAAGTCGGACTCCTTCATGCATTCACCACTTTGGATCCGAAGGGAGCGGTGTCCCATTTGGTCCGATTTCTCAAAGATCCGGCTGCGGAGGTCCGTTCTATATCGGTCAGTCTCCTTCCGGGGACGGAGTGGGAATGCGCCACCTCGCTGCTCCAAGACCCAGAACCGAACGTGCGTCAGGAAGCCATTCGAACACTTTATCGCGCCGGGCAGGCGACTCCGCTACGAGAACGGTTCCCCGGCGAAATGCATCGGGAAACCCAAGGCGTCGTCGCGGTGGCACTGGTGCTCCTAGAAAGCGATCCGGAAGCAGCCAAGACTCTGATCGACTACTTCATCGATGAAAAATCGGGTATCCGCCTGGATGCGTTGTACTCCTTGAACCGGATGAGCGAACCCGCGACGTTCGACCGCTTGGTAAGAGCCAACTATCCAGAAATAGACTTGAATGCTCGGTGGAGCGAAACGATTCAAGCCGTCGAGGAAGGTGCCCAGGTGAACGTTATCCTCCAAAGCCCGAACGACCGGCTCAAACGCCTTCAAGGATACCGAGGTTGGGGAGGCCGGCTCACGCCCAACATCCTCGAGCGGTTCCGAAGATACCTCGAAGATCCGACGGACGATCCCGGCTGGACGTTTTTGCTCAAAAAAGAAACACTCATTGTCCTATCGATTCCGGAAGCGATCGAGCACTGGAAACAGTGGCGGCGGAGCTTGGCCAAATAGGCAAATGGTTGGTTTCTTCTGCCAGGGGACATTCCACCCCTCCATCGTCCTCAAAAGTCCGGCACCCCTGGCACAGCTTCCCCCGCACCGCATCCAGCCGCCTCGCGATGCCGTGCAGCTCGTCCGCCGAGGCGCCAAGGACCTTCGCCTCCACCGATTCCCCCATCGCATCGCCGTCACGCGCCAGGCCGCGAAGCGCGAAAGCCATGCTGCGCCTCTGCAATCCTGTAACCCCTTGGTCTACCACCATATTCAAGTGCCTTGACCTGGACTCTGATTCCCGATGTCTCTCGATTGCTCTTGGAGCTACGAGGTCGCTCCCACCATGATCTCTCCCCCATACCGCAGATACTTCTTCGTCGTCGTCACATACCGGTGATCGAGTGCCCGCTCCACCAGGATCTTCGCCTGTCGGCCGCCAAAGCTAGCAAGGGCGTAGCTTGCCCCCAGCCGCCGCGACATATCGAGTTCGTGCGCTAACTCTCCGCCTCGATCGCCTTCAGGGCCGCCTCCACATCCTTTACGCCGAGAACGGCCAGCGCCTCCCCCTCTCCGACCGTCGTCGCGTACGAGACCTCGATGTTGATCCCCGCCTTGGCGAGCTTCGAGGTCAGCTTCGTCCCTGAGCCCTGGCCCGACGGCCCCGTGAAGCAGACGACTGTCGATTCCCTGGCGTTCAGGCCCGCGGAGGAGAGGGTCTTGCGCGCCTTCTCGTCGTGGTCTGGAACGAAGCTCACCTTCGACCCCTCACCCTCGGGCCATCCGCAGAAAGCCAGCACGTTGACGCCAGCCTTCGCCATGGCCTCCAGGACCTTGTTCAACTCCCCCGGCCGGTTGGGGAAAGAAACGATGAACTCGGTGCGGATCTTCACTGGCATGGCGGCCTCCTCCAACAAAACCCCAGGCCAATATTCTATGCAAACCCGCCTGGGCGGTCACGCATTGGCTGACAGGAGTCCGACCGGCGGTTTTCTGCACTCTTCGACGCGCGCCTAAAGTAATTCCTACTCGGCCAGATCCTCAGACTCCAAAATGCGCCTACTTCCCCGTCGTCGTCACATACCGGTGATCCATCGCCCGCTTCACGAGCAGGATGTCCTTGGTCCGGGCGTAGAGGCGGGTTGCGAAGGTGCGGCTGTCATCTTCCTCAGAATTCACAGCCTACCGATAGGCAGCATCTCAAGCCCCGCAGATCCACAACGGTGAGTGTGACGACCAGGCTAGAATCGCCTTCTCGCAATCAGTGCGAGAAGGAGTAGCGCGGTCGCGAGTCCAACCGAATTCACATGGTCGTCACGCCTGGGCACGCTGCTGCTGCATGTCTTGCTCGAATCGCTCTCATCACTTTCAGGTGCCACAAGGCGGAAACTGGCATTGTTGCTCCAACCGCTCACGTTCCTCAAAAGGTCGGTGCTGCGAACGCGCCAGTACCTCTGGATCGACGCAACCTCAGTTGGGCTCTGCTCAGCGGAGTTAGGCAGGCCAGTGCTTTGGTCACCCCAGGACGCCTGACTCGGCGCGAGGGCCAGGTTGAAGCTGGTCGTAAGGGCCGTAAGGTCCGAAGCGGCTACTTCAACTTCCGAGAAGTCCGCTGCTCGCGAGACTTGAATCTCGTACCTCAGGGCGTCTGCGGGACCGTCATCCGTCGAGGCATCCCATACGAAGCTGACTGGGCCGCCCGAGCCGGTGCTCGCAACAATATCATGCCCGTCCGGGAACTGCGCCACGGGCGCCGTCGGCGGCGTCTGCTCGCTCATAAAGTCCGGACTGACGCCGTTGTGCATGAATTCCGTCCATCCCGCGGCCGGCGTGGTGTTTCTGGTCACGTCTCTGACGCGGTAGCGCCAGTCGTAATTACCTCCGGCAGGGATCACGTAGTTGACCGAAATGGTCCCCTGTGGCTGTGGGCCGCTGCTGACAAACGTGGTCTTCTCAGGCCAGGGCTGGCCTACCTCCCTTGCTTGGATTTCAAATTGGACCTTTTCGCCGGCGTCTGGATCGGTAACGTCGGCTTGGAAGCGAATGTTTCTCCCTGTCACGCCGCCCTGCGCGAGGATGTCGCCGGTGCTGCTGATCTGCTGGACATTGGCGGCTGCATCGGGCGGATTCGGACTGGGCGGCGGCAAATAAAAGCGGATGACGCGTGGGTCATCGGTCGTGGGATCGGGTGTCGTGGAGTTGGCTGTGTCGACCGAGTACTGGAGCGCGCTTGTCGGGCCGGGAGCCTGAATCCCGATCGTCGCAGAATTCCCGCCTTGTACGGCGTCCGTTGCATTAATGCTCTGATAGATGAAATAGATATCACTGTCCTGCACCCCGTCGCTCTCGGTGATCTGGACTTGAAACGTCATCTCGTTGGGGCCTCCGAAATAAGCCCAATTCGTCCACTGCACGACCAGGCGGCGGTTCGGCTCCGCGCCGAGGATCTGCCACTGAGCGCTGCCATCCGTGCCGTCCAGGTCATCCCAGAACACGGCAATAAAGCCGCCGGGGTTGATCCGGCTATCATTCCGGGGAAGGGGCCAATTAACATACATGCCGGGTGCCGGATCAGGTTGTGCAGGGCCCAGAAGCGCTACGAAGCCGTTGGCGCTGATCTCCGCATTGGATGAAACGACGGGGAGGCCTGAACCCGTCGGAGGCGTCCCCCAACTCTGGCCGTACATTCGGACCAGAATGGGAATCGTGACGACAGTCCACGGGTCATCGCCAATAATCGCCAACGGAGCGCCCGTGGCCGAGATGTCCTGCCACTGCGTAGCGAATGAGGGGCCAGTGGGCTCGTTGATATTATCCATGAAGACGTAACCGTAAGCATCTGGGCCGCCGGTCGTATATCTTACTTGAACTGATTCCGTCTGTTCCGGACCGATCGCCAGGAGCATGGCTCCCAGAAACACGAAAGGCACCGCCGCCAGAAGCTTCGTTCGATTCATGCGTTCTCCTCCGACGTCGCAGCGGACCCCGCTTAACCAACGCGCGGCCTCTGAGCCACCTTACGCGATGAACTGCCGAGGCAGCATTATCTCCAGACTCGGCACACGGTTCAATACGAGTTCCCATCCGTGGAATGCCGATCGACTTCGCCGGCATCGAGTAGCGGATCCCCTCGTGCTCGACCATGGCCGTGACGCCGACGGTGATCGGAACGCGGATCGGATAGTCGGCGGGAGCCCACGCCAGGGGACGCAGCCGTCGGCGCTCCTGCTCGATTCGCGCCGCCGGCGGAACCTTCGTCGCGCGCGAGGGACGATCGACGTTGACTTCGCGATGCCATTCGACGAGCTGGCGTTCGAGGTCCTCGCGATCGTGAAAGCGCCGCACCTTGAAGAACGATCCCTTGACCCACTTCACGAGGTTTTCGACGGCGCCCTTCTCCTGGCCGCGCCCGGGCGTGCAGAGCTCCGCCGCGAAGCGGAAGTCCAGCGGCACCTGGATGAAGCTCGGGTTCCACTCGATCAGCGGACCTTCGTGTTTAAGGGCGATCGTCTTCGGATTGTCGAAGACGCAGACGAGCGGAACGCCTCCGAAGGATTCCAGTCCCGACAGAAACGCGCGCACGAGTGTTTCGAGCTTCTCGTTGGGAACAAGGGCGACGTGATTCCAGCGCGACCACTTGAGGCGCGAGGCGAAGAAGTGGATCCTTTCCTTCTCGCCGATGTCGTACTTCACGAGCACCTGCCCGAAGTCGTACTGCGAGAATTCTCCGGCCACGCCCTCGAAACGGACGACCGGAGGCTCGGTTTTCTCAGGCCGAACCTGCGAGATGAGTTCGTAGAGGGCGCTCTTGCCGCCGGTGTAGCCCTTCAGTCGCACGCGGCGGAGGATCTCGACGCTGGGAAGATCGCGGTCGCGCTCATCCTTGAAGATCTCCTGCACGATCGATGCGAACGGCTGCACCTTGCTCGGCCGTCCGACGGAGCGCATCGAACGGTCGATGGGGACCGCCGTCACCTGCACGGGCGCCTCTTTCGAAACGCGCTGTACGGTTCTGCCCGACGTCTGCGTCACCCGCGCGATCTCGTCGACGGACATTCCGGCCTTCCTCAGCACTTGGACCGCGTGTCTCTTCATGGGATCGAACATTCACCCTCTTCCCGCTCTGCGGCGGGAGGAGGAGCTTATCGACGCCTCTGCTTCTTGTCCGCTCCGCAACCTTCCGCGGCCTTACCCATACCGCTTGGAGGCCCCCCGGAGGGGGTGACAGAATTTCCGGAAAAAGGGGTGGCTGAATTATCGGAACCGGCAGCGCGTGCACGGTTCAGGGCGCGAAAGATCTCCAAGAGGGTGTGGCTGACCTGTCGGCGCGGCACGCGTTCAAAGATACACGTTCGAGGAGATTCCAGCCATCAACGAGCCGCGGGGATTTCCGAGTCCCGGCCGTGCCGCCTTCGTTCCCGGCGTCTAGTTTTTCGCGCTTTACATTTTCCCATGGCCCGAGTCTATACCTGCGGATCAGCGATGACCGGTGAAATGACCGAAACGGACCGAGGTCCCCTGTTATAGGAGTGAACCCATGAACCGTTCAGCCGCCCTGCTGATCGCGGGAATGTTGGCCGGCGCCGCTCCACAGGATGATCCCATCGAGAGCCGTGTTTATAACGTGGAGTTCTTGACGAAACGGATTCGTGATTTCCCGGGCGCCTCTCTGGGCTTGCAGGAAGGGGGGGATGCTTTTTCGGAGGAGTGCGAAGGCTCCAGTTTCCTTCCGGATGAGATGCTCTGCGATCTTATTCGACACAACGTGGCGGAGGATAGTTGGGCCCATGCCAAGGCGGGAATCCATTTCGATAGCGGCATTCTGACCATTACCAACCGCCGCTCGATTCACGAAAAGATCGGCGCCTACCTCGCGTACTGGCGCGGATTCCTCGCGCGGATGATCACCATCGACGCGTCGGTCCTGCTCATCGATCCGGAGTTGCTGGAGAAGATCCGCGGCGCTTCTCCGGCCGGGCGGCCCGCGGTCTTCACACCGGAACAGATGCGGCGAATCGATGAGGCCGCCCGAGAAGGAAAAGAGGCGCGGAGAGTGAAGTCCATGAGAGTCAGCGCCTTCAACGGGCAGCGGGTCAACCTTCAAGACACGACGCAGCACCAGTATATCGGCGACTACGATTCGCAAACGGCCACCGGTTCCGCGCTCCTGGATCCGGTTTTCTCTCAGTATTCCACCGGTTTCGTCCTGGACGTCCGCGCCTTTTGGGAACCTTTTGGGACCGCGGTCACGCTGGAAGTTCGCGGCACCGTGGCCGATCCCGTTTCGGTTGGAGAACGCACCGTGAAGCTTTTGCGGGACGTGGGCGCCGCCGGAGACAAGGGGAATGACCGCCTTCGATCCGGCCGGACGGAAGTGAAAATCCACCTGCCCCAAGTATCCGTGACCTCCGTGCGTACGACCGTTACGATTCGCAACCGTGAAAGCGCGCTGGCAGGTCTGGTCCAAAGCGGAAATCAGTGCCTCGCCTTCTTTCTGACGCCTTCCGTTCATTCCTTGGAGGATCGACCCGCGGGGGAACCCGCGTTCGAGGAACAACGACTGCTGCGTTTGTACGATGTTTCCTCATTGACCCGAGCCCTGACCGATTTCCCCGGGCCCCGGACGGAGGTGCTCGTCGGTCGCGTCGGCATGCGGACGGGAGCCGCTTTCGGCGTCTTGGAGGAAGGAATTCGATAGACCGAAGAAGACGTGGCGGTGCTCATCCGGACGCATATTGCGGTCGAGAGTTGGGAAAACAAGCGGAACTTTATCGCCGGGATCGACCGCATCGCCGTCGATCTGCGCTCCTCCCAGACGCTGAAGAAGCTACACGAGATGCGCGATGTGGTGAAGGAAGGCCTCGATCACGTCCAGCGCTATGAGCTTTCGGGCCGGTCGTGGGACGCGACGATCGTGTGCAAGAAGGACAGATACACCGTGGCGGCGCTGGACAGCCGGACCGTGGACGGTCGCGTGGTGGAAGATTTGGTGCTGTTCGTGCGGGCGCGGGCGAACGAGCTCAAATGAGGACCCGCAAGCAGGACGCGAGTCTCAAACGCGCAATGTTTCCAAAACCCAAGCTCGAAAGCGACCGGAGTGTTTGGCCAGGGTATCAACCTCCGTTTTCGTCAGACGCTCTCCAGAGTAGGCAATGCGGCTTTTTTCGGTGATCAGGCGCTTGAAGTGCGCCAGTGCTTCTCTTCTTTGGGTGTCTGAAAGCGTCACCTGTTCGAGAAGCGAGATGGCGTCTTGGTGGTGGTCGCTGGATGACTTGACTCCGCCTCTACGGATCGTGACCGCGTCGGCCAAAGCGATGCCCGCATGGATATAGAGAAGAGCCGCCGCGGACAAGTGTCCCTGCTGACGCGCGATTTCAGCGGACTCCTAGAAATCCTCTCCGACCGATGTGTACCGGCTTGAGGCTTCGCGAGGAACGCGTACTTGGACGATTCGTTTCGTCATGGAACATCCCTTTCAGCTCTGGGCCAAGGAACGTGAGTCCCTCGCTCCGGATGGCCCGCACCAGCGCGCCCGCTTTTCGCAGGCTCCGGCGAAATTCTCCCTCGGTCCATGCGAGAGGGGCGAGCCGCCGGCCGAACTCCTTCGCCACGCGGGAATACAACTTTTCCACGATGTCCAAAGCGAGCCTTTTGTCGCTTTGATGCGCTACGATCAGGCACACATCCAAATCGCTTTCGGCCGTATCCTGGTCCCGCGCTGCGCTGCCGAAAACGGAGGCCGACACCACCGAAGACCGCAACTTTCCGGACAGGACGCGAAACAGACGGTTCCGGACCATCCGCTCCGCCTCCAACGCGGGCTCCAGGCAATCCTTCCACAGCCGGTGCCGGCGGTTGAGGGTGAACACGAAGGCCGGACCCGCCACCCGTCTTTCAACCAGACCGGCGCTTCTTAAAATGGAAAGCGCTTTGAGGGCCGTATGGGGGTCGAGACCCGCCAACTGTGCGATTTCGCGCCCCGTGGCGCCCTCCTTGAGGGGCGCCAGCGTGCGAAGCACGGCGATATGACCGGCTCCGGCGAGAAGGGTGTCGAGAGGTCGCGTCAGATATCGTGGGGGGAGTGCGTTCTTGACGTTGCCCATATATGTAATAATATACACGAATATGTAAAAATATACACAAAGATCCGCCGACCCGGGCGACGGGGTAGCTAACGGACATGAACCCATTGATGGGTTGTGCGCGGCGCCCTATCTTCCGGCGTGAGGAAGCCGCGGAAGTTCAGCGGATCGGCGGCCGCGACTTCCGCCGACGCGGTCTGCCCGCCGCGGCGCACGGCGCGGAGGAGCTCGACCGCTTCCGGAAGCGCGTACTGCTCGCCGCCGAAGCCCGCCACAAAGTAACCGCCGCGCACGTCGCCGCGCAGTTCCATCGAACGGTAGACGCGCACCAGATCGCGCCACGGAAACGGTTGCTTCTCGCGTGCCAGCGTCCGGCGAAAAACCACGCCGGTGCGGCGCAGGAGCACGCGGGCGACGAATTCGGGATCGGGCGGGGAGGCCGCTTTTCGAAAGAGACACCAGCGGCCCGTCGCCGGAAGCGGGAACCGCCGGCGGCTCGGCGGAACGACCAGCCATCGCAACGCGGCGTACGCGTCGCACGTCGCCAACCCGCGCGAAACCAGCTCCGCCAGACCCATCTCGAGATGAGCCGGCAAGAGCCGCGCCGCGCGCGCAAGGTCCGGCGAAAAAATGGCGCCTTCGGAAGCGAGCGTCTCATAGATGTCCCGCGCCGCGCCGGAAAGACCGTCGAGCGCCGGCGACGGAGCCAGTCCCAGCCACGCGTCCAGATTCTCGCGGGACACCAGGCAGATGGGCGCGGTCCGGATCGGACCGGAACCGCTTCCCCACAGGCGACCCCAGGCGACTTCGCCGGAGAGCGTGAGCTGGTCCAGCCATTCGCGGCGGTACCCGCGCACCCGAGTCGGCAAGACGCTTCCTTCCCACGCCGCCGCGGGAACCTCGAATCCTTCCAGTTGCCGGACCGCCTCCGTCACACCGCGCGGACCCTCGAGACGGTGCTCCGCATCCGCGTGCTGCCAGCACGCCAGAAAGCGCAGAAACTGCGCGGCGGTCGCCGGCTCGATCTCCTTCCGCAGGCGCTCCAGGGTGTAGCGCCGGATCCGCGCCAGAAGCCGCCGCTCGCACCATCCTTCCCGGCCTTCGAAGCGCGCACGGAGCACCACGCCTTCTCGTTCGAGATCGAGTAGGATGGGATCGTCGCTGAAGACCGGTCCCAGCGCCTCGAGCCGCCCGCGCATCACGGACTTCGGATCGCGCGGCGCCTCGGCGGCGAACCATCGATCGCCTTCCAGGACCACGCGACCCGCCGCGGCCAGTTCATCCAGCCACGCCCGCCATGGACGCGACTCTTCCTCGGTGGCGAAGCCCATCCAGAGCAGCGCTTCGTGCGCTTCTTCGGCGGTTTCAGGATTCGGCCACGCTTCTTCCCGCACGCGTCGAATGGCTTCCGGATCCAGCGCGCCCAGCTCATCGGTCGTTCGGGCATCGAGCGAGCGCCGCGTCATCACGGCCTGCGTGCGTCGCTCTTCCAGCGGTGCGTCATCCAGGAATGCGTACGGGCGCGCCGAGAGGATGCCCCGAGCGAACGGCGACGGGCTGGGCGTATCGACCGCGACGCGCTCGATCCGCCCGTCGCGCAACCCCCGCAGGACCTCGAGGAATCCGTCGATGTCCATCGCCTCCGTCAGGCAATCCTCGACGGTTTGCCGGACGAGCGGGTGCTCCATCGGCACGGGGATGTCGCCCGGCGGGAGCGTCTCGCCGCACGCCATCGCCTGCGGGAACGCCGCCGCCAGAAGATCGTCCGCGCGCATCCGCAGAATCGGGGCGGGGACGCGCTTCCCTCCCTGGGCTCGCTCCAGCAGCAGGGACCGTTGGGCGTTCCAGCGCCAGCGCGCCTTGAACATGGGCGCCGCGAGCAAAGCCTGAATGAGAACATCGCGCGCGGTATTCGGATGAAGGTAATCGAACACCTCTTCGAGCCGGAAACTGTGCTGGGGCGCCAGTGACAGGACGATCGCTTCCTCATTGGCCGCGGCCTGAAGCTCGAAGCCGAATCCGCGGCAGAAGCGCTTGCGCAGCGCCAGTCCCCATGCGCGGTTGATCCGGCCTCCGAACGGCGCGTGGACCACGAGCTGCATCCCGCCGCTTTCGTCGAAAAACCGTTCCATGATGATCCGGCGTTGAGTGGGCACGGCCCCCAACACCCGCCGCCCTTCCGCGACGTAGTCCGCGATCTGGCGCGCGGCCCCACCGGAAATTCCCGTTTCACGCTCCAGCCATTTGTCGTCGGTGCATTCCTCGCGAAGGTTGGCGATCTCCGCGGACAGCTCCGCGGTGCGCGCCGGCGCTTCGCCCAGCCAGAACGGAAGCGTAGGCGGCGCCCCTTGGGCGTCCGCCACGCGCACGATCCCGCGTTCCACCTTCAGGATGCGCCACGACGCGTTGCCGAGCTGGATAATGTCGCCCGCGTCGGACTCGACGGCGAAGTCTTCATGGAGCGTTCCGATGAGCGTTCCGTCCGGTTCCTGGAGGACCTGGTAATCGGCCGTGTCGGGAATCGCGCCGCCGCCGGTGACGGCGGTGAGGCGCGCGCGGCGCGTGGCCATGAGCCGGCGGCCGACGCCGTCCCGATGGAGGAGGGCGCGGCGGCCCTGCGTATGAAGCGCGACGGCGGCGTCGAAATCCTCCCGCGCCAACTCACGATACGGCCACGCGCGGCAAAAAGACTCGAAGAGCGCGTCTTCGCTCCACGCCTCGGGGACGCACGCGGCCACGATCTGCTGAGCCAGAATGTCGAGCGGCCGGGGCGGTTGGGGCGTCCGGTCCAGCACGCCGCGCCGCAGGCAGCGCAAGAGCGCGGCGGCTTCCACGAGCTCGTCGAGCGTCAGCGGGAACAGCCGGCCCTTGGGAATTTTCTTGAGGGCGTGACCCGCGCGGCCGACGCGCTGGAGAAACGTCGCGATCGAGCGCGTGCCGCCAACCTGGATGGCCAGATCGACGTCGCCGATGTCGATGCCCAATTCCAGGGACGCGGTCGCGACAAGCACCCGAAGGCGTCCCGTCTTGAGCCGTTGTTCGGCGTCGAGCCGCCGCGCGCGCGACAAGCTCCCGTGATGGCAGGCGACTTGATCTTCCCCCAGGATCTTCGCCAGGCGCGCGGCGACGCGCTCAGCCATCTTTCGCGTGTTGACGAAGAGGAGCGTCGTCCGGTGGGCGCGAATGAGTTCCCCCAACCGCTCGTAAATTTCCTCCCATAACTCGTGGGAGCAGACGGCCGTGAGGGGCGATTTCGGGACCTCGACGGCCACATCCAGCTCGCGGAACGAACCCGCGTCGACGAGCGCGCATTCGCGTTCGGAACCGACGAGAAACCGCGCGACCTTCTCCAGCGGCTTCTGGGTGGCGGACAGCCCGATGCGTTGAAAACGCCCCGCGAGCGCTTCCAGCCGCTCGAGCGACAGCGCCAGATGCGCGCCGCGCTTGTCCCGGACGACAGCGTGGATCTCGTCGACGATCGCGGTCCGGACGGTCCGGAGCATTCGCCGGCCTCCGCCGGTCGTCAGCAGGATGTAGAGCGACTCGGGCGTCGTGACCAGGATGTGCGGCGGCCGGCGCGACATGCGCGCGCGCTGGGAAGCCGGCGTGTCGCCCGTCCGCACGAGAACGCGGACGTCGGGGAGGAACGGCTCGGAATCGCGGATCTCCGCGAGGGGATCCTGGAGATTCTTCTGGACGTCGTTGGCCAGCGCCTTGAGCGGGGAAACGTAAAGCACCTGGGTTTCGTCGGGCAGGTAAGGACCCTGGCGGAAGAGCGCATCGACGGCGGAAAGGAAAGCGGCCAATGTCTTGCCGCTGCCGGTGGGCGCCGCGATGAGCGTATGCCGTCCCGCGCGGATGAGAGGCCAGCCTTCCCTCTGCGGGGGGGTAGG
Organism: Planctomycetota bacterium; assembly: GCA_016209705.1. Lineage (GTDB taxonomy): Bacteria > Planctomycetota > MHYJ01 > MHYJ01 > JACPRB01 > JACQVR01. Next base: position 12,381 of record JACQVR010000100.1, read on the forward strand.
CTCGCCGAATTTCGCGGCGAACCATCGGCGCACGGCGGGATGGAAGGAATCCAGCATCGCCTCCAGCATAGCGGATGGCGTGCCGTAAGGGGACCCGGATGACCCGCCTTCGCCGTTCGCTTTGGGACGGCTTCGGCGAGGTGAGTCGCCCGTGCGGAAGAGACTTTTTACGGGCGACTCAATTCTGCTTGGGAGGAAGCTTGACCACGCTCAGGTACAGCGCCTCTACGCATCTGACCGCGTGGAAATACTCTTCCAGATCGAGCGGCTTGGTGACGTAGCAGTTCGCGTGAAGATCGTAGCTTCGTTCGATGTCCTCTTCCGAGCGGGACGATGTGAGGATGACGACGGGGATCCCCCGAAGCTGCGGGTCGGCTTTGATCTCGGCCAGCACTTCCAGCCCGCTCTTGCGCGGCATGTTCAGATCGAGAAGGATCAGGTCCGGCCGGGGAGCGCGCGCGTGGGCTCCTTGCCGCCGCAGGAAATCCACGGCTTCTTCGCCGTCCTTGACGACGTGCAACCGATTCGTGACGCGGATCTCGTTCAACGCCTGTTCCGTCAGATACACGTCCGCCGGGTTGTCTTCCACGTACAGGATATCCACGAGGTCCGCCTTCTCCCCCGCCGGGGCAACGCTCGATCCTTCCATCGCCGGACTTCACCCGCTAGCGTACCCATAATATTACCCATATGCAAGAGGTATGGTGGGCGCGGCCGGCGCATCCAAAAAAAAGGCCCCGGCGCGGGGCCGGGGCCAGAGTCCCTGGAACGGATTCAAGGCGCGGCAGGCTATTCGCCGAGCGCTTTCCGCGCTTCTTCGGGAACCGAGAACTCCGTGCGGCCGACGTCGGAAATCTCCACCTTCTGGGTCCGCTTGAGGTTGATGTCGCGCCCGCGGACCTCGCCTTTCGTCTCGGTCTCTATTTCGTAACGGGCGACCGCTCCGCCGTCGGTGATCCAGATTTTGACCGAGCCCGAGTATTCCAGGTCCGGCTCATCGCCTCCCCCGCCGCGCCGGCCTTGACCCATGCCGCCGAACTCACGGGCCGCCTCGGGCGTGAGCCGGCCCGTGAAGCACGCTCCGCCGTCCGAATCCTCCCGCTTGACGTCCTTCAACTTCGAGCCGAGACCCTTCAGAACCTCGTGCGGGGCGCGGAGATTGCGCAGCATCAGCAGCTCCATCTGCCCGCGATCGCCCCGTCCCCTCCGATCTCCCTGGCGTCGCTGGGGCCGCTCCACTTTTTTCCAGTGGCCGTCCTTATCCTTGGCGACGAACGCTTCCCCTTTCTTGTAGGCCTCGGTCTCCCTTCGTTTGAGGTGCCAGGGGGCGTCCGCTTGAATGCGGAGTTCCGTGGCCACCATGTCGCCGCGACCGCCGCGGCCTCCCCCGCCTTCCATCCGCGAGGCGATCTTGCAGCTATAATTGGTCATCTCCGTCGCCTTGGACAGCGCTTGCTCCAAGTCGTCGGCTTGCCCGTACACCCACCCAACGACCATCCCGGCCATCATGCTTGTCGTGATCATTGTTTCCTTCCTTCCTTTCGTTTCACGGATAGATCCATGGGATGGAACAACCCGATCCTTCGGCAGGTTGCGGCGGAAAGAAGGGGAGAGGCGCACAACTTGTTGAGCTCGTTGATCAGAGCGCAGCGGTGCAGAATTTGCAGCGCTTCGCGTCGGCGTGGATCGCCTCCATGCACTGAGGGCACGTCTTGGTCGGAGGCGCCGGCGTCTTCCGGATCAGGAACTTCGTGGCAAAGAAGACGACCAGCGCGATCAGGACGAAGTCAAGCAGCGAGCCGGCCAAATCGCCGAGGCCGAATCGGAGCTTCCCTACCCCGACCTTCCATTCGCGCCAATGTCCCGTGGGAGTCAGCACCGCGAAGACGGGCATGAACACGTTGGCCACGATGGAAGCGATCACTTTGCCGACGGCGTTGCCGACGACGACGGCCAACGCCAGGGCGAGCATGTTCGTTCTGAACAGGAAATCCTTGAATTCACGCGCGAGCGGCGGGGGCGGCATGGCGGCCTCCTTGGAGAGGTGCAAACATCTAAAATTTGTACCTGAGGCCCAAGTAATAGATGTTGTCGTATTTGCGCCGGCCGTCGGGAGGGTCGTTGTCGAATTCCGTGATCATGCCGACGCGCAGAGACCAACTCTCTCCCACGGCGGTGGCCAGCGCCGCGTCGTTGCGGAACTGCCAGTCGCTGCCGTGTTCAAAGTTGGGATAGAGGGCGGCGGTGTCGGTGACTTCCATGCCCAACGGGAGCGCCTGGCGCAGGAAGGCGGAGACGCGCGCGCCGGCATGCGCTTCGTCGTCGGCGTCGCGGAAGTCGTTGGCGATGAACGCCAGGCCGACGTCGGCCCGCAGTTCCGTTTCTGGCGTACGGGCGAAAATGTGGCCCAGCCCGGCGCTGACGATCGTGCGCAGCGTCAGGTCCTGGAACCGGTCGGAGAAGAGCTCGCCGCTCGTGTACCCGTAGATCGTCTCCGTAAAGAGATAGTCATACTTGATCAGCCCGTAGCCATTGCGTTCCGTGACGATGCCTCTCGTATCGCCGTAACGGAAGACGGCCTTGAAGATGAGGGCGTCCACCTCCGTGGCGCGGGTCGCTTCCATCCCCAGCAGCGCGGTGGTCGTATGCGTGTTGCCGTCGGTCGCGCGGGCGGCCAGGTCGATGGATCCATGCCACTCGGCGGGCGGTTCGTTCAGCGTCTTGACCTGAGCGAACTCCACTTCCACGGGTTCCGCGACACCTTCCGAGTGGACCTTCAAGCGACCGGGCGCTCCCGGAGACAAGGTTCCCTCCAGGAGTTCGCCGGTCCGCAATCTGAGGCGCGTCGTGGCTTCGGTCTTGAGTGAGGCGATTTCGTTCCAGTCGATGGAGACGATGCCGGAGTGGGCGGTTTCGAACCGGAGGCGGCCTTCGGCCAGGCTGAGTACTTTGCCGGTCAATTTGTCTCCGTTCTTGAGCGTCACTTCGTCCGCGAAGAGGGAACCGGCGAGGAAGGTCAACACGAGCGCGAGGATGTGCATCTTGCCTCTCTCCTGGGAGCGCGTCGGGACGCCGTGTCGTCACGCTCCTGATCGATTCCTATCGCGGCGGCAGCGTCACGATCGTCCACCAGAATTCTTCGATGGCTTTCACGACCTGGACGAAGCGGTCGATGTCCAGCGGTTTGATGATATAGCAGTTCGCGTAGAGGCCGTAGGACTTGAGAATGTCCTGCTCCGCCTGCGAGGTCGTCATGACGACGACCGGAATATGCTTCAAGTGCGGGTCGGATTTGATTTCAGCGAGCACTTCGCGGCCGTCCTTGCGGGGCAGGTTCAGATCCAGCAGGATCAAATCCGGCCGCACCGCCTCGGCGTATTTCCCCTGCCGGCGAAGGTAGGCCAGCGCTTCGACGCCGTCGGCGGCGATCTTGAGGTTGTTGTGGACCTTGCTTTCCTTGAGGGCTTCGATCGTCAGGCGGGCGTCGCCCGGATTGTCCTCGACCAGAAGGATTTCGATGGGGATTCCGGCTTCCCTGGCCATGGTCGCCTCGCAAGGTTCGCTGGAGCTACTATATCATGTGGCCTGGGATGAATGCGACATGGGTTCGCTTCCGATCCGGTCGCCGGCCTTCCACCGCGTCTATTGCAGCGGCCCCCGCACGAATACGTCGGCCGTATTGTTGTTGTCGCCGTCCACCAGGTTCGAGGAGAACGAATAGAAGGCGACGAACGAACCGCTGGCGGAGATGGAAGGGCCGATGTTGAACTGGTTGCTTTCTCCGCCGAACGTACGGACGGAAGCCCTCAGCGTAAAGTTGAGCAGCGTATCGCGGACAAAAATATCCTCGGTCGAGTTCAGGTCGTTCGTGACCAGATTGCTCGCCCTGGAGAGAAAGACCACGAATCGGCCGTCCCCGGAAACCATGGGCATGACGCTGGTCTGGTTGCCTTTCACCCCGCCGACCCCGGAGGCGCGGGAGATTAGGGTGGTCGTGAGGGTTGGAGGGGTGGGAGGAGCGGGAGCGGGTGGACCCCATGATACAAGATACACATCTATTTCCTGCTCACTAGTGCCGGGATCTGTATCTTCTCCCAAGTTGTTGGCGCGAGTGTGGAATGTCACGAACGCACCGTTACCGGAAATCGATGGGCGAAAACTATGCGAATTCCCCTTGTCGCCACTTGAACCCGAAGTGCGGGATAGCAGAACTGTTCGATTGTCTTGCATATCTCGAACATAAATATCTGAGTTAAAGTCCGCATCATCAGGGTCCAAGTTAGTAGCTTGTGAATCAAACGCTATATGCCGGCCATCGCTTGAAATAGACGGATTGAAACTCGGACCGTTGCCTTTTGCCCCTCCAGCGCCGTTAGTTCGAGATACCAACGTGGTAGTAATATCCCCTGGCAAACCGGAAGCTGGATTCCACTGGCGAACATATATGTCGTAATTGGTGTCTGTTCCTGGATCAGGATTAGTAACATCTGCCGCATCCAAATTATTCGCCAGACTCGCAAACACTACGTGCTGGCCGTCGCCGGAAATCGAAGGATAGTAGCTGATGTTGGTACCTTTCACGCCGCTGGCGCCGGAAGCGCGGGAAACGAGCACGGTCGTATTCGTTTCGACGTCGCGCACGAACACGTCGGCGATGCCGTCCAAATCGTCCGCGTGCAGGTTGGAGGATTCGGACCAGAAGGCGACGTATCGTCCGTCATTGGAAATGGAGGGTCCGTAACTGTTGCCATTCCCCTTGACGCCGGGATCCACGCCGTCCGGGCGCGAAACCAGGTCGATCGCGCCCGTCAGCAAATCCTTCCGGTAGACGTCGTACAGCGTGTCCGTGTCGTCGGGATGGAGATTGGTCGCGAAGCTGGCGAACGCCACAAAGCGCCCGTCGCCGGAGATAGAGGTGTTCTTGTAGAACACGTAGAAGCTGTCCTGTCTTCCGGGGGCGTCCCAATACAGGAAGTTGAATTCGTAGGAGGCGTTGTTGGCTTCGGTTCGGGACGCGCCCAGAGACGCCCGCGTCGTTAACGCCAAGAGGATGTCTCCATCGTTGATGTTGCCCTTGCATCCGGCCAGCGCGCCGAACAGGGCGATGGCCCACGCCGCGGCCCACGACCGAACGACGCCCCAACGTCCCGATGCATCGCGGAGCATAGGTCCTCCTCTTTCGGCGCTCGCAGGAACCTCTCGACCGGCGATCGCGCGGCGACCGCCTAGAATTCGTGGTTGTAACCCACGGCCACGTTGAACGAGTCACCGCCCGTGTCGATCGCCAGGTCCACCGTCCGCACTTTCCCCGCCTCGGTGGTCCAGGAAACCCCCAATCCGGCGGTGAAAATGGTGAAGGCCTCATCGTCGGTGTCCAGCACCAGCTTGAACGCGCCGGTCATGGGCAAGTCGTCCTTGTCGTCCCAGGGCGCATCGAACCGCCGAAAGCCCAGACGCGGATAGAACAATACCTTATCCGAAATAGCGGGAATCTGTAGTCGGTATTCGAACCCGATCGAATAGTTCACCACGTCCTCGAACTTGGGCTGGCCGGGGAAAATGGGGTTTTCGGCCGTTTCGCTCCAATTGATCCATTGGAGGTCGACCGTCACGCGCAACGGCGTGCCTTCCAGCAGATAAAACGTCATGCCCGCGTTGAATTGTTGCGGCATGTCGAACGCGGGAAGGATGTCCGGCTCGATGTTGAACTCGAATTTCATGGCGCTTTGATACGCCAAGCCCAGATTCACCTTGAGCGAATCTTTGTCGTCGTACAGGCCGAAGAGCAACCCGGCGCCGGCGCCGAAGGAGAGCGCGTTGTCCGAGATGTTCCCGCTGGTCGAGAAGAACTGCCATCGCTGGTAGCCGACGTCCAATCCGGCTCCCACGGCCAGATGGGTGAACCACGTGTCTTCCGGATCGCTGGCGAAGATGAAATCGCGCGCCAAGGCGACCCGAAACCGCGTGAACGCCTCCTCGACGTTGTTCTCGGGCTGGAACTCGGTCTGCGAAGGATCCGATACCTGGTCCAGCGCGTAGTTGATGTGATAGGGTCGAGCGACGCAGACGCCGATGGCGGTCGGGGCTTCGACGTCGCCCACCTGGAACACGAATCCCAGATACGCGGGGAGGATGGCCGGATCCACCAGCACCGTCTCCGGTTCCACTTCGAATTTGATCTCGTCCCCGAAGGAGCGGCTCTGGTGCACCGGGTACGCCACGTACGTCTGATACGAAATGGACATCTGGTCCGGCTGCGTGGCGATGCCGGCCGGATTGAGCCACACCGAAATGGGATCGTCTTCGAACGCGGTGTAGCTGCCGCCCATGCCCTTGGTGCGGGCGCCGATTTGTTGATCTTGGGCGAGCGCGGTCGCGGCGGCGGCGAACCACAGGCCGAGCGTGGCCATTTTCTTCATGAGCGTGTCCCCCAAAGGCCGTGCGGGATGAGAAGCGCCCGTGAGGCCCGTCCCGCGCATCGGTTCACGAGGCATACATAGAATGAGCCAACGCGGTTGTAAAGAAATATATGACGATTTCTTGATGCCTCGAAGAGCCGGCGGATGAAAAGCTTGGGACGAATTCAAGGGCCTTTTAAAATATCACCGGGCGTGGGAGACTGGCGATGAACGGTTCGGCGGCCTTTCCCACCGTTTCGCGCGCGTGGAGCCCACCCTGGCTCGTCGACTCGCGATGGGACCTCTTCTGGCTCATCGGCAGCTCGGCCATCGTCCCGCTGGTGCTCCTCTTCGTCTGGGCCGGGATATCCAACGATGCGCTCAATCTGACCGTCACCGTCCTGATCGGCGGCCCGCATCTGCTCGCCACCTATACGGCCACCTATCTGGATCCGCGATTCCGGCGCGACCATCGATGGATGCTGGCCCTGGCCGGCCTTTTCATTCCGGCGTTCGTGGTGGCGGGAGTGCTCGCGGATTTCCAGGTCCTGCTGAGCGCCTTCATCTTCCTGGCGTCCGTGCATGTGCTCCAGCAAAACGCCTATCTGGCGGACGTCTATCGCCGGCGCGCGGCGACGACCGATTCCTCATGGTCGCGCTGGATCGATTACGGCGTGCTCGGCGCCTCGTTTTACCCGATCGCGTCCTGGAAGCTCGTGCACGGGACGTTTCTCCTGGGCGACGTTTCGATCCTGATTCCCGCCGTCCTTAAGACCGAGACGACCGCGTGGATCGCCTGGATCGCGTTTCTGACGTTCGCGGCGCTGTGGATCGGCAAGACGCTCGCCGAGGCTCGTTGCGGAACGCTCAACCTTCCCAAGACGCTGTTGATCGGGGTCACGGCACTCGTCGCTTTCCTGGTTCCCGCGGCCGCCGGCGGCGCCCGATTGGAACTGGCGTTCCAATCGGTCAACGCGTGGCATTCCTTTCAATATCTGGGCCTGATCTGGCTGGTGCAGAAGACGCGCAGGGACGCGGGTTTGATCGAATCGCCCCTGATCGGGCGGATCAGCGGGCCGGGGAAACCGGCGGCTTATTTCTACGGCTTCTGTTTCGCGGTGACCGGCACGTTGCTGATCACGCTGTTCGGGCTATCCCGATGGGACCCCTTCCGGCTGGATTCGTTTTCCAAATACTATTACATGGGAGTCCTCAGCTTCCTGCTGATCCATTATGTTCTGGACACTTACCTCTTCGCCGCTTCGGGCGGCCGCAACGCCGGTCGAGTTCCGTATGGGGTGATTGGGTGAAAGTCGCGAGTCATGAGTCGCGAGTCGCGAGTCGGAAGTAGCCTTTGCGGTGGCGGCGGGGAAACCGCTCGGGATGGAGGATCTCCGCCAAGATTTCCAGTCCGTCCACGAGGCGCGGACCCGCCCCGTTGAAGTAGGCGTGGCCATCCGCGACATACACTTCTCCCGCCCGCACGGCGGGAAGTCGCTTCCATTCGGGCCGCCCGGTGGCGACCGGCAGTTCCCGCCGGGTCCGTTCGAGAGTGAATCCGCACGGAATCAGGATCAGGACCTCCGGGGCGTACTCGACGAGCGTGTTCCATTCGATCCGCGCCGAGTCCCGCTTGCGCCGCGCCAAGTCGTCCCGCCCGCCCGCCATCTCCACCATCTCGGGAACCCAATGGCCGCTACAGTAGACGGGATCCAACCATTCCATACAGAACACCCGCTTCTTCCGCAGGCCGCGCGTCCCTCGAAGGACCGCGTCGATGCGCCGCCTCAACGCGCGTTCGAGAGGCCGATGATTCGTCCCCGTCGTCTCGGCCAGTTCGCGCAGATCCGTGAACATGCCTTCGAACTCGTGCGCGTGAAGCGCCAGCACGGCCGGCTTGGGGCTCATCCCGTCGAGCACCCGCTCGACGTCCGTCGGAGGCGTGGCTCAGACGTCGCACAGGTTTTGCGTCAGGAGCAGGTCCGGCTTCAGCCGGCGGAGCCGCTCCCGATCGATTCGATACAGGCTGTCCCCGCGACGTCCGGCGGCCCGCACGGCGCCATCGATCTCGTCGCTGGACATGCGGTCCGGATCGATGATGCTTGTGGAAACGACGGGTTTCCGACGCGCCGACGGCGGGAAATCGCATTCGTGCGACACGCCGACGACGGAGCGCCCCAAACCAAGGGCGTACGCCATCTCCGTGGCGGTGGGTTGGAAGCTGATAATTCTCATAAATCCTGGTTTCGCTTCGAGGACATAGAGAAGATGGAGTTCACGGAGGAAACGATTCACCGCGGAGACACGGAGGCATGGAGGAGATTTTTTTTTCAAGGAGATAAGGAGATTGTGGAGATGGGAAGATATTTTTTTGCGGGGGAGGAACTTTCTTGAGACGTCTTCCGATCTCCATATCTGCCTGATCTGACAATCTCCCAGAATAATTTTCTCCGTGTCTCGGTGTCTCCGTGGTGAAGTTTTTCTCCGTGCTCTCCGTCTTCTCCGCGCCCTCGACTTCGAACCTCATTTTATGAACCCCAACTTTTTAGCCCAGATATGGCCGGGGTACCGCTGGACCACTTCCCGGCACCGGTCGTAGATCTTCGATTCGTCTTTCGTGAGCTTGAAATCGCAGACGCCCGTCCAATAAAGCGCTTCGGGAGCGGCATCGGTCCGTCCATACCTGTCGACGAGATCCTGGTATCGCCGCCGAGCCGCGCCGTAATCCCCCTTCGCGAACGCGTCCTTGCCGGCCGCCAGGTGGATCTGCGCGGAAAATTCGTCGGGAGGAAGGTATCCCATGAAGCGATGCTGTTCCACGCCTTCGGCGTCGACGAAGAGAAACGCGGGCGTCCATGGCACTCGATGTCGTTTGGTCAGCTCCCGGTCCTTGAGCACGTTGAGCTTCACCGGCACCACCCATTCATTCACTTCGGTCGCGACCGCTTCCTCCGGAAAGGTCGCTCGTTCGAGTTCCCGGCACGCCACTCAGTACGGACTCTGAAAGTGAAGCAGCGCCAGCCGCCTCCGCTCGCGCGCTTTTGCCAGCGCCGCGTCATGCTCCGATTCCCACGCGATACTCATGGCATGCTCCTGAGAACGTGACACCCATGTCATAACGCATTAGGCATCACGCATCAAGCGTTGAGCGACCATCCGGCCCGTGGCGCGGCCATCCTTGATGCAATCCGGCAGGCCGATGCCACGATAGCCGGCGCCGGTCAGATACAACCCCGGCCATGCGGAGGCGCGCGACTCGATTTCCCGAACTCGCCGCTCATGCCCGACACGGTACACCGGATTCGCGCCCGGCCAGCGGAAGACACGGGTCATCGCCGGCGCGTCACGGATATCCATCGTTTCCTTCAGTTCCTCCCGGATCTCGCGAACGAGATCGGCGTCCGAAAGCCCGAGGCCGCGCTCCTGCATGAAGCACCGGAGGAGGATTTGGTCGGCGGGAGCCCGATCGCCGAACTTTGAAGATGTCCAGGTGCAACCCACGATGCGCCTCCCCTCGGTTCTCGGAACCACGAAACCGGTCGCGTCGAGCTCCTGGGGTACCGACAAGCGCGGATAGGCCAGCGAGATGGTGGCGCTTCCCACGTAAGGAATCCGGCCCACTTCGTCGGCGAGCCCCGCGTCCAGGGTTCGCAGCAGTTCGGCCGCCGCGACCGCGGGAACCGCCAGGACGACGGCATCGGCCTCGAATGCTTCATCATCCAGCACGAGGCGCCAGCGGTCTTCACGGCGATCGACCCGACGCACCGGCGCGCTCGGCCGCACGTCGGCGCCCGGCATCGCCGCGAGGAGTCGTTCGACGAGCTGGCCGACTCCGCCGCGCAGCGAGACGAACGGGCTGAGCGAGCCGGAGAAGCGAGCTTTCCGCAGACCGCGGATCAGGCTTCGATGTTCGCGTTCCAGCTCCAGGAAGCGCGGAAAGGTCGATTTCAGCGAAAGCTCGTCGCCGTCCGCCAGATAGATGCCGGCCATCAGCGGTTCCGCCAGTTTGTCGAACGCCTCGCGGCCCAGCCGCCGCCGCACGAACGAGCCCAGCGATTCATCATCCGCCTCTCCGCGAGGCAGCAGGAGATCCAGCGCCATGCGCAGCTTGCCCCGCCAGGAGAAGAGGCCGCTCATGAGCAGCGGCCAGAGGCGCGTGGGAACGGCGAGAAACATGCCTTCCGGAAGCGCGTGCAGGCGTCGGCCCGAGTAAATGTAGACGCGGCGTTCCAGCGTGGGAACGATCTGGTCGTCCAAACCCAGCTCGCGGCACAATTCGAGCGCGGCGGGTTTCAAGGTCAGAAAGGAATCGGGGCCGCCTTCCACGAGATAGCCGCCGACGCGCCGCGTCTCGATGACGCCGCCCATCCGCTCGCGGGCCTCGAAGATCGTGACGTCCGCTCCATGTCGGACGAGTTCGTACGCGGCGGCGAGTCCGGCGATCCCGCCTCCCACGACCGCCGCGCGGTTCATGAAGCGAGCGCCTTCTGGACCACCGACGCCAGCGCTTCGATCAGGAGCGGCGATTCGTTGAGCGATGGAACGCGAGTCGCATGGATCCCCAGCGCCGCGGCGCGCGTGGAATGGAGGATGTCGAGATCGTACAGCACTTCCACGTGGTCGGAGACGAACCCGATCGGCGCGAAGGCGACTTCGCGGATCCCCTGGGCGGCCAGGCGATCGAGGACCGTATCGACATCCGGCTCCAGCCAGGGTCGCGGATCGGGGCTGCGGCTCTGATACGCGAACGACCCATCCAGGCCGGGGTGAAAGTCGCCGATGCCTTGGATCGTTTCCATGATCTGCTGCGGGTAAGGATCCGCGTTCTCGACGGGACTGCTGTGGGCGGTAAAGAGGATTTTCTTGTCGGACGGCAGCCGCTCCGCCCAGGCCTTGAGGAAATGCGGCTCTTGATGCCACTGGACCACTAAGACGGTCCGCAGGCTCGGGGGGCACGCGGCTCGAAACGCTTCGTGGTAGGCGCCGACGCTGATCGGCGCATAGTGGGGAGCCATCACCACGCCGACCAGCCGTTCGACGCGCTCCGCCGCTTCTGCGACCGCTTCCGCCACGAACGGCTTCCAGTGGCGCATGCCGACGAAGATGGGCAGATTCAGCCGCTTTTGCAGCGCCGCCGCTTGGCGCCGGGTGATGTCCAGCAGGGGCGATCGCCCGCCGATCCGGCGATATCGTTCGCGAATCTCCTCGACGAAGGCCGGCGTCGGCGGGTGGCGTTTCATCACGTGGTGGAGGTACTCCTCGATCTCGTCGAGCGAGTCGGGGGAACCGTGGGACATCAACAAGACGCCGGTGTCCATAGGGAGTCCGAAGTCCGAAGTCCAAAGTCCGAAGTCGTAAACAAAATGCGTTCGCTATTTGGAATTCTTGAGATATCGAATGAAACCACCGATAAGCCCTTCAAATTTCGCGATTTTCATCGCTTTTCTCCGGCGGACTTTGGACTTTGGACTGGTTTATGCACGCGCTCGATGACCGCGATCACGTTTTCGACGGGAGTTTCGGGGAGCACGCCGTGTCCCAGATTGAAGATGTGGCCGGGGCGCCCGCCGGCCCGGTCGAGGATCGCGTCCACGCGGCGCTCCAGCTCCGGACGCGGCGCCAGCAGCGCCGCCGGATCGAGGTTTCCCTGGACGCCGACGCCCGGTCCCAACCGCTTCCATGCCTCGGCCAGATCCACGCGCCAGTCGAGGCCGATGACGTCGCCGCCCGCATCCCGCATCCGCTCCAGCAGGGCCGCCGTTCCCGTTCCGAAATGGATCACGGGAGCCCCCTGGACCCGCTTCAAGATGGACCGCACATAAGGTTGGACGTAATCCCCGTAATCGTCCACGCCGAGCGCGCCGACCCAGCTATCGAAGAGCTGAACGATGTGCGCACCCGCTCGGATCTGGGCGTTGAGGTGATCGGCGACGGCGTCGGCGAGCTTCGCCATCAGCTTGGCCCAGAAGCCGGGCACCGAGCACATGAGCCGCTTGGTTTTCAAAAAATCCTTGGAAGGGCCGCCTTCGATCAGATAACTGGCCAGTGTGAACGGCGCGCCGGCGAAGCCGATGACGGGCATCTTTCCCTCTACCTCGCGCCGCAGCATCCGGATGCCCTCGATCGGCCCGCGCAGGTCCCGCTCCGGCTCCAGGGATTTCAGGGCCTCCACGTCCGCTTCCGTGGTGAGGGGGCTTCCGATCGCCGGGCCTTCCGAGGCGACGAATCGCACCTCGATTCCCATGGCCTGCGGAATTTGCAGGATATCGGAGAAGATGATCGCGCCGTCCAGCCCCGGCAGCGCTTCTACGGCGGTCATCGACGCCTGGACCGCGAGCTCGGGAATCCGGCACAGATCCTGGATCGAGTGTTTCCGTCGCAGTTCGCGATAGGCGGGCAGGAATCTTCCCGCCTGTCGCATGAACCATACGGGCGTACGGTCGGCGGCTTGGCGCCGTGCGGCGCGCAGCAGCCGATACGTCGAATCACCTTCGCCTTTGGAGCGTTCCAATGCGCCAGGATTCTAACCGCAGGAGGACTCGGATTCTTGCTTTTTGCCGAACTACCGGGGGGGATCGCCGAGTTCCCTCACGCGCTCCGCGGCTTTAGCGCCGCACTCGAGCGCGGAGAATTCCTGGGCCAACAGGTTCAGCGTCGCGCGCGCGACATCGAGCCAACCGGCCTTCGCCTGCGCCTCGGCCTCCTGAAGCAACGCCTCGCCTTTGGCGCGAAGCTCCTGGAGTCCCGCTTCCGCCTCGCGGCGGACCGCCTCGTTCGAGCCCCGCGCGGCCTCGGCGAACTTTTCCGCGGCTTCCTTCCATCGCTCGCCGCCGCGCGCCGCGAGGGCTTCATCGAGCGGACGGACGAGCGCCGCGTACTCGGATTTCGATATCCTCGGGCCCGGAATTTGATCGAGCGCCTGCCGGAGATCCTTGATGAACTCCTCCGGCGGGCGGAAGCCGCTGCGGCGGAACCGTTCTTTCCCCTCGGCGTCGATCCAGATCATGATGGGAATCCGGTAGGTGCCGCGCAGATACGGTCCGAGCGCCTCCTCCGAACGTTTGTGATCCTCGCATTCCAGATTCGGATAAAGCCCGCACCTCGTCACCGTGCGCCCGCCTTCCTGGACTTCGTGGCGCTCGTGGTCCATCGGGCCGTGCGCGACGAGCAGGACCGCTTCTTCGGAGGCCTCGATCACGCGAGGCTCGGGCAGCGTGCGCTGCTCCATGAGGCGGCACCCGTGTCAGCCCGCGCCGCCGGAAACGTAGAGCAGGATCGGCACGCGGCGGATCCTCGCTTCCCGCTTCGCCGCGCCCCACGTCTTGGCCCATATGATGTGGCCGGACGCGGCGGCCGCTTCGCCGCCCGACTCGAGCACGGTGCGGCAGATGCGAAGATGATCGCGCAGGGCGGGCTCGATGGCGGGATCGAGCCGCGCGGACTCTTCGTAGGCGGCCCGCGCGAGGCGGTAATGCTCGAAGTCCTTCGTGCCCTTGTTGAAGAGGTGGACCGCCAGCTCGTAATGCGCTTCGGCCTTCAAAAAATGGTTTCGCGCGTTCGAAGGGTCGAGCCGCAGGCCTTCGTCGAAGTCGTCGAAAGCGTTCCGCAGAAGCCGGGCGGATCGATCGGGAAATCCCAAGTCGAGAATGCCCTGTTGATGGCCGGCCACGGCGCGGCCGATACGGGCGGCGGCGCATTGAGGGTCGCGGCGGAGCGCGTCGGAATAGTCGGCGATGGCCGAATCGAACTCACGCTGGGTCACGCCGACGAGCTGGCTGCGCTGGATTCGCGCGCGAGCGCACTCGCTGCGGGCGTCCGCCCGACCGATGAGCGCCTCGACGGAATCCGGATTCAAGCGCAGCGCCTCGTGGTAACGTTCGACGGCCGGGCGATACGCGCGGCCGGGTTCAGCTCCGGCGGCGGTCTCGAGCCGCGCCCCATGCCGTTGAACCTCCGCGATGGCCAGCACAGCTTCAAGCTTGTCGGCGCCCTTCTTGAGGGCCTCCTCGCCATCTTCGGCCGCCGCCCGCAGGAGGTCGCCGATCGAGGAATCGGCCGGGCGGCCTTGAAGCGCTTCGAGTTCGCGCATGCGGGAGCACGCCCATTCCGTGCGGGCGCGGGCGCGATCCAGAAGAATCGAGGCGGCGGAGGCCGGATCCTCCGCCAACTTCGCGGTCAGCCACGCGACGCGCTCCTCGGGCGATTGAGGCGGTGCCGGCGCAGGCGCGGGCTCCGGGGCGGGTGCGGAAGCCGGTGCGATCGGTTCCACGGGAGCCGCTGGACGTTCAGGCTCCCGTGGGGAGGGGGCGGGAGGCGCGGGGACGCCGCGACAGGAGACGAACGAAACGGTCGCGGCGATCGCGAACAGTATCCGCCGGAATCGGCACATGCGCTGCATATTAAAGTATACGACCGAATTCCGCGAGGCAATGTGCTTCGGAGGGCGATCCTCCTTCGCGCCTGAACTCCCACGGGTTTGTTCTTCAAAGGGGAACCCTCCGGAGCGCTACTGTATCCCCCATCAGTGGGTGCGAAGGAGGGTCGGGGCGGCGGGATTTGAACCCGCGGCCTCTTGGTCCCAAACCAAGCGCTCTGGCCAGACTGAGCTACGCCCCGGAGTTCACGGACTATATCAGAACGCCCGCCGATTCGGGAACCGCCTCGATCTTGCTACCTGTGGGCCGTGGAGTCTACAATGACGGCACCGAGGGTGCTTTTCCGGAGGTGATTCATGACCAAGTTCCTTCCCACGCTCGCGGGCGCCATCCTGCTGGTTTCAACCGCCCAGGCCCAGGAAGATTCCAAAGTCGAGAAGCTGCTCAAAAAGTTCCACCAGCGGATCGAGAAATTGGAAAAGAAAGTCGAAGCGCTCGAGAACGAGCTGAAGCGGAAGGCTCGCGAGTTCGAGAACCCCTGGCAGAGACTCGAGAAAGAATTGAAGAAGGGGCTGGAACGGTTTCAGGAAAAGCTGCCGGACGACATCAAGCAGATTCTGGAACAGTTCCGCGACATGGAACCGGAGGATCTCCTCGAAAGAATTCGCGACTACTTCGAATTCCAGTTCGACCAGTTCTTCGATCCGAACGAGCTCGAGCGCATGCTGGAAGAGCTTGAACGCCGGTTCAGGAAAGAGGAGCCCGGCGATTGGATTTGAAGGAGATACGGCGATCGGGGAGATGCGGAGATAAAGAGAACCGTCCCCCGGGAATGAGCAAAGCGCGGAGAAAAATGGTAGAGTGCGCCTCCCTTAGATGCGCGGAACCTCGACCTCGGGACTTCCTCTCCTCGCCATTTCCATCACCACGTTGATTTGGGCGGGCAATTTTTCAGCGGCCAAGTTCGCCACCGACGAATTGAATCCGCTGCTGATCTCGTCGATCCGGATCTTCGCCGGCGCTCTCTTTTTTCCCCTGTTCCTTCCCGCCGCCGATCGACGGCGCCTGGCGCGCCTTTCCCTGTGGAAGACCATTCTGCCCCTCGCCTTGACGGGCATCTTCCTCAATCAGATCTGCTTCGCGGCGGGGATGAAATGGACCACGCCCGGCCATTCGGTCATCGTCCACGCGCTGATCCCGGTCTTCGTCCTTTCCATCGCCTGGATCTTCCTGCGCGAGGGCGCCGGACGCCTGACGTTGCTCGGCGTCGCGCTCGCCATCGGAGGCGTCGTGTACCTCGGGGTGTCCGGCCCGGAGGAAGAGGTGCGCCGCACGCTGGCGGGGGACGCCGTCACGTTGGCGGGGGCGATCGCCTTCTCCGCCTATGTCGTGCTGGGCCGCTGGGTCATTCCCGCGGTGGGCTCGTATCAGGCGGTGACCTACAGCTTCGTGATGGCGGCTCCCCTGGCGCTCCCGCTCTTTCTCATCGCCGCCGCGCATCAGGATTGGACCCGCGTCACCTTGAGAGGGTGGGCGGGGTTGGCCTACATGGTCTTGGGCGCGACGTTCATCTGCTACGCCTTGCACATGTGGTCTCTCGCCCACCTGGGACCGTTGCGCGTGGCAGTGTTTACGAACCTTCAACCGATTCTCGCCGTGCCGATCGCGCAGCTCTTCGGCCAGGAGCGGCTCACGTGGACGTTCGCGGCGGCCGCCGCCGTGGTGATGGCCGGAGTCGCCATCGTCCAATTCGCGCCGGCGCGGCGGGCCGTCAGTGCGCCCGCGCCTGAAGCCAGTCTGTCAGGGCGGCGTGGGTCGACTTGAACGCCAGATCCGGCCACGGAATCTCGTCCGGCCGCACGACGCGCGCCTCCATGGCGTCGTCGCCCGCTTGCAGCATCCCTCCGGCCGATCGCCCGCGATACACGGCGACCACGATGCTCCCCCCGTGCCACGATTGCACGTATGAGTAGGTCGCCAGATGCCCTTGAAGCTCCACGCGCAGCCCGCATTCCTCGCGGGTCTCCCGCACGGCCGCTTCCTCCAGCGTCTCGTCGATCTCCATGAACCCGCAGGGGAAACTCCAGAATCCCCGGCGCGGTTCGACCGACCGGCGGATCAGGACCACTCCTCCATCGTGTTCGACGACCACGCCCGCGGCGATTTTCGGCTGGCGGTAGTGGATGAACCCGCACGCCGAGCAGATGTGCCGGGGCCGGTGGTCGTTCGGCGGCGTCCCCTCGTGCAGCGCCGCGCCGCACAGGATGCAAAACTTGGGCTCAGGAATTTTCTGTACCATCTTTAAGAGCATCGTATCGGTTCGGCGGCCGCCTTGACACTGCAAAAAAAAGAGGGCTATACTTCGCGACGGTCATGGCAACGAAAAAATCGGGAAAGCGGGCGTCTCCCGTGAAAAGCGGAAAGCGCGCCGGCGGTAAGGGCCGGTCGCTGGTCATCGTCGAGTCTCCCGCCAAGGCCAAGACCATCAACAAGATCCTGGGCCCCGCGTTCGTGGTCAAGGCGTGCATGGGCCACGTCCGCGACCTGCCCGAACGGGCATTGGGGATCGACGTCGATCACGGCTTCGAGCCGACCTACCAGACGGTCCGCGGCAAAGGGAAAGTGTTGACCGAGCTGCGCGCCTCCACCAAGGCGGCGGATACGGTCTATCTGGCCCCCGACCCGGATCGCGAAGGCGAGGCGATCGCCTGGCACCTGGTTCAGGCGCTGCGCATTCCCGAAGCGAAAGCCCGCCGGGTCACCTTCAACGAAATCACGAAGCGCGGCGTTCTGGATGCTTTCGATCATCCGGGAACGATCTCGATGGCTCTCGTCAACGCCCAGCAGGCCCGCCGGGTGCTGGATCGCATCGTCGGTTACAAGCTGTCCCCGCTGCTGTGGAAGAAGGTCGGACGGGGCCTTTCGGCCGGACGCGTGCAGTCGGTCGCGGTACGCCTGATCGTCGAGCGGGAACGCGAAATCCGGGCGTTCAAGCCGGTCGAGTACTGGACGATCGCCGCGAGGCTTTCCAAGAAAGACAGGGATCAACCGTTCCACGCCGATCTGGTCAAGGTCGACGACAAGGAGGCGGAGATCGCCGACGGCCAGATCGCCCGCGGACTGGTCGAGGAGTTCCAGCGCGCCGAGTGGAGGGTCGAATCCGTCACGAAGAAGGAGAAGCAAGATCCCCCGCCCGCGCCGTTTACGACGAGCACGCTCCAGCAGCAGTCGGCGAATCGCCTCTACTTTTCCGCCGTCCGCACGATGCGGATCGCCCAGCAACTCTATGAAGGGATCGAGTTGGGCGAAGAGGGATCCGTAGGCCTCATCACCTATATGCGCACGGACTCCTACCGCGTCTCCGACGAGGCGGCTTCCGAGGCGCGCGAATTCATCGCGAAGAGCTTCGGAGACGCCTACGTTCCCGAGCGGCCGCCCGCCGCCAAGAAGGCGGGAAAGCTGGCTCAGGAGGCTCACGAAGCGATCCGTCCGACCTTCGCGCGCCGGACGCCGGATGAGCTCAAGCCGTTCCTGACGCCCGAGCAGTACAAGCTGTACCGCCTCATCTGGCGCCGCTTCGTCGCCAGCCAGATGCGGCCTGCCGAATATCTGCTCACCGATGCCCGGATCCGCGTGGGGCGCGGCCTGTTCGCCGCGAAAGGACGTGAGCTCAAATTCGACGGATATACCCGTCTGCTGAGCCCCTGGATCCGCGCGGAAGAGATCCGGGCCATGGAGCAGGAGGGGCTGACGCCGGAAGCGATTCTCCAGAAAATCAAAGCGGCGGGGCTTCGACCCGCGCCGGAAGCGCTCGCGGAGGTCCGGCGGCTCGGCGCCGGCATCGAGGACAAGACGATCCTGGACGCGCTGACCAAGTCGAAGGACCAGATTCTGCCGCCCCTCGACGAGAACGAACCGCTCGACCTGCGCGAGCTGCTGCCGGAGCAGCATTTCACCGAGCCGCCGCCGCGCTACAACGAGGCCAGCCTCGTGAAGGCGCTCGAGAAGTTCGGCATCGGACGGCCGAGCACGTACGCGCCGATCATTCAGACCATCCAGGATCGCGGATACGTCCATCCGATGGACCGCAAGCTCATTCCCACCGAGCTCGGCGAAATCGTGACGGACAAGCTCGTGGAGCACTTCGAGGACATCATGAACACGGGCTTCACCGCCGACATGGAGCAGAAGCTCGACCTGATCGAGGAAGGGAAGCGGGAGTGGGTGGAGGTGCTCCACGAATTCTACGACGTGTTTGTCGGGGACCTCGAGAAGGCCCGCGAGGCGATGGAGAGCGTGAAGGCGACCGAGCCGGAGCAGCCGGTGCCGTGCGTGAAATGCGGAAAGCCGATGCTCATCAAGTGGAACCGGTTCGGCAAGTTTCTGGCGTGTTCGGGATATCCCGAGTGCAAGAGCACCAAGCCGCTCCAGGCGCCCGAAGTGGCCGGCGAGAACTGCGACCGCTGCGGCGCTCCCATGATCATCAAGTCGGGCCGGTTCGGACGCTTTCTGGCCTGCTCGAAATACCCGGAATGCCGCGCCACACGGCCTCTTCCCCGGGGCAACAAGCGGTTGAAGGTCCCGGAAGGCTTCAGTGAAACATGCGAGGCGTGCGGCTCCCCCATGGCCGTCCGATACGGCCGCCGCGGTCCGTTCATCGCCTGCACCGGATACCCGCATTGCAAGAACACCCGGCGGGTTCCCAAGGAATGGTTCGTCGATGTGAAGTCCGCGGCTTCCGCCTCCGCCCCGCCCGCGGAGTCCCCCCCCGAAGACGCCGAAGACGAGTCCGAACGCGACGGTGCGGCGGAATAGCCGTTACAAAATATTCTCAAAACTTATTGTAACATCTTCGTCACCGGCACCGATACCGGCGTCGGCAAGACGGTGGTGGCCGCGGGGTTGGCGGCGGCGCTCGCCCGACAAGGCGTCGACGTGGGCGTCATGAAGCCCATCGCGACGGGAGGTCGTCCGCGCGGAAGGCGACTCGTTTCGGACGACGCCCTGTTCCTGGCGCGGGCCGCCGGCATCCGGGACGCGATCGAGCTCGTGAATCCGATCTGCCTGAAGCCGCCGCTGTCGCCGCATCTGGCGGCCCGGATCTCGCGGCGGCGGATCGACGTTCGCCGCATCCGGAACGCCTTCGACGTCCTTTCGGCGCGTCACGACGTTGTCGTGGTGGAAGGCATCGGCGGACTCATGGTTCCCATTCAAGGGAAACTGCGGGTCGCCGACTTGGTCCGGAGACTTCGCCTGCCGCTCCTCATCGTCGCCCGAGCGACGCTCGGCACGATCAACCATACGTCCCTGACGATCTTCGCCGCGCGCCGGCTCGGGCTTCGCCCGCGGGGAATCGTCGTCAATCACGCGGCGAAGGGCCCCGCCGGCTTGGCCGAGCGCCTGGCGCCTCGCGCCCTCGAGGCGGCGGCCGGGGTCCCGGTTCTCGGAGTGATCCCGTATCTCCCCCACCTGTCGGCGGATCGCTTGCCCGCCCGCCCCTTCGATGCCCTCCTTCGGAAGCTATACCGATCCCGGGAAAGTGTTCGCGCCCGCGAAACGTAGGATAGAATGTGGACATGCCGGAATGTTAATGTAGGGAGAGGCGTCATGAGGAACATCGCACGCGTGATCTTCATCCTGGGGGCCTGCACTCCAGCCGCCTGGGCGGATGGCGCCCCTCAGGAGGCGCAGGAAGAGAACCGCCTTCGAAACGAAATCCAGAAACGGGAGGAGCTTCGCAGAGAACTGGATCGCGGGATCCGGGATGCCGTGGAGCGCGAGGATCTGGATCAGGCGAAGCGGCTGAATCACGCCTACAAGATGAACCATGAAGAGGTGCTTCAGCTCCTCAAGCGCCTTGAAGAGATCGAAGAAGAGCGCCGGGAGCGGCGTCGGGCACGAGGCGAAGTCACCCTCCACATCGAGGCCCTGGCGACACGGATCGACCACGCCTTGGATGTGGGAAACGGGAAAGGCTTCGAAGTGGGCGTCGATCTGCACGACTTTTTTGTCTTTTCCTATCGGCGTTGGTGGACCGAGGACGACGCCACGAACAAGGACGTGACCCTGCAAGCCTACCTGCTCGGCCCGCACAAACTGATCGACGTCGTCGACCAGAAATTCTATCTGGACGGCCGCGTCATGGCCGGGCTGATGCACCTTCACTCGGATGACGGAGGGCCCCCTTCCGATACCGGGCCGATCGTGGCGTTCGAGGCGACGGCCAACTATCTGTTCGAACCCAGATTCCGGGTGTTCGGGGGCATCGGGGCCGACCTCTTCTGGACGGACTTCAACCAGGACCGCACGCACCACGCGTGGAACCAGTCGGTGAAGCTCGGCATCAGCTTCGCCTTTTGACTGTTACAAAATATTTTCAAAACTTATTGTAACATTCATTCTTCTTCCGGGCGGGGCCGGGATCCCCGCGCTCGGACCGCTCCTTCGACCACGAGCACATACTCGCCGCGGGGCGGCCGGCGCGCCAGATCTTCGAGCGCCCGATCGATCGTCACGAGCCGGATCTCCTCGAACACTTTCGTCAATTCGCGGGCGATCGCGATTCGCCGGTTTCCCCATGCCTCGCGCATCGCCGCCAGCGTGGCCGCCACACGATGCGGCGATTCGTAGAAAATCAAGGTACGCTCCTCGCGCGCGAGCGAATGCAGCCGGCGGCGCCGCTGGCCGGGCCGCTTCCGAAGGAATCCTTCGAAAACGAACCGGTCGGCGGGAAGGCCGCCGACGCTGGCCGCGGCGATCAGGGCGCAGGGGCCGGGAATCGCCCGTACGGCGATGCCGGCGTCATGCGCTTCCGCCACCAGACGCGCTCCCGGATCCGAAATGCCCGGCGTTCCCGACTCCGAGACCAAGGCCAGGGAATCCCCGGTCTGAAGACGGCTCAAAGCGGTACGCCCGCTGCGTCCGTAGAGCGCCACCAGAGACTTGTCCAGACCGTGATGCTTCAGCAGCTTCCAGGTCGTGCGGGTATCCTCGCAGACCACCGCATCCACCTCGCGCAGAACGCGCAGCGCCCGCAACGAAATGTCTTCGAGATTTCCAATCGGCGTTCCGACGACATAGAGCGTGCCGGGCATGAGCGGATGGTAGGGGGGAACGGCATCAGGCATCAAGCTTCAGGCATCTAGCATCAGGGGAACCGGCGGCGGGCATCGATTGTCCCTGATGCCGAATGCCTGATGCTTGATGCGGTCCAAGATACACGTCAATCTAATGATCCATGGACGGCATCCTGCTCGTCGACAAGGACCGCGGCAAATCGTCCCACGACATCGTTCAGGAGGTGCGTTTCGCCGTGGAGGAACGGCGCGCCGGGCATACGGGAACCTTGGACCCGTCGGCGACGGGCCTCCTCGTCGTCGTCCTGGGCCGGGCGCTCAAGCTGGTTCCCTACATGGAGCATCACGATAAGGAGTACCTCTTTACGGTGCATCTGGGACGGAAGACCGATACGGACGACGCCTCCGGCCGCCTCCTCGAGGAACGGGATGCTTCCGGTGTCACCCGAACGGCGCTCGAAACCGCCGCGGCGGCCCTCGCCGGCCGGACTCGGCAGCGCCCGCCGATCTTTTCGGCGATCAAGGTGGAAGGAGAACGCGCGTATCGCCGCGCGCGCCGCGGAGAGCGCGTCGAGCTGCCCGAGCGCGAGGTCCGGATCCACGAACTGAGCGTGGTAGAATTTTCGCCGCCGCGCGTGACGTTGAGGATGCATTGCTCCCGCGGCACGTACGTTCGGTCGGTCGCGCGAGACTTGGGTGAGGCGCTCGGTTGCGGAGGGTCCGTGGAGGAACTTCGCCGCACGGCCGTGGGACCGTTCCGCGTCGCTCAGGCCGTGCGCCTCTCCGAGGCCGGCCGCGCCGAGCTCGACCGCGCCCTGCTTCCAGCCGACAGCGGATTGGAGTCGATGCCTCGCGTGGACCTCGCTCCCGAGGAAGCCCGCCGCTTTTCCTCCGGGCAGGTGCTGGACCGGGATGTCGGTCCCGCCTTCGTTCGCGTTTATGAAGGGGGCCGTTTCCTGGGCATCGGCGAGGACCGACAGGGAAAACTCAAAGCGCGTCGCGTGATGTGATCAATGCATTTCCGTGAACGTCACGCCCCGCTCCGTCAGGAATTGGCGGGCCTTGTCGAGGCTTTTCGCCGTGCCGGTGAATTCCACTTCCAGCCACGCGCTCTTCTCCGTGATGCGGCCGCGCAGGATGTTCGGGATGACGTCCAGGTCGTGCGACAACTGATAGATAATGGGGTCGCCCAGGACTTTTTCCGGAAAGTTCAACTTCAGGCGGAGCGATTTCTGGGTTTCTTTGGTCACGAGTCGGCCTCTCTAGTGTTGTGGCGCACCCGGGGCAAGGTGTCAAGCAGATTCTTGGTTCGCTTCAATACATGATTCGGAACCCCGTTTCCCCTCGAGGGGATTCCCAGGCGACGGAAATCTCCGTTACCATCGCCGACGGCGGGCCCTTCCGGCACCAGGCGATCATGTCCTCCACCTCGCTTCGAGGACCTTCGAAGACGGCTTCCACGCGGCCGTCCGGGGAATTCCGGACCCAGCCGCAGAGCTTGCGCTCGGAGGCTTCATCGCGGCACGTGGCGCGGTAAAACACGCCTTGCACGCGGCCGGTCACGACCACGCGGGCGCGGACGCGTTCGGACATGGCATCACCGCTTTTCAGGCTCGTCCTTCCGAAATGGGTTCCGGTCGCGGTCGATATCGTCTTCCCGGAACGACCGCTCGAACTGTCGCGGCTTTTCCGGCATTCGGCGTTCCGGCCGGTCGAAATGTTCCAGCCGCGTGCGAGTCAGATTCGACGGGCGCTCGAACACCTCGGGATCCACCCGGCCGCGCGCGGCATCGAGAACCTCCTCATCCGAGACAACGCGGTCCAGGAACAACGAGTAGCGCACCGTGCCCTTGACGGGAAATCCGCCGAGCACCTTCACCTTCTCGGCCACCTTCGGCGGAAGTCCTCCGGCCCGCGCCAGGACGTCGTAGTACGCCAGGGCGCCGGAGAGGGACGGATCGACGAAGACGCTGAAGTAAGCGATGTCCTTTCCGATGCGAACTTCTTTCTGAGGGCACGGGCGTCCCCCGATCTGTTCCACCTTCCCCGTGTCGTGCACCCGCACCTCCGCCTCCGGGGGAAGCACGCCCAATCCGATGAGAATGTCCCCGATTTCCCGTTCGTCCGAGGTCCCCGGCACTCTCCGGCGCGCTTCGACCAGTTCCTCGATCACCTCGCGCCTCCGCCGCTCGATCGCCTCGAACGTCGCTTCGGCGTACGTGCCCGCCACCGTGTCGATCACCCAGACGAGTTCCTTGTCCGGACGGACGATCCACGCGCGGCCGAAGGTCAGATCTTCGATGGCGACGTTTCCCCCGTCGATCGTCACGCGCTCGAGACGAAGGACTTCCGACCTCCGGCCAACCAGATCCGTCATCGTCTGGCGAACGCGGCGTTCCAGCCGGAAGCCCGAGGACGCATCGTCCTCCTGGGAGTCCCGGGAAAGCACCCGCCCGCTCGGAACGAGCAGGAGGCCCGCCGTCACCGCCAACCAGAGAGTCCTATTCATATCGGAGCGCCAGGACCGGATCGAGACGGGCCGCGCGCATCGCCGGAACCCATCCCGCCGCCATGCTGATCAAAGTAGAGAAGACCAGCGCGAAAACGGCAAGAGGGATCGAGACGTGGAACAGCTTGAGGTCCGCGGGGAGTTCCACCAGGCGATGCGCGATCGCGTTCAGGAGGCCGCCCACGAGCGCTCCTCCCGCCAGACCGACGGCGCCGCCGCCCAGTCCGATTCCGGCCGCCTCGAGCAAGAAGATGCGGCGAATGTCGGAACCGCGCGCGCCCAGAGACTTCAGGATCCCGATTTCACGGGTGCGCTCCAGAACCGCCATGGCCATCGTGTTGGCGATGCCGAAGAGGGCGACGAGGAGGCCCACGGCGCCGATGCAGCCAAGAAAACCCTCCAGGAAGAGAAAAAACACGTTCATCGTGCGGAGCGCCTCCGCCCGAGACAGCGTTTGAAAACCCATGTTTCCGAGCTTTCGTTCAATCGCCGCGACATCCTCGCGGCGCTTCGCGATGACGTCGCACGCCAAGTAGGCGTCCGCGCGGTACGTCAGCGGCAAGGCGCCACCTTTCATCCGCTCCCGCAATTCCTTCGCCTCGTGAAAGGGAAGATACAATGCGGCCCGAGGTCCGAACTGATCGTTGTCCACGACGCCCGCGATGCGATAGCCGGCGTCGTCGGGGGATCCCTCGGGCGACCGCCCCGGCGCCATGAACCGGAGCGTCTTTCCGATGATGGAAAACGATTCTTCGGGAAAACGGAGGCGGACGAAATGGAGCGAAACCACGCAGGCACGCTCACCCGCCTCCCACGCCGTGCCCGCCACGATGGCGCGGCGGAACTCATCCTCTTCCTCGGGCATTACCGGTCCGACCCAGAGGCCGCGCATCTCGCCGTCCGGGACGCCGGAAATCTCTCCGGCGAGCATCAGACTGAGCTGAGGGACGACGGTTTCGACTTCCGGAAGCTTGCGGATCTCCGCGATGTCCTCGTCCGTCACGGGCTCCGAGGGAATCATGAGCATTTCCAGAAAGGGCGGCGTCCGCTTCGACTTTGAGCCGGTCGCCGCGCGCTGGACCTGGATGGACCGCAACAAGCTCTCGGCGGAGAAAAGGTCGTTCGCGGTCCGCTCGAGGCCGAGCCCGAGGGAGACCATCAAAACGAGCGCTCCGACGCCCACGAGCACCCCGACCGCCGTCAGCGCGGTCCGGCCCTTGCGCCGTCCGAGATTCGAGGCCGCCGTCGCGGCGATGTCCGCAAGGATCACGATTCGGAGCCCTTTGAATAGTTCGAACCGCGGCTACACGGGGGAGTCGGAGACGATGCGCCCGTCCGACAATTCGATGATGCGGCGGCAATAGGACGCGGCCAGCGTTCGGTCATGGGTCACCAGGAGCATCGTGCGCCCTTCGTCGCGGTTGAGGTTCCGCAGGAGCCCCAAGACGTCTCCCGCCGTGCGCGTGTCCAGGTTGCCGGTCGGCTCGTCGGCCAGGAGCAGAGGCGGGTCGTTGGCGAGGGCCCGGGCGATGCAGACGCGCTGCTGCTCGCCGCCGGAAAGTTCGGAGGGGCGGTGATTTTTCCGTGAGGCCAGTCCCACCGCCTCCAAAAGCCTCTCAGCCCGGTCCCGCCGCTCGCGAGCAGGACGCTCCGCGATCATCAGGGGCAGCTCGACGTTCTTCAAAGCGGTGGCGCCGGGAATCAGATGGAACGACTGGAAAACGAATCCCACGAAGGCGCGCCGGTACGCCGCCAGCTCGTCCTCGCTCTGCTCCGCGATCCGCCGGTCATTGACGCGGATCTCCCCGGAGGTGGGCCGGTCCAGTCCGCCCAACAAGTGCAGCAACGTGGATTTGCCGCTGCCGGATCGCCCGACCACGGCGGCCATCTCCCCGCGTTCAAGTGTCAACGAGAGACCGGCCACGGCCGTGACGACGCCGTCGCCCAGCACGTACCTTTTGACGACGTTTTCGGCGGTGACCCGGAATTCCGGCGGACTCATCGCTGGGATCTCCCGCTCCTATCGAGCCACCCAAAGGTTCTTGACCGTGATGGCGCAGCGCTTCACGCCGACGGAGATCCATTCCTCCGGCCCCCGGCGCCTTCCGCTCCAGACGATCAAGCCGTCCACGTAGGCGAGCAGATGCCCTTCCGCCAAAACGATCGCCAGCTCGTGATGGTCTTTCGCCGCGATCTCGATTTTTCCCAAGATGTTGCTCCGATCCCCGTCGCGCTCCACGACGCTCGCCACCCGCTGGGGACCGAGCATCCCCACTTGAAGCATCTCGTAGGACGGAGCGTTTCGCGGAGAGATGGCCACGGCCGCCCACGACGCATCGAGCGCCTCCCGACCCCATTGGAACCGGACGGCGAATCCGCGGACCGTTCCGACGTGCTTGGAAATCCACGTTTCGCGCTCCGGATCCCGAATCTGCAAGCCGTGATCCCATCCCCAGCGCGCCCGCGGAGAGCGCGTTTCCTCGGTCCACAAGCCCTTCCCGCCGATCGGAAGGAGCACGTTCGACCGGTTTCGATACAGCTCGTCGATTTTTCGTTGATAGATTTTCGTGAGAGGGTGATCCAGCGGAGATTCGATTCCCGCGGATGCTTCGGCCAGGCGTTCGTCGTCTTCGACCTCCAGGTAGGCCCGGACGGTGGCCCCGTCATAACGGGCGCACGCGGCCCACGCTTCGGCGCGAGCCGCGTCGGCGACGCCGTCGACGTTCAGTCCCGCTTCGCGCATCGCGCGGAACGCTTCGATGGGCCTGCCTTGGTCGCGAAGCTCCAGAATCATCCGCTCCGTCGGCGCCGGGCGCCGGGCGAACGCGTCTTCCGCGCCGGATTGGAGCGACGCCGGTCGGGCCGAGGGGCCGTGCGGAGAGGGCAGGAACGCGGCCGGCGACGCATGCTTCGCCTCCAAACCCATTTTCAGGATGGTCCACGCGAGCAAGACCAGCAGCAGAGAGGAAACGAAGACGGCCGCCCCCATGGCGGAACGTGAATGCTGGGCGGCGCGATCCGACGGCGCCGGCGAGGGTCGAAGGTGAACGGCTTCCTCCACGTCTCGGATCAGATCCTCGTACCGCGGATAACGGCGCTCCCTTTCTTTCTCGAGGCACCGCAGAATGACGGCGGCCAGCGGCGGCGGCACCTGCGGATTCAATTTCGATGGATCCGGGGGAGGCTCGTTCAGGTGCTTCAGCATCGTTTCCATCGCCGTGGCGCCTTCGAAGGGAGGCCGTTCGGTGACCATTTCAAAAAGGACCGCTCCCAGAGAATATTGATCGCTGCGATGGTCGCAGGCGCCGTTGGACGCCTGTTCCGGCGAGACGTACTCCGGAGTCGCCGCGACGGCGTTCATCAAGGTCAGCCGCGTCGGCTTGAAGTGCTGCGACCGGGCCAATCCGAAGTCGCCCAATTTCACGTTTCCGGTGGACGTCAGGAAGATGTTGGCCGGCTTGACGTCGCGGTGAATGATTCCCTGGACCAGTGCCGCCGACAAGCCCCGGGCGACCTCCGCGGCGATTCGAGCCGCTTCGCGCGATTCGAAGGCGCCTTCGCGATCCAGGCGCTGTTCCACCGTCTCGCCGTCCACCAATTCCATCGCGTACCAGCACGTCCCCCCGGCGCGGCCGGCCTGGAGGATGGTGACGATGCGGGAGTCGCGCAGGCGCGCCAAGGCTTTGGCTTCGACCTCGAATTTCTCGAAGAATCCTGCGGCAAGCTCGTCGGTGGGGGCGCGGCCGGGTTCCACGATCTTGACGGCGACCCATCGATCCAGGGAAAGCTGCCGGGCCCGGTACACGGAGCCCATGCCGCCGTGCCCTAGAAGCTGATCAAAATGGATTTCAAAATCGCCCCAGATCGTTCGAGAAGGAGTCTCTCCCATATCCCGCCTGTTTCGTTCGTCACGACGGCGTGCACACGGTCGATCGCATATTCTAATTCCTGTTTTCGCGGGCGCCAGACCTTCGGCGGATAAATTCGGGCCCGTCGCGGGGGATCCGGGCGGCTCGGAGCCGGTCGAAGGGCTTCCGTACGGCGGAATCAAAATTTGTTGGCTTTCACGGGAATAAAGGTGGGATAATTCCGCTTTCGCCGCAACGTGCGGCGGGCTTCGGTGCGGCATCTTTCTCTCATGGGGCCAGGGTCATGTATACGGACAAGCAGTTGACATGCGTGGAGTGCGGCACGGCGTTCACGTTCACGGCGGCGGAGCAGGAGCGGCATGCCCAACTGGGGTTCACCAACGAACCCAAACGGTGCGGCCCCTGCCGAGCGGCGAAGAAAGCCTCCGCGCGGGTCGGAGGGGGAGGG
>JACQVR010000111.1 GCA_016209705.1 Planctomycetota bacterium
ATGCTGACGACAGGTCCCGCCGAATTCCCAATCGCAGTCGTCCGCTTGCTCAAAACGCTTGCCTTGCGCGGTATCCTGCGTCGAGCCCTCAAACCCAGAGCCGCGGGAGGGGGGTGCAGAAAATTAGCTCGGGTTGCTTAGCTTCACCTGCTTGAAGGCGAACGTGGGCGGAGCTTCCTTGAGCGCGCCGGCTTCCTCGACGGGACATGAGAGACCGGACGCCTCTCGGATCTTGTCGCAGAGGTCGTTCACCGTTGATGCGTTCGAAACGACGTCGATGCGTTCCTCCAGCTTTTGAGCGAGGTCCGCGTCCGCCCCTGGATTGCGAGGTGTTGCGTCCACAAACCAGTACTGGGATTCGAGCTTCTCGAGGAGCGCGTCCGCTTTCCGGGCGAACGCTTCTCCTCCCTTGCGCGCCGCCAGCGCATGGAGCGCCGCTTCGAGGCGGGTCGCGTCGCCTTCGCGAACTCACGTGGGGCGCGTGCTGCCCGGCGTCGCCCGCGCCAGGCGTCGCGGTTCGATGACGACCACGAAATCTCCGCCCTCGAACGCAGTCATGGGGTGAGCGACGACCGCTTTCTTGAGGATCGCGTCGGCGGAATCCTCTTCCCGACGATCAACACCTTTCCGTTTTCGACGGTCCAGCCCTGACCGGTGGGATGGATGCATTTGTCCAGAAGGGTCTTGGCCGAGACGTTGTCTACCTTGACCGACAGGGAGGTGTCTGGGAGTTCGGTTCCGGCTTCGATGGCGACTTCCAGGAATTGTTTCAAGAGGGCGGTCGCCGTTTGAAGCTGGGTGTCCTTGAAGTTCAAGCTGACGCGCTTGGATTCCAGATTCTTCATGATCTCCTTGTCGCCGTCGGTCTTGGGGTAGCCTGGAGGCTCTCCGATGGTTTTCAGCAGATCGGGATTTTTTTTCACCGCCGTCTGGAGCGCCTCGTACCCGGCGCGGCCGCAACTCAAGAGTCCCTTGGCGGCCAGTTCCAGCTTGATGCCCGTTTCATGTTCGAGAAGCGTCGCGAAGCGCTTGACGGCGGCGGCGCTGGGCTGTTCCGGAGGAGCCGGTTCATCCTGGGCGAGAAGCAATACGCTCAACGCCACGAATATCTCATGGGAAACCTTCATGTCGCCTCCCGACGAATCGTCATGGGTTCATTCGACGTTTCCTATCCGGGCCATCTCGGCGGTCGACATTCCGATAGTAACCATGTCCTCGACCCGGTCAATAGGTTCGTGGGGTTACGGTGCCGCGCCGCGGGGCCTGTCCCTTCGATGAAAGAGGAGTGCTGGAGACGGTTTCGAGGCCGGAGACGAGCGCCGTGCTTCCGCGTCCCTCCGGCCGGACATTCGCGCCCGTTGCATCATGAGCGTAGGATCGAGGCTTGAAGAGAATTCTCCCTGCGGCCTCCGCCGTTCCCGGGTCCCAGGACCCCTCTCTCCAGGGCCAGGGCGCGGAACGGCTTAGTAGATTAGGCGGAAGTCACGCCGGGTCGTTGGGGAGAGCGGCTGTCCTTGGGGTGCGCTGATTCTAAGGACATGCACCGATCCCCTCTGCGAGTTATGAATTGCTGAAAATTATATGCTCGCGATTCGGACGGGCAAACAAAATTTTGGCGTGCGCGGAAAAATTTTCCAGGGATTCTCGTCGCGTCATTCACCTCTTCAGTGCCCGCGGCCAAAAGTCCATGCGGGATTCCCGCGTAGCGGGAGCCCTGCACGGAACATTCTCGAACAAATGAGGAGCGGTCCTGTGGGCGAGAACGCGTGCGATGCAGTGGTGCAGCCTGATGCGAACTCATGAATCGAACGCTCGGTGGATTCCTGCACGGGGCCATCACTATCATTATTGCTGTGGTCTTCATTTCTGGGGGATACGCCAAGGTTTCCGGATGAAACCTTGCGATCAGACCCGTTTGGGCTTACATGTAACTGCATGAAGGTCAAGGGAATGCGTTGTGGTTCGTGGCCTGAGATGTGCGAATGCTCTTCTCGTGATGCGGATGGGTGCGGTGGGGTCAGGAAGGAGCGTTCGATGAACGATTACAGTTTGGCGATTTTGGTGGGCCGGCTCACGAGGGATCCGGATTTGCGGTACACGAATCCCGGCGGCATCCCTTACGTGCGGATGTCGGTGGCGGTCAACCGGCAGAAGAAGTTGGAAAACGCCGAGGTGCGAAAAGAGGTTTCTTTCGTGGAGATCACGGCATGGCGGCGGCTGGCTGAGCTGTGCACGCAGTTCTTGAAGAAAGGACGCACCGTCATGGTGGTCGGGACGTTGCGCCAGAGCCGGTGGATCGGCAAGGACGGTCAGCCGAGAACGCGCTTGGAAGTGCTTGCTGATCGCGTGCAATTCTTGAGTCGGAAAGATCCCAACACGGAGGAAGACGAATCGAGGGAAGAACTGGAGGAAGCCGCTCAAGCGAGCACGGGGGAATGAGCGGCGTTGTCCGTTTCAAAGCAGCGCCCGGCGGAGCGCTTCGCCATCGATGCTTGGACCGCGTTCCAGGGGAGGAGGGTGGGCTGACCGGTACGGCGCTGGCTTGGACCGGGTCAGCAAACCCGCCGGCTCCTGGGCGGGGGCGTGGTGCCGGTGCAGAGGCGACACCTGTGCTCCCGCCCGTCCGGCGAGAGGAAAGATGAAGTGGGGATTGAGGATTCAGGCCGCATACAGGGAAAAGGTGAAGCAATGAGGTCTCTTGGCAAGAAAATGACTTTCCAAGCGCTCCTGTGGAGCGTGATGTCCACCACCGTGGCGGCTCAAGACACGCCTGCGGGATCATGGCGTGATCGCGCGTCCGGAACCAGTTTCTATCGGGGCGGTTCCGCCTCGGACGGCCGGTATCTATACCTCTTGGGAGGGTATCCCAGTCCACAACTCAGCACGCGCCGATATGATCCGGTAGCGGACCAGTGGGCCTCCCTGAGCGACATGCCCGAAAGCTGCACCCACAATGCGGGCGCCTATTGTGATGGATTCATCTATTCGTTCGGCAATCAGACGACCGAGAGCGGAACGATCTATCGATACGAGGTCGCCTCCGACCGCTGGACCACGTTGAACATAGCTCTAGCCGAAGATCGCCGTCGTGCCGCCGCCGCCGTGCTTGGAAGCAGGATCTACCTGATCGGCGGTTGGGGAACGCGCGGGTTGAGCGGCGCCGTGGAAGTGCTGGATACGGCGGCGGATGATCCCGCGCTCGCCTTGCGGGCCCCGCTGCCGGTCGCGGCCCAATGGCTGGGGGCGGCGGCCGTACCCATGCTGCGTCGAATCTATGCCATCGGTGGCTACAATGGCGGCGCCTTGGACGGGTGCTACGCGTACGATCCCGATAACGATGCGTGGGCGCCCCGCGCTCCCTTGAACCTCAATGGAGTGATCGCCCGCCGATACGCACTGTCCGCACTCGTGCTCAGGAATCGACTTTATGCGATTGGCGGGAACGACGAGGAAGGACAGTCTTCCTGTTTGGAGTACGCTCCTCTGGAGGATCAATGGGTGCAGCGCGCGCCCATGAGGAATCCTCGATACTTCCTGGCGGGAGGTGTGGTGAGCTTCAAGGCTTATGTATACGGAGGCAATCTTGCCACGACAAGCGCAGAAGAATTTACCCCGCCGATTTTCGGCCATCCTCCGAATGAGCCGGTCAACGTAAGCCAAATGGGACCTCGGGGGGAAATTCCGCACGGGGGTACGACAAACGGCTCCATCGTTTTCTCCGCCGAGGTGACCGACCCTGAAGAGGGCCAGTCCGTTCTGCTCGAAATCCAGGTCAAGCCTTCGTCCACGGATATCTGGCCGAGGAGTATTCTCACATCATCCCTGCGCAACCAGGGCTCTTTAAGCGTGGAATACGTCCCGGCGGACGAGGGAGGCCATGATTGGCGCTACCGCCTGGCGGATTCGGATGGTAATTACACACCGAGCGTCGATGGGACCCCAACCTGGTACGAATATGCGGCGGACGAACTCGGAGCGGATTTCATCAGCGATTTGACCGCGCCGGGCGCACCCGCGCTGGAAAGCCCCGAAATTGGTGATTTGATGTCCGAGCATTCCGAAGGCGACCACGTCGAATTTTCTTGGATGCCTGCTCCAGAGGATGCGGCGGATCCCCGGCTCCGGTACGACATCGAAGTGGCGCGCGATTCGATGTTCCGGGATGTCGAGGCTTCCGCAGCGGGTCTGTCCGGAACCCGCATCGACCTTCCGCTTTCCGTCTCGCGTTTTCAAAAATTTTGGAGGGTGCGTGCGAAGGACAAAGCGGGAAACGTCGGCCCTTGGGGTAAATTCAAGCGCTTTCGCCTCGTATGGGACGACGGAATTCGTCATAGCGCCGGCGATGGCGTGGGGGGCTGTAGCGCATCGGTTCCTCGCGACGTGGCATACCGCGGACCGATGATGGCGGTCGGCCTATGTATGGTCGGCTTGTTCATGGGAAGAGCTTGCCGGGCCCGAATGAAGCAACTTGCTGCGAAGGGCTTGCAGCAGATTCGCAGCGTTGGCGGTTGTGGGAGGCACCGCCGCCTGCGAGGCAGGTAGCCGCATCTACTTGTTAGGGTAGACACCGCGCATCAGAAACAGGTGGCAGGTTGTTCTGAGACGCGGACGGCGAAGGCAGCTTCGGACTTCTCCGCCACCCGCTATTCGGTCACCAACTTGCGAGTGGCGGCAGGAAGAGCGCCGTTTATTGGCTTTTGCCGGGAATGCTCTGAATGGTGAGAGAGGGGGAACGAGGCCGTAGGAAGGGGAAGATGGAAATGATCAGCTGTGAGCACGAAGGACAAGAACGCCGAAAGGGACTTCCGGGAATTCGTTTTCACCGCGACGGGAAGAGATACCGACATCCGAAAAATCACGTGGTTGGATCTTTACGACAATCTGCGTGCCGAGCTGGATCGCATGGATTCGCTCGTGGAGCTGATCGCGGCTTGGAAAACGCCGGACGGACACGCTCCATGGATCGGAGTTTCGCTGCTTTTGGGCGACATCCATAGGAGGATGGGCGAGATCCTGGAGCGGGGTCGCGATTCCATGCGGGCCTCTGGGTGGTGACCCGGCCGCATTTAGAAATCGCGAAAACCAGCCAGCCGAGCGACTTCCACGCCTCCGGTTTTCTTCTTGACCCTCCGGAACGACTGATTTAGGATGCCGTTTCGCCTCCGGGTAGGATCTCCGCGAGCGGGCGCGGTGCCGTGTGGTAGCGGGCCGTGCGAGGGAACGCCGCGGGAAGACGATTCATCCTATTTAAACTTGCACTCTTTCCCACGACAGGGACATGGTGTCGCTGGAAAACGCGAAGGCCATCCTGCTCGCCGCCGGCAAGGGCGTCAGGATGAAGTCCGAACGAGCCAAGGTGTTGCAGGAACTCCTGGGCCGGCCGCTCATCTACCATGTCCTTCGAGCCGTCCGGACGGCCGGGCTCAAGGAAATCACGGTGGTCACCGGCCATCAGGAAGAGGCGGTTCGGGCGGCGGTCGGCGAGGGCGTCGTTTTCGTGCGCCAGGCGGAACAAAAGGGAACGGGGCACGCCGTCCAGTGTTGCGAGCCATTCCTTCGGGGATTCGGAGGCGATCTGCTCGTGATGCCGGGAGACGCTCCCCTCGTCATGCCGGCGACGCTCGCTTCGCTGGTGGAACGCCGGCGCGTGTCCGGCGCGGCGTGCGTGGTCTTGACGGCCTGCCTGGACGATCCGCGCGGCTACGGCCGCATCGTCCGGGATTCTTCCGGAGGCTTCGAACGCATCGTCGAACAGGCGGATGCTTCGGAAAGTGAGCAACGAATTCAAGAGGCCAATTCGTCGATCTATGCCTTCGACGCCTCCGCGCTGTGGGATGCCCTGCGGGAAATCCGGCCCAACCCTCGGTCGGGAGAAATCTATCTCACGGACGTCCTGGCGGCGCTCAAATCCCGGGGCCAGGCCATCCTGACGCAACGGTCCGCGGATGCGTGCGAAATCTATGGAATCAACACGCGGCGCGATCTCGTCGCGGCGACCAACTTCCTGCGCTGGCGTCTGCTGGAACTCCATCTCGACAACGGCGTCGCCGTCGTGGATCCCTCGACGACGTACATCGAAGACGGCGTCACGATCGGGCCCGATACCACGGTGCGGCCGTACACCGTGATCGAGCACGACGTCGTCATCGGACGGGGATGCGACGTGGGTCCCTTCGCCCACCTTCGTCCCGGCACCGTGCTGGAGGATCGCGCGGAGGTCGGGAATTTCGTCGAGGTAAAGAAATCGCGCCTGGGCCGGAGTTCCAAGGCGAAGCATTTGGCCTATCTGGGGGATGCTTCGCTCGGAGAGGGAGTGAACATCGGCGCCGGGACGATCACCGCGAATTACGACGGACGCTCGAAGCACCAGACGGTGATTGAGGACGGCGTACACGTCGGGTCCAACACCGTTTTGGTGGCGCCGGTGCGGGTCGGGAAGGGAGCGACGACCGGCGCCGGCGCGGTGGTGCTGGCCGGACGGGATGTAGCTGCCGGCGACACGGTGGCGGGGGTGCCCGCCCGAAGCTTGCGTATGCGTCAGGCGGCGGATAAGGCGGAAGAACCGCCTCGAAAAGCGGCGAAAGTCCGGAGGACGCGCCCCAGAGGAAACGGGTGAGGAAATGAAGAATTCGATGGTCATTTTCTCGGGCAACGCCAACCGTCCTCTGGCGCAGCGCGTGTGCGATTATCTCCATCTTCCGGTGGGCGCGGCGGAAATCGGCCGCTTTCCGGACGGCGAAATCGACTGCAAGGTGCTCGAGGACGTTCGGGGGGCGGACGTGTACGTGATGCAGCCGACCTGTCCTCCGGTGGATCGGCATTTGATGGAGTTGCTCATCTTGATCGACTGTTTGAGGCGGGCCAGCGCGGAGCGCATTACCGCCGTCGTGCCTTATTTCGGTTACGCCCGGCAGGATCGGAAAGCCGAGGGCCGCGTTCCCATCACCGCGAAGTTGGTGGCGAACCTCATCACCGCTGCGGGAGCTTCGCGCGCTCTGGCGGTGGATCTTCACGCGGCCCAGATCCAGGGTTTCTTCGACATCCCGACAGACCATTTGTTCGCGGCTCCGGTCCTGATCGAATATTTCCGCTCGTTGGAGCTGACGGAAGTGGTCGTGGTCAGCCCCGACGTGGGGGGCATCAAGATGGCCCGCGCGTACGCCAAGCGTCTGGCCGCCGGGCTGGCCATTTGCGACAAGCGCCGCAGCAGCCCCTCCGAGACGGAAGTCATGCACGTGATCGGCGACGTGAACGGGAAGAATGTCGTCCTGGTGGACGACATGATCTCCACGGGCACGACCATCGTGGAAGCGGCGCGCGCCTGCCGGTCGCACGGTGCCAAGGACATTTATCTCTGCGCGACGCATCCGGTGCTCGCTGGATCGGCCGCGGAAAAGATCCGCAAAGCGCAGATCAAGGAAACCATCGTGTCGGACACCATCCCGGTGGAAGGCAAGGATCCGGGTCCGCTGCGGGTTCTTTCCATCGCCAACCTTTTGGGAGAGGCGATACGCCGGATTCACCGTTCGGAATCCGTGAGTTCGCTCTTCGTGTAAGGGGAATACTTCCATGGAAATCATCCAATTGAAGGCCGAGGTTCGGGAACACGTGGGGACGCGCATCGCGCGTCGCCAGCGCCGCCAAGGACTCGTGCCCGTGGTCCTGTTGCGCAAGAAGGAATCGCCGCTTCACCTGCTCATCGCGTCCCAGGAACTGGAGCGCGCTCTGAAACGGGGAGCCCGGATGGTGGACTTGACGCATCCTCAAGGCAGCGACCGGGTCTTCATCAAGGAGATCCAGTACGACCATTTCGGGGACCATGTCTATCACGTGGACTTCACCAAGGTGGCGATGGATGAAATGTTGACGCTCGATGTGTCCCTCGTCGTGAAGGGCAAGCCGGTCGGCGTGCAGGAGGAAGGCGGCGTCCTGGATCAGTACATCCGAATTCTGAAGATCCAGTGCCTGCCCTCGGCCATTCCGGACAAGCTCGAAATCGACGTCAGCCATCTGAAGAAGGATCAGCATTTGACGATCCGGGACATCGCGGCGCCGCCCGGCGTCAAGCTGATTCAGGATCCGGACCTGGTCGTGGCGGCGGTCACGGAGCACAAGGAGGAAGAAATCGTGCCCGCCGCGGTGACGCCGGGACCTACGGAGCCGGAATTGATCAAGAAGGAAAAGGCCGAGGAGGTGGCGGAAGAGGGTGAGGGAGCGGCCAAGAAGGAAGAGAAAGCGGCCTCCAAGAAGGAGGAGAAGAAGTAGCGGGGCGCATGAAAATAGTCCTGGGAATCGGCAATCCGGGCGAAAAATATCGGGAAACGCGGCACAACATCGGATGGCGGTTGGCCGACGCGCTCGCCGACGACCTCCGGGCCGATTACCGCAAGGGCGGATTCGAATTCTGGACGGCCGAGGGAAAACTCGGGCGCTCCCGGGTATGGGTCGTGAAGACCTGGACGTATGTCAACGAAACGGGGCGGGTCATCCCGGAATTGCGAGCCCGCGGAGGGAGCTTCGACCCGAGTGACTTCTTGGTAGTGTGCGATGACATCGCGCTTCCGCTGGGGAGCCTCCGGATTCGCATGAAGGGCTCCAGCGGGGGCCACAACGGCTTGAAATCGATCGAAGCGGCGCTGGGGCATCAGGAGTACGCGCGGATGCGGCTGGGCGTGGGCGGACCGGGAGCCGCGGCCCATCCGGATTACGTGCTGAGCCGTTTTCGAAAATCGGAGCAGGAGGCCGTGCAGGCGATGGTGGCGACGGCCGTCGAGGCGGTGAAGGCCTGGGTCGCGGTGGGCATTGAGAAATCGATGACCCAGTTCAATCGGGTGCCTAGAATCGAGCTTTAGCAAGGAGGCGTGATGCCAACGTACGAGGGAATGTTTCTCGTGGATCCGACGGTCGCGCAGCGTGAATGGCCGAAGGTGGTCGAGGAGCTCGAGCGGGTTGTCAAGAAGAACGGTGCCTCGGTCGTGCAGATCAGCAAGTGGGGCGAGCGCAAGCTGGCCTTTCCGGTGCGCAAATGCGCCCGGGGAACGTACGTGCTGGTCTACGTGGACGCTCCGGAGCAGGCCGTCGGCAAGATCCGCGCCGATTTCCAGCTTTCGGAGGTCGTGCTGCGGTCCTTGATTCTGCGTCATGAAGGACCCTTGCGCCAGGAGCCGTCCCGTGATTTCGAGACCGCGGGACCGGTTCCGCCCAAGCGGGAGCTTCTGGGCGGAGGCGTTCCCCGTGAAGCTTCGGCCGGGCACCGTTGAGTGAAGGAGATCGCTCATGGCCAGCTTGAACAAGGTTCTGCTGATCGGGAATCTCACCCGCGATCCCGAGCTCCGCTTTACTCCGCAGGGGGCGGCCGTTTCCGAATTCAGCATCGCGATCAACCGCTCGTATACGTCCAAGACCGGCGAGCGGAAAGAGGATGTCGCGTTCATCGACATCGTGGCGTGGGCCCGCCAAGCGGAGTTGTGCGCCGAATATCTGAAGAAGGGCCGGCCCGTTTTCGTCGAAGGACGGCTGACGCAGGACCGGTGGGAGCAGCCCGACGGCCAGAAGCGCAGCCGGATCCGCGTCACGGCGGAGCGGATCCAGTTCCTGGGGAGCCCGGGCGGCGCCCGCGGACCTGCGGCCGCGGACGCCGGGGAAGCGCCGCCGCCGGAGGCGTTGATGGAAGAACCGCCGCCGGCTGAGGAAAACACCAAGTTCTGATGCGCATCAAGCACGAGGAGACACGCATGATGGCCAGAGTCGAACGGGAGCACGCCGCCAAGGAGTCCGACGATCGCCGCGGCAAGAAGTACACCAAATTCCGCAAGGACAACCGTTGCCGCTTCTGCCGGGACAAGGTCGGCACGGTAGACTATAAGGAGATCATGACGCTCTTCAAGCTGTGCACCGGCCAGGGCAAACTCTACTCCCGCAAGCGCTCGGGCAACTGCGCCTACCATCAGCGGTCGGCCACGCTCGCCCTCCGGCGCGCCCGTTTTCTGGCGCTGGTGCCGTATGTGGGGACCGGAGCACTGTAGCCCCCGGCGGATACGAAAGGAAGGAACGGCCGATGAAAATACTCTTGTGGCACGACCTGGAAAAGGTGGGCAAGCGGGGCGAGATCGTAGAGGTTCGCGACGGCTATGCCCGCAACTATCTGTTTCCGCGCCGGCTCGCCTCCAAGCCGACGCCGACGATGTACAAGGAGTTCGAGCTGGAGAAGCGCCGGCAAGCGAAACTGGAGGCCAAACTCATCGCCGACGCCAAGCTGATCGCCGAAAAGGTCGAACAGCTTACGAGCGTCTCGATCGAGGTGAACACCAATGAAGAAGGCCGGCTCTACGGATCGGTGACCCCCACGATGATCGCCGAAGTGCTGAAGGATCAGCAGTTGAAAGTGGAGCCCAAGACGATCGAGATCGCGGAGCCGATCAAGCAGGTGGGGACGTACGAGGTGACCATCGACCTCCATCGCGACGTGAAGCCCAAGCTCAAACTCTGGGTGTTGTCGTCCAAGACGCCGGCCTCCCCCGGCGAGAAGTCGGACGCGCCCGCTGCCCCGGAGGAGAAGCCCGCCGAACCGGGGGCATAGCCGGGGAGGTCGCCCGGGATCTCGAGCGCGCGGTCGTGGAGAGAGGTGATGCATGGTTTCGGACACGTCCGTTTCCCCGGGAGACGTCCTGCTGGGACGGCTTCCGCCCCAGAATCTTGAAGCCGAGATGGCCCTTTTGGGCTCGATGCTCCTGGATTCCGGCGCCGTCGGCGAGGTGATCGAGATCCTCGATGCCGACGCGTTCTACAGAAAGAGTCATCAGTTCGTCTTCGAGGCGCTGGTCGATCTGTACCTGACTCAGCGCAAGTGCGACCTCGTCACCGTGAAGGCCGAGCTGGAGCGGCGCGGCACGCTGGAGGCCGCGGGAGGCATCGAGTACTGCGCCTCTCTCGTGGAACAGGTTCCGACCGCCGCCCACGCGACCGAATACGCGCGCATCGTACGGGAGAAGGCGATCCTCCGGCAGCTCATCGGCACGTGCACGGCCATCGTGCGGGAGGCGAGCGAGCGGGGCGAAGATCCTGACGCGTTGCTGGACCGCGCGCAGTCGCTGATTTTCGAGGTGGCCGCCCGGCGCCGGACGCGCGATGTGGAGACGCTCGAGGCCATCCTGAAGCGAACCTTCCAGCAGATACAGGACATCCATGACCGCAAGTCGCGGCTCCTGGGCCTGTCGACGGGATTCTATGATCTGGA
Source organism: Planctomycetota bacterium (assembly GCA_016209705.1). Taxonomy (GTDB): domain Bacteria; phylum Planctomycetota; class MHYJ01; order MHYJ01; family JACPRB01; genus JACQVR01. The sequence goes on from JACQVR010000111.1 coordinate 11,237, forward strand.
CGATCTCCTGTCCGGGCTACAGCCCGCGCATCTGTACGTCGTGGCCGGCCGGCCCTCGATGGGGAAGACCAGCCTGGCGATGCGGATGCTGGAGCACGCGGCGGTGGAATTGAAGAAACCTGTCTTGATGTTCAGCCTGGAAATGGCGTCGCAGCAGATCGCCCAGCAGATGCTGTGTTCCCATTGCCGGATCGACTCCCATCGCCTGCGGACCGGGATGCTGGCCGAGGCGGAATACCAGAAGCTGCTCCTGGGCGCCGGGGTGCTCAAAGACGCGCCGGTCCTGATCGACGACAGCGCGGATCTGTCGATCCTGGAAATGCGCGCGCGCGCGCGCCGCATGAAGGCCGAGCACGACGTGGGGCTTGTGGCCGTCGATTACCTTCAGAAGGTGCACGCCAAGGCCGACAGCCGGGAGCGCGAGATCGCGCTCATTTCCAGCCAGCTCAAATCGATGTCCAAAGAGCTGGCGATTCCGGTGCTGTGCCTGGCTCAATTGAATCGGCAGCCCGAAGGACGGGAAGCCAAGACGCCGATGCTTTCGGATCTGCGCGAATCGGGCGCCATCGAGCAGGATGCGGACGTGGTCATGCTGCTGTATCGGGAGGACTATTACCATCCCGATTCGGAGCACAAGAACACGTGCGACATCATCGTGGCCAAGAACCGCACGGGCCCGACGGACACCGTCCGCCTCGCCTTCATCAAGGAGTACACCCGCTTCGAGAATCTCTCCGCCGCCCCTTCCGCGCCGCCCCCCTGATTGTTACGATATATTTTGAATATATTTTGTAACGTTACGAAATGTTTTGAAAATGTTTTGTAACAGAAGTGCGGAAGGGGGTCAGCGAGCGGCATGTCCCGAACCTTCGTCAGCCGACGGGCGGCGCGCTTCACGGAGAGCGTCATCCGCGAGATGACGCGTCTGGCCGACCGGCACGGCGCCATCAACCTCGCTCAGGGATTTCCCGATTTTCCAGCGCCTCGGGAGCTCAAGGAGGCCGCCTGCCGCGCCATCGAGGCCGATCTGAACCAGTACGCCATTACGTGGGGCTCGAAAAATCTTCGCCACGCCCTGGCCGCCAAATATGCGCACCTGGGCGCCGATCCCGAGACCATGATCGTCGTCACCTGCGGCGCCACCGAAGCGATGATCGCGGCGTTGATGGCCACGCTGAATCCCGGGGACGAGGTGATCATCTTCGAACCTTTCTACGAAAATTACGGACCCGACGCGATCCTTTCCGGGGCCCGGCCGAAATTCGTGAAGCTGATCCCTCCGTCGAACGGCGCGGATTGGACGATTGACGACACGGCCCTCCGTCGCGCCTTCACGTCCCGCACCCGAGCCGTCATCCTGAACACGCCCAACAATCCGACCGGCAAGGTGTTCGCGCGCGAGGAGCTGGCGCTCATCGCCGCGCTGTGCCGGAAATACGACGCGCTGGCGATCACCGACGAGGTTTACGAGCACATTCTCTACGACGGCGCCGAACACGTGTCGATCGCGACGCTGCCGGGCATGGCGGAGCGGACGATCACCATCAGCGCCCTATCCAAAACGTTCTCCGTCACAGGATGGCGGCTGGGGTACTCTCTCGCGCCGCCGCGGATCACGAACGCGATCCGCAAGGTCCATGACTTCCTGACCGTGGGAGCTCCGCATCCGCTTCAGGAGGCGGCGGCCGAGATCCTCGCCCGAGGCGGTTCGTTCACGAACCGGTTGTCCGCGGAATACGCCGAACGGCGCGACGCGTTTTTCGAGGGGTTGGTGGCGGCGAATCTGGCGCCGGCCGCGCGACCGCGCGGCGCCTACTACGTGATGGTGGATATCACGGGCTTCGGCCGGCGCACGGACACGGAATGCGCGCGATGGATGGTCGAGGACGTCGGCGTGGCGGCCGTGCCCGGCCGCTCCTTCTACCAGAATCCGCGGGATGGGCGCCGGTTCCTCCGTTTTTGCTTCTGCAAGAAGTTGGAGACGCTGCGCGAAGCGACGAGGCGCCTCCAGACCGCGATGCTCCGCGTTCGCCCGGTCAAGGCCGGATCGCGCGCATGAATCACCGTCCTCGCACGGAGCGCCGCCACCGGCGGACGCGCGAGCTGGATCGACTTTCGATCCCGGAGCTTGTGAAGGTGGTCAACCGCGAAGACGCGCGCGTGCCCGCCGCCGTGGGCCGCCGCGCGGCGGCCATCGCGCGCGCCATCCGGTTGATCGTGAGCCGACTGGAGGGGGGCGGACGCTTGTGGCTGGTCGGAGCGGGCACCAGCGGCCGGCTGGCCGTCCTTGAAGCGGCGGAATGTCCGCCGACGTTCGGCACTCCGGCCTCCCTGGTGCGGGCCGTGATCGCCGGGGGGCGGCGCGCCGTGATCCGCAGCGTGGAAGGAGCGGAGGATGACGCCGGCGCGGGCGCGCGAGCCCTGAAAGGCGTGCGGGCGCAAGACGCGGTCATGGGAATCGCCGCCAGCGGCGTGACTCCGTTCGTCCGCGGCGCTCTTGAGGCGGCGCGGCGCGCGGGCGCCGCGCGTCTCTTCCTCTCCTGTAGCCCGGTGGGCGCCCACCAGGCGGACGTGCGCATCACGTTGGACGTCGGAGCGGAAGTGATCGCCGGCTCGACGCGGCTGAAGGCCGGCACGGCGACCAAGCTGGTCCTGAACATGATCACGGTCGGGGTGATGGCGCGGCTCGGGAGAGTGCACGAGAATCTCATGGTGGACGTGCAGCCCACCAACGCCAAGCTGCGCGCGCGCGCGCGGCGAATCGTCCTGGAGTTGACGGGCGCGAGCCCGAGCGCCGTTCGCTGCGCGCTCCGGCAGACCGACGGCCGGGTCAAGGCGGCCGTCGTCATGCTGCGCCGCGGATGCACCGCGCGCGAGGCCGAACGGATCTTGCGCCGATGCGGAGGTTTCCTGCGGAAGGCGCTGGAGCATGAATAGAGACGGCGTTCTGGCGGTCGGACTGATGTCCGGCACGTCGGCCGACGGTGTTTCCGCGGCGCTGGTGCGCATCGGCCCCGGCCGGACGTTGCGCGTGCTGGCCCATCGCACGGACCCTCTGCCGCGTCGGGAACGCGAGCGACTTCTGTCGCTCGGGACGGCGACGGCGGCGGAGCTGAGCGAGGCGAATTTCCGCATCGGACGGCGCTTCGCGAGCGCCGCCCGAAGGCTGCTGCGGTCCGCGCGCATTTTGCCTCGGCGTGTCCTCGTGATCGGATCCCACGGCCAGACCGTCTATCATGATTCGGGGCGGCATACGCTGCAAATCGGCGAACCGGCCGTGATCGCGGAAGAAACCGGCATCGACGTCGTCGCCGACTTCCGGCCGCGGGACATCGCGGCGGGCGGTCAAGGCGCTCCGCTCGTCCCGTTTTTCGACGAGTTCGTATTCGGCCACGCGCCGCGGCCGCGGGCGCTGCTGAACCTGGGAGGCATCGCCAACCTGACCGTCGTGGGAGGAAGGGTCCTTCCCCTCGCCTTTGACACGGGCCCCGGCAATTGCCTCATCGACGAGGCGGTCCGCCTCGTCACGGGAGGGCGCCGGGGATTTGATCGCAACGGGGAGCGCGCCTCGCGGGGTCGCGTCGATCGGGACCTGCTCCTCCGACTTTTCGACCATCCCTATTTTTCGAGGCGCCCCCCCAAATCCACTGGTCGCGAGCTGTTCGGCCGCTCCTATGTGGAGGGCCGCTGCGGAAGCGTCCTTCGCCGGAGGCCGAACGACGCGATCGCCACGTTGACCTACTTCACGGCGCGCGCGATCGCCGAAGCGATCGCCCGTTTCGTGCCCGTGCCGCTCGAGGAAGTGATCGTGTCCGGAGGGGGCGCGCTGAACTCCGTGCTGACGCGTCATCTCGAATGGATGCTCTTTCCGGCGGCCGTGCGGCCCTCCATCGTCTACGGCGTGGATCCTATGGCCAAGGAGCCCGCGGCGTTCGCCTTGCTCGCGGTCGAGGCGATCCGCGGCCGCACGAACACGCTGCCGTCGGCGACGGGCGCGCGCCGCGCCGTCATCGCCGGAAAAATCGTGCGCGCGGGAGGCCGGCCATGATCCGTTCCATGCCTCACCTGAGTCTGAGGGAAAAAGCGGGGCAGATGATCTGCGCCGACTTCCGATTCGATCAACCGGATTTCGAACGCATCACGAGCCTGGTGCGGCAGGGCATCGGAGGGGTGGTCCTGTTCGGAGGAACGGTCTTCGAGACGGCGCCATTCGTGAACGGGCTCCAAAATCTGGCTCAGTTTCCTCTTCTCGTCGGCTCCGACTACGAGAACGGAGTGGGCCAGCAGGTTCGCGGGGCCACGGTCCTCCCCTCCAACATGGCCGTGGGAGCCGCCGGCTCGGAACGGCTGGCGGAACTCAAGGGTCGGGTGACGGCGCACGAGGCCAAGGCCCTGGGAGTTCCGTGGATCCTGGCGCCGGTGCTCGACCTTCAAGTTCGCGCGGATAATCCGATCATCAATGTTCGTTCCTTCGGCGGCGACGCCGGCGCGGCCGCCCGACTGGGGCGGGCGTTCGCGAAGGGATGCCGCTCGCAGGACGCGATCGCCTGCGGGAAGCATTTTCCCGGCCACGGAGATGTCTCGATCGATTCGCATCTGGAGCTTCCCGCCGTAGACGATCCCGGACCTCACCTGGCTCCGTTCCGGGACGCGCTCTCCGACCTGGATTCCGTGATGGTCGCTCATATCGTGGCGGCCTCGCTGGATCCCCAGCGGCCGGCGACGCTGTCCGAGTCGGTGGTGGAAAGGCTCTTGCGGCAGGAATGGGGATGCAGCGGCTTGGTCGCGACCGACGCGCTGATGATGGGGGCGATCACCAAACACTATTCTCAAGAAGGCGCCGTCGTGCTCGCGGCCCGCGCGGGGTGCGACTTCCTCCTGTGTCCGGAGGATCCCGCGAGCGCCATCGAGGCGCTGGTTCGCGCCGTGGAAACCGGCGGCCTGGACGAAGGCGCGCTGGATCGAGCCGTGGAGCGCATCTTCGAGGCGAAGCGAAAATGCGGTCTCTTCGAAGAGCGGATCGTGCCGGTCGAGCGCGTCGAACATGTCGTGGGATGCGAGGCCAACCGGCGGGCGGCCCAGGAGATCGCGGAGGCTTCGGTCACGCGCGTGCGAGGCGAACCGGTCCTTCATCAACGCGCGAAACTGGCGATCGTGACGGACGATGATCCGCTGGCCGCCTTTCGCGGCGAACTGGAGCGGCGCGGAATGCTATCCGAGGAAGCGGACGCGGGCATTCTGGCGTTGTGCGTCAAGGTGCGCGCCTTCTCCGGCCGAATCCAAGCGGACCCCGAAGCGCTGGCCCGCGCCCGCCGCGAGCTTGGAGCCGTCCGGCACGTCGTGGCGGTCGCGTTCGGAAGCCCCTATGTCCATCAGGACGTTGCCGCTCCGGCGGCGGTGTGCCTGTATGACGCGAGCGACGCGTCGCAGCGGGCCGCCGCCCGGGCGCTCGCGGGCGAGATCCCCATGAACGGAAAGCTTCCGGTGGCGATGTGATCCGCGGAAGCGCGCGGAAGGGAAAGGCCGATCTCGGGTGACCTCCATCGACTGGGCGGTCGTGGCCTGCTATGGCGCCTTCATTGTCGGCGTGGGGCTCTGGCAGAAGCGCCGGGTCGAAGGGGGCCTGGAGGATTACTTCGTCTCGGGCCGAAAACTCCGCTGGTGGGTCGCCGGCACGTCGATGATCGCCGCCTCCTTCGCTTCGGACACACCGCTCCTCGTCGCCAGCTACGTGCGCTCGAAAGGCATCTGGGGCAACTGGCAGTGGTGGGGGCTCGGCATCAGCACGGTGCTCACCATCTTTTTCTTCGCTCCCTTGTGGCGCCGTTCGGGCGTGATCACGGAGGCCGAGCTGACCGAGGCCCGGTACGGCGGCGCGTCCGCGGCGGGTTTGCGCGGGTTCAAGGCGCTCTACTGGGGGCTCCTTTACAATTGCTTTCAGGCCGGCGCCTGGGGGATTACCGGACTGGCGACCGTGACGACCGTGATGACCGGGGTGGATCGGACCACGGCGATCCTCGCCTGCGCGGGTTTGGGCGGTTTGTACGCGATCGTCTCCGGCCTGTGGGGAGTGGTGGCCGCCGATGCCGTCCAGTTCGTCGTGGCGATCGGGGGCTCCGTGGTGTTGGCCGTCGTCTCGGTGAACGCCGCGGGCGGACTGAGCGAGATCGCCGCCCGCGTTCCCGCCGAGCAAACGACGTTTCTCCCGCTGGAAGGAGACGGACTCTTGTTTTGTCTGGCCGCTCTTCTCGTCCAGTGGTGGGCGTGGAAGAACACGGACGGGGGCGGCGTCCTGGTGCAGCGCATGGTCGCGTGCCGCAACGAGCGCGAAGCCGTCTACGCGACGCTCTGGTTCAACGTGGCCCATTACGCCGTGCGGAGCTGGCCGTGGATCCTGGTCGCGCTGGCCTCGATCGTGGTGATTCCGGCGGCGGATCCCCAGGCCGCGTATCCCTTGATGATCCGAGATTATCTTCCCGCGGGGCTGCGGGGACTGATCGTGGCCTGGTTCTTCGCGGAGTTCATGGCCAGCTTGGCGGGCTCCATGAACTGGGGCGGTTCGCTTCTGGTGAACGATTTCTATCGCCGATTCATCAAACGGGACGGCAGCAAACGGCATTATCTGAGGATCTCCCGCCTTTCGACGGTGCTGGTCATTGCGGGAGCGGTGGTGACGGCGTTTCTGAGCTCGGATCTGGTGGCGGCGTTCGAAAAGGTCCTCGGCGGAACGGCGGCCGTGGGCTTCGTTTTCGCGGCGCGGTGGTTGTGGTGGCGGATCAACGCGTGGAGCGAGATCACGGCGATGATCGCGTCTCCGCTCATGACGTTTCTCGTGGTGCCTGTTTTGACGGCCCTGGGGTGGGAGTTCAATCCCCTGACGCGACTGTTGTTCATCCTGGCTGGAAGCCTTCTGCCGGTCGCGGTCGTGACGTTCGCGACGAAACCGGTGCCGATGCAGGGCCTGGAAGCGTTCTATCGGAAAGTACGCCCGCCGGGTCCCGGGTGGAGGCCGCTGTCGGCCCGCTATCCGGACGTGCGGCCGTCCCTCTCCCTCGGGCGGATCCTGGGTTTCTGGGCGATGGGCGTCGCCGCCATCTACTCCCTGATGTATGGTATAGGAACGGCGCTCCTGCTGCGCCCGCACGGATGGGTCGCGCTGGGCGTGGGAGCGGGCCTGTTGATCTGGCTGGTGGCGCGCCTGCGGCGGGCGGAGGGATGGTCATGAGCGGAGCCGTCACGCTTCTCTGGACGGCGCTCCTCGCGTGGCAGGAGGAGCCATTGCGCGCGGCGTGGGGATCCGTCCGCGTCATCGATCCCGCGCTGGCCGTTTCGACCCCAGAGCGGCGCGTCGCGGAAGCGCTGTTCGCCGGACTGGCTTCCGCGAAATCCGAGGTCGCGGGCGAGGTCGTGACGTTTCATCTTCCGGAAATCGCGTGGAGCGACGGCCGCGCGGTGACCGCGTCCGACTACCGATTCGCGTGGCTTCGGTGTCTCACGCCTTCCACGGGGAGCCCGTGGGCGTTTTCATTCCGGCACATTCGCCAGGCCAGGGCGTACACCGATTCTCTGCGGCTGGCCGACCTCCTCCTGGCTTACGATACGGAAGGTCCCACGGGTCGCAAGGAGATCGGGGCGCTGGCCCTGGCGGTCGCGTCGCCGCGCCACGCGGCGTCGCTGCGGAAGGCGGCGGCCCAGGAAGCCGATGAGGAGGTGAAAGCCGATCTTCAGCAGGCCTTGGAAGCCGCCGCTCGGCGCGCCGACGTCACCGAGGCTTCGGTCGGAATCGAAGCTCCGGAGGCGCGAACGTTGCGGGTGACGCTCGAGAGGCCGGCGCCGGGATTCGTGGAGCGGGCGTCCACGCTTCCCTTCGCTCCCGTTCCGGAGCATGTCGTGCGGGCGAATCGCGATCGCTGGACGCAACCGCAGCATCTGGTCACCTGCGGCCCCTATCGGCTGGAAAAATGGACGCGGGACGAAATGGTGCTCGTGCGGGCCGGGGCGTCGGAGGGTCCCCCGCGGATCTTGCTTCGAATGCTGGATCGGCCGGCGGAGGCATGGCCGTTGTATGAACGGGGCGAGCTGGATTGGCTCGATCGCCCTCTCGTTCCTCCGGAGCGACTGGAATCGCTGCGGGAATCGGGCGAACTGCGGACCGCGGCGATCGGCCCGGCGATCTGTCTCAGAATCAACGCCGCGCGGGATCCCTTTTCGAAGGCGCCGGTGCGGCGGGCCATCGCGCAAGCGATCGATCGCGCGCGTTTGGTGAAATCGGCGTGGCCGGGGGCGGAAGAGAGAACGAGCATGACGGGCGGGGACGGGTGCTCGGCTCCCGCTCGGGACCTGGCGGCGGCGCTGACGGCGCTGGTGGCCGAATCGCCGGATCTCTCCAAATTTCCCCGGATCAATTTCCTCTATTGGAAAGGATTCGAAGCGGAAGCGGTGGCGCAGGCGCTGAAGGAGCAACTCGAAGAAAACCTGGCCGTGCGGATCCGCGTCGATGCGCGGGAATGGCCGGCCTATCTTCAGGCGCTTGAAACGGGAGAGTACGACGTGGCGTTGGTCGCCTGGGTGCCCGAGCCCGGCGATCCGCTGGGATTCCTCGACCTCGTGACGGGAGGACGCGAGAAGGGAGAAGCGACGCTGCTCAACGAGGCGTGGTTGGTGCCCTTGTTGCGAGGCGGCGATTTCGTCGCGGCGAAGCCGCATGTCCAGGTGCTCCCGGGCTGGAACCTGAATCGGGTCCGGGTGAAACGATAGGCGCGGGTCCCGCAACCGCGGGATTCATTTGAGGTCATACGCCGGGTAGAGAAGGGGAGTCAGACGGTGCGCCGGCGCCTCGCCGCCGCGCAGGATGTACTTCGTGATCTTTTCTCGATCGATCGCCAGCGACAGCGCCCGGCGGACGCGCGGGTCGTCCAACGGCTTTTTCCGCACGTTGAACACGTAGAAGTAGGATCCGTGGTATGGCCCGACGAGGTGGTCCGGTCGTCCTTTCACCCGATCCATGACTTCTCCGGGGATCCGGTAGAGCCAATGGCATTGACCGGATTCGTACATCCGAAATGCGGTCGCGTCGTCCGGAGTAGACAGGAACACGAATTTATCGAGCTTCACGTTGTCGGCCGCCCGGTATCGGGGATTTTTCTCGAACAGCTTCCGGTCATTCATCTTCCATGAGACCAACCGGTACGGGCCGTTGTGGACCATGTGTTCCGGATCCGTCCAGCGATCTCCATATTTTTCGACGGTCGCGCGGTGCACCGGATAAAAGAGATTCAGGCACAGCAGTTGAGGAAAGTAGGGGGCGGGATGCTCCAGTTCGACCACCAAGGTCCGGTCATCCTTGGCCCGGACGCCGATCGAATCGAGCGGCGCTTCGCCCCTGGACGCCGCGCGGGCGTTCCGGATCACGAACATGCGTTCCTTATATCGCGTCGGAGTCTTGGGGTTGACGACTCTCCTCCACGCGTGCACGAAATCTCCCGCGGTCACGGGATCGCCGTTGGACCAGCGCGCGGGACGAAGGTGGAACGTGTAGGTGCGGCCGTCCGCGGAAACGTCCCATCGTTCCGCCGCCGCGGGAACCGGCGAGGCGTCCCGAGGATGGTAGTTGAACAATCCTTCGAAGAGATGCATCAGGATCTTGAGTCCCGCAATGTCGTCGGAGATGGCGGGATCCAGCGAGTGCGGCTCTTCCCCGGCATTGAAGATGAGTACGCCGTCGTCGGGACGGCCGGGCCCCTCCAGCGTGACGCCTTGAAGCGGATGCATGTCGCGCGGATTCGAGGTGACGCCTTTGATGAAGGGTTTGATCAAGTTATGGCTGACATAGTGAAAAATAGGGGCGACGGGCGCTTCGCGAAGCAGGAGCCGTTCCGCCTCCGCGAGCTGGGCGAAGCGCTTCGACGGATCCGCTTCCCGATCCGAAGCGGCGATCCGGCGATCGTACTCGGGGGAACTCCACCCCGTGGAGTTCCACAGGTTGTCCGAGAGAAAGAGGGACAAGAGCGATTCCGGATCGATGTATTCCCCGATATATCCTCGCCGCGCGATGTCGTAATCGGCCTTGGCGACGAGATCGAGGTATACCCTCCATTCGGCGTTGCGCAACTCGACCGTTATTCCGAGGCGCGCGCGCCACATCTCCTGGACGGCGGCCGCGATTTTCTTATGCCATTCGGCCGTGTTGTAGAGGAGTTCCAGCTTGGGAAAATTCTTGCCCTGCGGAAAGCCGGCCTCGGAAAGGAGGCGGCGGGCTTCTTCCACTTCCGCGGAGATTTCGACGGGCGCGGGTGGCTTGGGGCCGTCGCAGGCGACGAGCATCAGCAGCCAGAAAAAGCGAAATCGCGTCATGAGGGCACAGAGAAGATTTTCGGGAGATATCGAGATCGTGAAGGTGGGGAGATAGGGGGATTCGTATTCGTGTTGTCTCTTCATCCGCCTCTCCCGATCACCCTGAATCTCCCCATCTCCTATGACTTCGAACTTCGGACTTCTGACTTGGAACTCCGCATCCCTACCTCTGCTGCACATCGAACGCATCGCGAAGGCCATCCCCGATGGAGTTGAGGCAATATAACGTAATCGCCAGGGCGGCGCCGGGGAAGACAATCAGCCACCAGTAGCCGGCTCCGCCGCTGATGCCGCCGGCGCCTTCGCTGATCAGCACGCCCCAGGACGTTTCGGGCTCGGAAACGCCCAGTCCCAGGAAGGACAGAAAGGACTCCTGGAGCATGACCGAGGGAACGGAAAGCGTGGTATAGACGATGACCGGCCCCAAGATATTGGGAATCATGTGGCGGGATATGATCGAAGACGTGCCGGTCCCCAAGCCGCGCGCCGCCTCGACAAATTCGCGCTCCTTGAGCGACAGCACCTGCCCGCGGACGATGCGGGACATGGTCAGCCAGCCGAAGAGCCCCAACACCAAGAACACGATCATCAAATCCTTGGACCTCACCAGGGCCATGACGATGATGACGATGAGCATGTAAGGAAGGCCGTATAAGATGTCCACAAACCGCATCAGCACAAGGTCGACCTTGCCGCCGAGGAAGCCCGAGGTGGCGCCGTATGCCACGCCGATGATCACGCTCACGGTCGTAGCGAGGAATCCCACCGCGAACGAAACACGCCCACCGATGAAGACGCGGGACATCAGATCGCGGCCGTTTGAATCCGTGCCCATCCAGTACCGGGCGTTCGGCGGACCGTACGTGTAATCCCAATCGCTGATCCGGTAATCGAACGGGGTCAGCCAGGGGACCAAGAGGGTGGCCAACCCGATGACCGCCAAGAGGATCATGGAGATCACCGCCTTGCGGTTCTTCAGGAACCGCCGAAACGCCATTTGAGACGGTGAGCGGCTCGCCGGTGCCGCCCCGTAATCCACGGCGTTCACAGCGAGCGGGCTCATCAGCTGACCCTCACTCGGGGATCGATGAATGCGTAGGCGGCGTCGACCAGCGTGTTGAACAAGATGACCAGGACGCTGTAGACGAGAACGCACGCCATGATCAAGTTCATGTCTCGGTTTGTGGCCGATGTTACGAAATGCTGGCCCAGGCCCGGGATGGCGAAGACCTTTTCCACCACCAACGATCCTGTCACCAGAACGGCGACCATCGGTCCCGCGTAGGACACAACCGGGGTCACCCCATTCTTGAATCCATGTTTGAGGAACACCGTCCACTCCGGAAGTCCCTTGGCGCGCGCCGTGCGAATGAAATCCTTATGGATCACGTCGAGCATGCCGGCCCGTGCCAGGCGTGATATGTACGCCACATGCACCATGGCCAGGGTGATCGCCGGCATCACGAGTTTCCTCAATTCGTTCCATGACGTGTTTTCCGGCCATTGCGCGGACGGGAGCCATCCGAGCACGAACGTGAACAACAGGATCAGAAGCGGGCCCATCAAGAAGTTCGGGACGCAAATCCCCACGATGGAAACGCTCATGGCGGCATGATCGGGCCATCGGTTTTGCCAGGCGGAAGCGAGAATTCCCAATGGGATTCCCAGCAGAAATGCCAGGAACGCGCTGAGGGCGCCCAGGATGAGCGATCTTTCCAAGCCGGACCACACGAAGTCATTGCACGTCTTGTCGCGGTAAAACATGGAGGGACCCAAATCGCCGCGGAGGTAGTTCCACATCGTCCGCCCGTACTGGACGAGCACCGGCTTGTCGAGGCCGTAATACGCTTCATAGGCGCGGATGATCTCAGGATGGGTCTTTTCGGTGGTGAAGGGACTGCCTGGAGCGACGCGGGTCATGACGAAGCACAGGGTGGCGATGACGTACAACGTGAGAATTCCGGCGACCGCCCGGCGCACGAGGAAGGCGACCACGGAGCGTTAATCCCTCACATCGAACCGAGGGCTCTTATACTCCGGAAAGATGGGTGGCGTGAAGTGGTAGGCCGGCTTCTGGCCCTGCCGGGTGATCTTGGAGACGACGATTTCCCGATCGATCGCCAGCACCAGCGCCTTGCGGATGCGCCGGTCCATCAGAGGACCTTTCGTGACGTTGAACGAATAATAGTACGTTCCCAAGTACGTGTCGCCCCGATAATCCGGCCGCTTGATGATGTCCTCGATCTGGTCCAGCGGCAGCGTCGTGACCCAATCGCACGCGCCTTCCAGATAGAGGTTCCAAGCCGTCGAACGGTTGTCGATGGGCAGGAACTTGACATATTTCTGTTTCACTCGTTCCGCGTTCCAGTAGGCGGGATTCTTCTCCAGCATGATGGATTCGGCGGCTCTCCACTCCTTCAACTTGAACGGGCCGTTGCAGACGAAGTTCTGCTCCCTCGTCCAGTTCGTCCCGTGTTTATCGATGACGTCCTGGCGGACCGGGTAGTAGGTGTAGAACGCGCAGAGGTCGAGGAAGAAGGCGCACGGATTTTCGAGCTCCACTTCGAGCGTTCGGTCGTCCTTCGCCCGGACCCCGATGGTCGAAGGATCGTCGGTCTTCTTCGTGTTGTAGGCTTCGGCGCCCTTGATGTAGTAGAGCTGATGCGCGTAGTCCGTCGGCGTGGCGGGATTCAGCACGCGGCGCCACGCGTACACGAAATCGTTCGCCGTCACCTTCTTGCCGTCGCTCCAGGCGCAGTCGCGCAGATGGAACGTGTACTTCGTGCCGTCGGGCGAGATCTCCCAGCGCTCCGCCACCCCGGGCCGGGGGTCCAGCGTTTTCGGATCGTAGTTGGTCAAGCCCTCGAAGACGCAGAGATTGACCCGGTGCTCGGGAACGCCGCGGGCCAGCGCGGGATCCAGGGTCTGGATTTCGGCCGCGTTGTTGATGACGAGCGTGTCCTTGCCCTCGACGTACGCCTCATTGAGGGGATGGATGTCTTGGATGTTGGGGTACACCCCTTTGACGCTGTCCTTCCATGCGCAGCTCGACACATAGAAGTAGATGGGCATGACGGGCAGTTCGCGCATGAGAATCTCTTCCGCCTGGCGGAAGAGCTCCAGGCGCTTCCTCCGATCGGGTTCGGCTCCGGCTTCCTTGACGAGCCGGTCGTAATCGGCGTTCGCCCATCCCGTATTGTTGTTGCCGCTCGCGCTCGTCATCACCTCGATGAACGTGTTTGGATCCCGATAGTCTCCGATCCACCCTCGCCGCATGACCTGATATCGGAGCTGGGACATGTCGTCGAGATAGACCTTCCATTCGCTGTTGCGCAGTTCGACGTCGATTCCCAGATTTTGTCGCCACATCTGCTGGATGGCGGCCGCGATCTTCTTGTGTCCTTCGTCCGTGTTGTAGAGGATCTCGAGCTTGGGAAAATCTTTCCCTTTCGGATAGCCGGCTTCGGCGAGGAGTTGGCGCGCGTAGGCGAGAGGGTCGAAGGCCGCGGCTCCGGCGGCGGGAAGGGCCGCCGTTTCTCCCTTGGAGGCGCTCGAAGGCTTGGAATCGCAGCCCGCCGAATGAAGAAGAACCAGGATCGGGAGCGCGAGTCGGCCTAGAGGGAAAAGGCGGATGACAACGGCATTCATCGCGGCTCCCGTGAGAATCGAGCGCGGCTTATCTTAGGCGGACGGCCGGGGCGAGTCAATCGCGTCCGGGCGGCTAAACAACGAATTCCCCGCCGTCCACCGAAATGACGTTGGCGGTCAGCCAGTCCGAAGCGTTCGCGGAAAGAGCGGCGATCGCCTGGGCCACGTCCTCCGGGGTCGTCAGCCGTTTTCCGGGATTTCGCTCCGTCGCCAGCCGGATCATCTCTTCGTGGCCGGGGATTTTCCGCAAGGAAGGGGTGTCGGTGACCCCGGCGCGAATCGCGTTGGCGGAAATCCCGTGCGGCGCCAGTTCCACCGCGATCTGCCGGATGTGCGACTCCAGCGCGGCTTTCGCCGCGGACACCGCTCCATAACTCGTCCACATGCGGCTGGAACCGGACGACGTCATCGCGAAGAGGCGGGATCCATGGCCGATCATCTTCCGGGCGAACAGGTCTTGAACCCAGTACACCAAGCTGTGCGCCATGACGTCCACGGTCATTTCCAACTGCGACTTGTTGATCCGATCCTCTTCACGTTCCGCGAAGAACGGCTTCAAAGTTCCGAACGCCAGCGAGTGGAGGACCGTCCGGAAGCGCTTTCCTTCCAGCGCGGGCGCCAGGGCCTCCAGGACCTCCCGGCGCTTCGCTCCGTCCGCCGCGTTGACGTTGAAGAACTCCGCCCGACCGCCGGCGGCGCGGATCGCGGCCACGATCTCGTCCACGTGGGGCTGGGTGGCTTTGCGGTCCAGATGCACGCCGGCGACGTTCATGCGCCGGCGCGCCAACTCCCGCGCCGTCGCTTCGCCGAATCCGCTGGACGCGCCCAATACGAGCGCCCATTCCCCGGTCAACGAAGAGGTCATTCATTCCTCGGGGGTCTTGAATCCCGAATACCGAACCGCCAAGACGCCAAACGCTGACGTTCCCTTGAGTCCTGGTCGCTTAGTGCCGCGCCCCAGAGATAGCTGTCCGGTTATTATGGGGCGCGGAGTCCCAAGTCCGAAGTCCCACGTCCCAAGTCTGGATCCCCCTCACACTCCTCCAGGGGGAGTCGGAAGGGGACCCGGACGTTGGACTTAGGACCTTGGACGTCGGACTCCGCCACCCGCAATCTGGTCATTCATTTGCGGGTGGCGGTACTTAGCGTTTCAGCGTTTTGACAGCCGGCAAATGTAACCAAGCCCACCGCTTGTGGCGAGGTTATTCCGCTTGAAGCGAGCGCCAACGTGAATATCGAATCTACGCTCAAAAACGCAAGAAGTTCTGTAGCAACGCCAGTCCGGCGTCCGTCCGATAGCTTTCCGGGTGGAACTGGACCCCCTCGATGGGGTCGCGGCGATGGCGCAGCGCCATGAGATCTCCCTGTTCGGTGCGCGCCGTGGCCTCCAGTTCGGGAGGGAGTGACGGCTCTTCCACGATGAGCGAGTGATAGCGCATGGCGAGGAAGGGGTTGTCGAGGCCCGCGAACAGGCCGCGGCCATCGTGAAAAATAGGACTGGTCTTCCCATGGACGGGCCGGTCGGCTCGCCTCACATGGCCGCCGTATACGCCGGCGATTACCTGATGGCCCAGACAGACTCCCAGAATGGGTATCGACCCGGCGAACGCCTTGACGACGTCTCCTGAAACGCCCGTTTCGCGAGGCGTTCGGGGCCCTGGAGAAAGAACGAGCCGGCGCGGGCGACGCCTCAGCGCCGCCGCGACGGTAATGCGATCGTGCCGAACGACATCGACCGTCGCGCCCAAAGCCCCGAAGGCCTGAACGAGGTTGTAGGTGAATGAATCGTAATGGTCGATCAGCAGGAGCATGAACCGGCCGGAAGTGTACCGGTTCCGGCCGGGGGGCGTCCAGGGGTCGCCTTATCATTTGACACCCTTGCCCCCCGGCCTATAATTCAATCTACGCTTGCGCGCATCCGCAGGAACGCCTTGTGGGACTCTTGGCCATGGCTCGGCGCATGCCGTAACGGTCCCCCCCCGAGCCCCCCGGATGCGCCGTCGGGGAGGTGTCATGCGCCGTCTAACGGTTTCGCTGGCCGCCTTGTTCCTTCCGTTCCCGCTCTTGGGCCAGGACCAGGATCAGGAGCAGCGCGTCCCGGTTCCGGCCCTCATCGATAGCTGGTACAAGGTCATCCAGGATGGAGAACATCGGGGTTATTTTCACGAACGCATCTCCACCATCCCCAAGCGCTTCACGAAGTACGAGTATCTGTTGGAAGCCGAATACGATTACACGCATAAGGACGACGGTGGCGAAGAATCGCTGATCATCAATGAAATGGCGACCGGAGAGCTGGAGGAGGATTTCGACGTCTTCACCATGGACGTGCAGATCGTCGTCAACGGCGCCAAACTGACTCAAACCATCCGGACGTTTCCCGACCTGGATCGAAGGTCCGTTGAAATCGTATTGCCCGGGGCCGATGACACGGCGGAGCGCCGGGAGCTTGAAATGTCGAGCACGGAGCCTTTCTGGCCGTTCGTGCAGCCCTTGTTCTACAAGCTGCGACAGGGGGGCGATCTGGCCCAACCGCGGACCATCCGTCTCAAGGTAAAGACGGAAGAAGAGACCCCGGCCCCGGTCGAGGTGATCGTCACGGCCATGGCCGATCTGCCGGTGCTGGAGAAGACGTTTCGCGTGAACCCGGTCACGATCAGCGGCTGGGATCGCCGCCCGCTCCCTCCGCTGACCCGGTTCTGGGTGGACAAGTTCGGCCGCGTCGTTGAAGCCGCGACCGCCGATGACAAGCTTCGCGTCCATCTGGCCAAGGACGATCGCGACGCCAGAGGTTCGGGAACCCGCGGCGTCACCGCGAAGGGCCGCCGCGATCCGTTCAGCAAGACCGGCGCGCTGACTCCGCTCAAGGGACCGGCGGCGACGGCCAAGAAAGAGAAGGAAGCGCCCAAACCGGGAAAGCCGCTGGAGATCAAGGATTCCGAGGTGGACCGTTATCTCAAAGAGGCCAAGGCCAAGATCCAAACGTTGCAAGAAGAGGTGGCGCGCCGGGACATGGCCGCCGCGGAAAAGTCCTACCAGGACTTCCTGCTTGCCTATGAAGCGCTGTACTCGAAAGTGCAGAAAAACCCGGTCCAGCGCAGCGAGTTGGACGATCTCAAAGGGCAGGCGGAGCGATTCTACGGAGGCGCGGAGAAACTTCTGGCCCGCGCGGAGACGCATCTGAGAGCGATCAACGATCTCTACGCCACCGACGACGTGGAAGCCATCGACAAGGAGATCAAGGCATTGCAGAATCTGCGCGGCCGGCGCGAGTTCTTCAAGGACGAGCGGATCCTGGAGCTCGACCGCATCATCCTTCAGGCGGAGCAGAAGCGGGCGCAGGCTCAGGCGCGCATCGAGCTGGCCAAGAAGGTGATCCTCTTGAGCGGCATCGTCTCCGAGACGCAAACGGTCATGGAAACCGTGCAGATCGATGTGACGATCGGCGGCGGGCGCCTGAGCGTGAAGGAGCCGGTCAAGGTCGTCCAGCAGGTCACGTTCGCCGTGATCAACGATCAGCTCTACAAGGAAGGCGATGTCGTCGCCGGCGAAGGTGTTCGAGTGGATCGGATTTCGCGTCATTCGGTCGAGATTTCCTACAAAGGGGAAGTCCGCCTGGTCGGGATGAAAAAGTGAGCCCGCGGGGATCGAGGGCTTGTTCGGACTACTTGGAGGGAGACGTATGAAGAGCGTCCTGAGCGTGGCGTGTTTGGCGGTGGCGGTGCTTTGGGTCGGACCTGGGCTCTCCGCTCAGGACGCGCCGAAGCAGGACGCCCCCCCGCAGGAGCAGGAGCCGAAAGGGCCCGTGACGCCGGAAGAGGCCGCCCGCGAGCAGATCGAGAAGAACTACCGGGCCGTGCTCGCCGGGCAGGACGTCAAGGTCACCATGGAATTCCGCAACGCGCGCGTTCAGGACGTCATCGAGGAATTCCGCCGGCAGGTCCGCGTCATCAATTTCATCGTCGATTTGCGCAACGTGCCCGAAGAGTACCGGGTGGACGAGTTCATCGTGCGCAACGAGCCCTGGCGCTCGGCGTTGAACGCCTTCGTCCAGAAGGCGGAGCTGGCCATCGAGGAAGAGTCGCCCACGTTGATCCGCATCATTCGCCCCACGCCGATCACGGTGCATTTCAAGGACGCGGACATCAAGACCGTGGTGGACGTGATCGCCCGCATGTCCGGGGCCAACATCATCATGGACACGGGCAAAGGG
>JACQVR010000101.1 GCA_016209705.1 Planctomycetota bacterium
CTGGACATCCGCGAGATGATCCGGCGGTTCAGGCTGGGAGAGACGGACCGGGGCATCGCCCAAGACCTAGGCGCCGGTCGCAACACGCTCGCCAAATACCGCGAATGGGCCCGCAAAGAGGGATAATGCACGCGTGGCCCGTGGGCGCTCGCGTTGCCGCCCATTCATCCGCCAAATCACAGGAATGGGCGGCACGACAGCCATGCGGCTTTCGAATCTATCGCGCGGCACCCCGCATGAGTGCTTGAACCGCGCGTCCCCGAAACTCATGGTCTGCGAAGAGACCTCCTCCCCGGTCGGGGAAAGAAGGAAGAGGTCTTTCCCCATTGGGAAGGCACGTGCCGGGCGAGGCGGGGAACCTCGCACGGAAGGAACTTACCGCCTCACCGCGAAGGGGGAGGAAGGCTTCGGCTCACGAAGGAGCCCCGCGTGTCCACCGCGGACGGTCGTTGTGACCGCAGCAATCGAGAAGGGATGTGTTGGCTCTTTCACGAAACAGCGTGTTTCTCACGCCTGGCGGCGCCGGGCCGCCGAGCGCGCGCCCACTGTGCGATCCCGCGACAGTGACGGGCGGCAAAGGCGCGGCTCACATCCGAGACGCGCGATGCGGACGGCTTCCAAACCGCGCCCGCCGGCCGACCCTCGATTCCGGTCGAGGGCCGGTCGCCACGCGCCTATGTCAGCTCGCGCTGCGTAGTGTTCCCGCATCTCACTCCAACCGCACCACGCGCGGCCTGCGCCCGACGGACCGCCTCGGTACCCTGACAGCCGTCCAAGAGGAGCAAAGACCGGGGTGTCGAAATCATAAGCCATCGGACATCCGGCGATTCACTTCCACGCCCTCCGGATGGCGCCTTCCATCCGATCAGCTTCGGCTTCGCCGTACAGCTCTTCCATCATGGCCAGGAATTGACGCACGAGGCGATCTCGCGGTTCGATGTGGGTCATCTCCTCGATGAACCGCGCGAGGAAGACGGCCTTGTCGAATCCTGCCGACGCGGCCACTTCCTTGATGTCCTCAATGTCTTTCTCGATCAGTCGCGTGATCTTCATAAGCGCCCAATCGTGCCGCTCGGGAACCACCAACTGGAGCTTCTTCAAACCCGACACACGCACGCGCTGGAGCCGACTCTCGTACTCTCAGGGCGACTCCGCGATAGGGACGTATCCGACGGGGATGGTGAGCCCGGTCTCCATGCGAGCCGCCGCGCACGCCCCTTCGAGCCCGCTGACGTCGCTGGCCGTGTCGATGTCGAGGGTTCCGCTCTTCGCGCCGTATGAGAGGCTGGCTGCGGCGCCCCCGATGATCACGACCCGCCACCGGCCATCCGCATGCCGATCCACCGCCCGCAGAAATCGGAGAATCTCCGATCCTTCGAACCGCTTCATGAGGACTCCCGGAACCTCCGCAGGTGGGTCCGAAAGCTCTCAAGGGGCATGTTCATCCTGAAGCGCCATCGCCGGGCCTCGGCTGGGGTGTTCCGATCCGCCAAGGCCTGCGCCCTTTTCCCCCGACGCTGAAGAAAGAAGTCCACCGTCCGGCGCGCCCGGGAATCCCGCAACGCGGCGGCCCGGCGAAGCAGCAGCCGATCGCGGAGGATAGTGCCCGTCACGGACAGCAGGAAGCCGAGCGTCCTCCGCTGGCCGAGGCGTCGTGCCAAGACCTCCAATTCCCCGAAGTCCACCTTGGATCGGTTCCTGGCTAGGACCAACGGCCACACCCGCGCCACGTCGGGATACCGTCGGGCCAGCACTAGGCCATGGGCCAGCGTTTCCTCGATCGACAGGGTCCGCGATGGCGCCCCGGTTCGGACCAGCGGAGCGCCCCACCGCCTGAGGTTCCAGAACACGTCCTCTTCGTCAGGGTTTCCAAGGCCGGGAGCCGTCGCTTTCGCCAGGAATTCCGCCAACGCCTTCGCCGCCGGGTTTCGCCCGTTCCAAGAGCAATGCAGCGCCCGGCCAGATCGTCTCGTACGAACCACTCCCATCCGCTTCAATCGCGCCACTTCCCGATATGCCCCGGAGTACGGGACGCCCGCCGCCCGGGAAAGCCCGCGGACGGAGAGTCCGGCGGCGGTTGAGCGAAGGCTCTTGAGAACTTCCCGGCGGGCCCGCGAGGGGACGAGATACTCCAGCAGCATGATCTAAAAATAAGATAATTCAACCCGCCCGTCAAGCCCATCCCGGGTCGGGATCCGCACCACCGCCGGCCCTGACCGGTTCGCAGATTTTGCACGGTCAGATTTCATTGTGCGAACGACTTCTTTTCCATCGCGAGCCGTACCGCTGGATGCGGGCTCGGCAAGTAGATCTTCATCCGGATTCGATAGGCGAGCGCCGTTAAGGCGCGATCGTCATTCGAATCGCTTCAAGTCGGATCCCCATCCGGCTATCATGGAAGTACGACGACGAAAGATTTGATTCGCAAACTTCTCGATCAGCTTCCCGACGAAGCCACGATCGAGGACGTGCAATACCAAATCTACATCCTCCAGAAGATCCAAGCCGGCGAGGAAGACGTCCAGGCGAACCGAACCGTGTTTGACTCTTTAGCCCATAATCCATGAGTGTCCTAAATGTGTCCACAGCAGGACCAAAATCGGACAAATGGACACACGGGCCGCAATCACCACAATCCGGGCAATCCGTTGGGATCGAAGTAGTTGCATGATTCGCAGCACTTTGCGGCATCCGGCCCGGAGCCGCTTTTAAACCGTGGGCCGTGGGTTCAATCCCCACCGCCCTCACTCGCCTCCGCCTGATATGGGTTATGTGTCCTGGATTGGCTTCGGCGTAGTGGAGAATCCCGCCGAAGCCCGACGATTCAACGCCGGAGGCGAAGGCGGATTCAATCCCCACCGCCCATCACTCTTAGCCTGAATTTTCGCGCACGCCAAAGACTGTGCGCGAAAATTCAGGCTAATGGAAGTAGCGGCCGTTCGTCAAACTCCCCTCGGGAAAACTCCGCGGGTTTCCAGGGCTACGGCCGGCGCTCCGGCGGTCCGTCGAGAATCTCACGCACCCGCTGGGCCAGGACGTGCGGCGAGAAGGGCTTCTGAAGGAACTCCAGTCCCGCGTCCAGAACCCCATGATGCACGATCGCGTTCGCCGTATAGCCTGAGAAATAGAGCACGCTCATCTCCGGGCGCGGCGCTTTCAGTCGCTTCGCCACCTCCTGTCCCGACATCTGCGGCATGACCACATCCGTGATCATGAGCTGGATGGGCCCTGGGTGCTGCTCGCACAAGAGAAGCGCCTCGCCTCCGTTGGCCGCCTCGATCACCACGTACCCGCAGTGCTTCAGCACCTGCACCGCCAGCCGCCGGACCGAGGCGTCGTCTTCGACGACCAGGATGGTCTCCGTCCCCTTGGGCATGGCCAGGCGCGGCTGCTCCCGGCGAAGCGCTTCCGCGGGTTCCTCGACGCGGGGCAGGTAGATCTTGAACGTCGTGCCCTTCTGGAGCTCGCTGTACACCCAGATGTGGCCGCCGCTCTGTGTGACAATCCCATAGACGGTCGCCAGTCCCAGCCCGGTTCCCTTGCCGACCCCCTTCGTCGTGAAAAACGGTTCGAAGAGACGCGCCTGAGTCGCCTCGTCCATGCCGCATCCCGTGTCCGAGATGGCCAGCATCACGTAGCGTCCCGGCCGGACGCCCGCATGACGGCGGGCGTATTCCTCGTCGAGATCGGCGTTTCCGGTTTCGATCGTCAGCTTGCCTCCCTCGGGCATCGCATCCCGCGCGTTCACCGCCAGATTCATGATGACCTGCTCGATCTGCCCGGGATCGGCCTTGACGCGACCGAGCGCCGGGTTCGGAACGCACAGGAGCTCGATGTCTTCGCCGATCAGGCGGCGCAGCAGTTTGTCCATCTGCGCCACCACGGCGTTCAGGTCGAGCACGCGGGGCGAGACGATCTGCTTGCGGCTGAAGGCGAGGAGGTGTCGCGTCAGTTCGGTCGCCCGTCTCCCGGCGTTCAGGATCTCCTCCACGTCCTGGCTGAGCGGATCCTTGGGATGCAATCGCGTGCCGACCAACTCGCCATACCCCATGATCGCCGTCAGCAGATTGTTGAAGTCGTGCGCCACGCCGCCCGCCAGCCGCCCGATGGCTTCCATCTTCTGCGCCTGCTGATACTGGCGCTCCAGCCGGTTCTGCTCCGTGACGTCTCGCGTGATGCTCAGCACCAGGCGTTCGGCGCCGAACTGCACGACAGAGGCGGAGATGTCGACGCAGGCCTCTCGGCGATCGGGACGCAAGAGGTGGATGTCGCGCGTCACCACGCTTCCGCGAGCCTCCAGGGTCTGAAGAAGCGAGACCGCGCGGTCGATGTCCGCGGGCACGACGAAGTCGCTGTAGGGCTTGCCCACGATCTGGTTTCGGGGGCGCCCCAGAAGTTCCTCGGCCGCCTTGTTGCATTCCAGCACCGCGCCCGCGGTGTTCATGGTCATGACGGCATCGAGAGCGTGTTCCAGAAGGTGACGGTATCGCTCCTCGGACTCCTGAAGCCGGCCCTCCAGCCGCCGGGCGTAGTCCTCGATCTTGGCATTCGCCGCCGCCAGCTCGGCTTGGCTGAGTTGAAGTTCGCGGTTCTTGCGCACGATGTCCTCGAACGTCGAGATCAGGAGGTCGAGGATCTGGGCCTTCTCCGACGTGACGGCGAACTTCTTGCCGAGGAACATGACCTCGACGCCCACCTTCAGCTTGCCTTCTTCGCGAAGGCGCCGGCTGTCCAGGATCCCCCTGACACGGGCGACGAGGTGCTTCGGCTCATAGGGCTTCGTGATGAAGTTGTCCGCCCCGGATTCGAGGCCCTGGATGATGTCCATGGGATCGCCGAGCGTCGTCAGCAGAATGACGGGCAACTCGCGCGTGGCCGCCGTCGATCTCACGCGACGGCACAAGTCGTACCCCGAAATCCCCGGCATCAGGATGTCCGAGATGACGAGGTCGAATTTTTCGACCGCAAGCCGATCGAGCCCTTCCTGCCCGTCTCGCGCCACCTCGACCGCGTAGCGCTCCGCTTCGAGGATGAGCCGGAGCTGCTCGGCCTGGGTCGGACTGTCCTCCACGGCAAGGATGCGCGTCATTCGGCTCCTCCGCTCCTGCACCATTCTTCCAGCCGCGGCGCGATGGACGATAGAGGCAGAACCGCGTCCGTCAGCCCCGCGGCCACGGCGGCGCCCGGCATGCCGAAGACTACCGCACTTTCTTCATCCTGGGCGACGATGCGCCCCCCGGCTTCGCGAACCGCCCGCAGCCCGGCCACGCCATCGCGGCCCATGCCGGTCAGGATCACCGCGAGCGCTGCGGAACCGACATGCCTCGCCACGGATTCGAAAAGAAAGGTGGCGGAGGGTCGCAGGCCTTCCAGGGGCGGGGCGTCCGACAGCAAAACGGTGGTCGGGTCCGAAAGCCCGAGATGCCGGCCGTCGGGAGCCACGTAGGCCATCCCCGGAAGAAGCCGCTCGCCCTGTTGAGCCTGTTTCACCCTCAGCCTCGAGTTGTTATTGAGCCACGCCACAAACCCGTCTCCAAATCCGGGCGCGATGTGCTGGACGATGAGAAGCGGAACGGGCACGTTCCCGGGAAGGTCTGAGAGCACGCGGCTGAGCGCCGCCGGACCTCCCGTCGATGCGGCCATCGCGATGATGCGCGCCGGAGCGATTTTCTTCGGCCGCGGTCCGGCCGAAAACCGGACATGCGGCGGCCAATGGCGCACCACCTTGACCTGGGACATCGCTTTCACGGTTTCGAGGAAAGTTTTTTTGACCGCTTCGTAGTCCGGAGCGGCGGGTCCCGCCGGCTTGGGAAGAACGGCCAGCGCGCCCGCGCGCAGCGCGTGCATGGCGACTTCGACCTCACGCACGTCCAGGCTTCCCGACACGATGACGATGGGCGTCGGGGTCTCGATCATGATCCGCTTCGTCGCCTCGAAGCCGTCCATGACCGGCATGCGAATATCCATCGTCACGACGTGAGGTTGAAGGTGGCGCGTCCGTTCGACCGCCTCCGCCCCGTTCTTCGCCTCTCCCACGACCTGGAGCTCCGGGTCCGACCGCAGGATCGCCACCAGCAGCTCGCGGGTGGTTACGGAGTCTTCGGCGACGAGAACGTGAATCGTCATAAGAGCTGCGCGATGGTCTGAAGCAGGTTTTTCTGATCGAACGCGCTCTTGGGCAGATACGCGTCCGCTCCGACATCGATCCCGCGGGCCTTGTCCCGATCGCTCTCCAGCGCGGTCACGAGGACGACGGGCACCTCTCGGAACCGCTTCGAGCCGCGGATCGCTTCCGTCAAGGCGAATCCGTCCATGCGGGGCATCTCGACGTCCGCGACCACGAGATCCGCGCCTCTCTCCTGAAGCAGCGACCACGCTTCCGCGCCATCCACCGCGGCCGTCACGTCGAATCCCGAATTTTCCAGGATGCTCTTCAGCAGCGTGCGCGTGGTCACCGAGTCGTCGACCACGAGCAGCCGCTTCTTGGCGGCGGCCGCCGGGGCGGTCCATGCGGCGGCGAGCGGACGCGCCGGAGCCTGATGCAAGGCGCCGCGCATGAGCTCGGCGGCATTGAGGATGAGCGCCAGCCGGCCGGTCGGGAGGATCGTCGCTCCCACGATGAAATTTACCCGCCTGAGGCGCGCCCCCAGCGACTTGACGACGATCTCCCGCTCCGCGAGAAGTTCGTCGACCGCGAACGCGGCGTGCATGTCCCCCGCCATGAGCACGACAACCGGCACCTTGGCGCCCGCCGGCCGCGCCGCCTTCCCGGGAAGGCCCAAGATCGCCGCGAGCGACGACAACGGCACCGGCGATTCACCGCAGATCACCATTTCACGCCCTTCGATGAGGCGAAGATCGCCGGGCCCCACCCTCAGGAGCTTCCGCACGTTCGTCCCCAGGAACGCGAACCCGTGCCCCGCCGACGCGACGAGAAGGGCCCGCACGGTCGTCAGCGTCAACGGCAGCGTGAGGACGAAACGCGTGCCTCGACCCCGTTGGAACGAGAAATCGACCGTTCCGTGCATCGACTCGACGCGGGTCTTGACCACGTCGAGCCCGACGCCTCGGCCCGAGAGCTCCGTCACGATCGGCGCCGTCGTGAAACCGGGTCTGAAGATCAGCTTGACCGCCTCCCCATCTTCATCCGGGAGCGGCCATGTTTTCCGGCGAGCCTGCTCGCGGATTGCCGCCACGTCGAGTCCTCGGCCGTCGTCTTCGACGGTGATCTCCACCTGCGCGCCCCGCAGCGCCGCCGAAACCGTCACTCGACCGCCTTCGAACTTGCCGCCCTCGCGCCGGGCGGCGGCGGATTCGATGCCGTGGTCGATCGCGTTGCGAACGAGATGCGTCAACGGATCTTTCAGACCCTCGATGATGGACCGGTCGAGATGGACGTCGGCGCCGCGGATCACGAATTCGACCGTCTTGCCGCTCGACGTGGACAAGTCTCGAACCAGGCGTTCCAGGCCCTCGCAGGTTTCGCCGAAGGGCAGCATTCGAACGCGCCGCACGCTTTCTTCGAGCGGCGCGGCCGCCTGCTCGATGGCGCGCGCGTCGGCCGCGATCCCGCCGGCCAGACTGTCCAAGTTCCTTCTCAGCGCCCGCACGTTCTCTTCGCTTTTTTCAAGGACCGAGGCGGAGCGCCGCGGCAGCGCACGCGCCGTGCTGCGCACGTCCTTCCGCACGGCGCGCCACTCCCTCTGCCAGCGTTCGGCGAACTCCAGCAGACTCGCCAGATGTTCGGCGCGGGCTTCCGTTCGGCGCCGCGCGACGAGCAATTCGCCGCCGGCCGTGACGAGGGCGTCGAGCTTCTCCCCGCTGACCCGCACGAACCCTCCCTCAAGCGCCTCGACGGGGCGCATCGGCGGCGCCTCCGGCGGTAGCGGCACGCCTTCCGTTTTCCCGCCGGCGGCCGCCGCGAGACGCGGCAGGAGCTCCGCGAGGGGACTTCCCGCAAGGTCGGCCTTCCGCTTCAGCCGGCCGCCCGCCTCCTGGATCGCGTCGGCGGTTGAAAAAAGAAGCTGAAACAGATCCGGCGAAGCCGCCTCTCGCCCTTCGCGCAGCCCTGACAGGATCTCCTCCAGACGGTGACAGGCGGTCTCGATGACGCCCGCGCCGACCGATCGCGCCGCGCCTTTCAGGCTATGCGCCGTGCGGAAGAGCGTCGCGAGCACCTCCGGCGCCGGCTTCTTCTCCAGCGCCAGGAGATCGCAGTTGAGCGCCCGCACATGGTCTTCGAGTTCGCCGAGGAACGTGGCCATGAGCCGGCGGATAAGCTCGTCTTTCTCCATCGCTATCGTTCCTACGAGGCGAGCATCGTTTTCAGCTTGCCCGCCATCGCGTTGAGGTCCTGCGCCGCCTTCTCGGCTTGCCGGGTGGACGCCACATTCTGCTGGGTCACCTGATTGATGTTCTTCATCGCTTGATGGATCTGGCTCATGCCGGTCGCCTGCTGTCCCGCCGAGGCCGCGATCTGCGCGGCCGCCTGCGCCGCCTCCGCGATGGTGTCGGCCAGCGTTCGGATCGTCTCTCCCGCCTGGTTCACGACCTTGATGGCGGAGTTCACGCTCTTCGTGCCCTCCTCCGTCACCATCACCGCGCTGTTCGTCGCCTTCTGGATCTCCCCGAGGATCTGCCGCACCTGCGCCGTGGATTTCTTCGACTGCTCCGACAGCGCCTTGATCTCCGCCGCTACCACGGAGAAGCCCTTCCCGTGCTCGCCGGCGCGCGACGCTTCGATCGCCGCGTTCAGCGCGAGAAGGTTCGTCTGCTCCGCGATGTCGTTCACCGCCGCGATGATCTCCGCGATGGCCTGCGCGCGTTCCGCCAAGGCCAGGATGTTCTCCGCGATCGACTCGACCTGTTCCTTCACCGTCCCCATCACGGTGACGCTCTCATCGACGGCCCGGCGCCCGGACTTCCCGCTCTCCGCCGCCCTTTGGGACGAGTCCGACACCGCCCTGGCCCGCTGCGACGCCTGCTCCGACGTCTGAAGGACCTCGTCCACGGTCGTCACCGTCTCCTGCACAGCGGAGACTTGTTCCTGGGCGCCCGAGGCTTGCTGGGCCGTCCCGGCCAGGATCTCGGCTGTCGCGGCGGAGACGCTGTTCGCCGTCTCCGTGATCGCCTCGATCAGCTTTTCCACTTTCGCTCGGGCTTCCTTCTCGGTCTCGATCATCTTTCGAAGGTGGGCGGTCATCGTGTTGAATGCGTCGCCCAGCGCGGCGAGTTCGTCGCTCCCGCGGACCGGCGCGGAGAGCGCCAGCTCGCCCGCCGCGATCCGTTCCGCGGTGGCCGACAACAGGCGCGCCCTGGTTGAGATGCCCCATCCTACCCGGAAGACCATTCCCACGACGACGATGACGAGGCCCGCAAAAAGATATTGGATGAGCTGGAATTGCCCGACACGTTCTTGAGCTTCCCGCTCCTCCAGGTCGATCCCTTGGTCGATCTCGCCGATGTATCGTTTCGCCACGGTACGAAGACGGGACAAATCCATCTTCGCCTCTTCAAGGGAGGATAGGGTCGAGACGCGTTCGAGGACGGGCTTGAACTCTCGGCGCCAAAGGTCCTCGCGTTCGGCGATCTGGGTCAGGATGGCGGCATCGCTGGCGGGTGGAATTCCGAGAGCCTCGTCTCCGCTTCGCAGCTTCGTGAATCGCTCCTCCGTGAGCTTCATCGTCTCCTGGAGGTCTGACAGCACTTGGGCGCGTTCCTCGCCGGTCACGTCGAAGAGACGGTGCGCCAGATAGAGGATCTGGTAGCCGCGCATGCGCCCCTTGCCGCTGAAGTTGATCGCGGCGGCATCGCCTCGGATGGCGGCCAGCAGGTAGAGATTGCCCAGGATCAGGATGAGCGACAGCAGGAAGAGGGCCAGCGTGATGCCGCCCATCCGCGCGTTCAATGTCCTGTGCCACGGCAAGTCTTTGGGCATGGCTCCTCCCGTCATCGGTCCTGATTCCCGCCTTGATCCACGAACAGTCTTCGATCGCCGATCAGCGCGGCGGCGTCGAGCAGGATCAACGCTTCCCGCGTGACGCCGCGCAGATATTCCCGGCCGATGCCGGCGACGGAAGCCGGCGGCGGCGCGAGGTCCTGCCGGCGAAGATCCGTCACCCCGAGCGCTTCGTCCGCCAGCACGCCGAACTCCGCGTGTTCCGTTCCCAGGACGACCAGGCGGGAGAGGTCGGTCAGCCCCTTGATGGGAACACCGAAGAATCGCCGAAGATCGACGATCATCGTGATCTCGCCGCGCAGGCTCGTGATTCCCAGCACGAATTCGGGCGTTCCGGGAACGGGTTCGTACGCGGTCAAGCGCGCGATCTCGCGCACATGGTTCGCTTCGACGGCGTAACGCTCGCTGGCCAGGGCGAAGGTCACGACGTGAAGGCGATCCGCGGGCGGCGGAGCCGCGGGCATCTGCGCCATCGCGCGGGCACGCTCGTCAAGCACCGCGCGCGCTCGCTCGGGAGACAGTTCCAGCGAACCCTCGATCGCCGCCGTCGCACGAGCGATCCGGGCGCGTGCCTCCTCCCAGTCGATCGGTTTTGAGCGCCGCGGGCTCATCTGCTTTCCTCCAGCAGACCAAGTTGGATTCTGGCCGCCTCGGCTAGCCGTCCCGCGCGTTCGCCGTCGGAAAGCGGCAAGACGTCATCGGGGGCGCGTTCCGCGCAGAGGCGGAGCGCGTTTCGATAGGCGCGATGCGCTCCGGCCGGGTCCCCGCGCTGCCGCAAGACCGTTCCCAAGAGCAGATGTCCCATGGCGAGCGACCGATCGAGATAGATCACGCGTCGCAGGGACGCGGCGGCCTCGTCGAAGCGCCCGAGATCCATCAGCAAGACGGCGTGGAGAAAACGAAGTTCAGAGCAAAGG
Source organism: Planctomycetota bacterium (assembly GCA_016209705.1). GTDB lineage: Bacteria > Planctomycetota > MHYJ01 > MHYJ01 > JACPRB01 > JACQVR01. Next base: position 10,876 of record JACQVR010000101.1, read on the forward strand.
GGATGCCGGCTCGCCGCCTCCCTTGCCTCCCGTTCCGCCTCGGTCGGTCCGGCCAGACTGGCGATCGCGCGGACGCGAACGGCGCACGCATCGGCATCGTCGAGGCCATCTCGCGTCCGTTCGACGGCGCGCGCGTAGTCGCCTTCCTCGAACGCTTGGCGCGCCGCCTGGATCCTGTCGATGAGAGGAGGCGGCGGCGCGTCCGCCGTCGGAAAGGGCTCGGAGGCGATGGGGAGCGGCGGAACCGGATCGTCCCTGCGCGGAGCCGGGCTTTTTCGCGCGACCGGGCCGCGGCGGTAGAACACGCCGGCGGGCGTGACCACGGTCTCCCAGGTCGCGAGATCGTTCAGGGGCGGATCGGAGGGACCGGTGATGAGCCAGCCGCCTTCGGCCAGCGCGTGCCGGAGGCGCTCCGCCACCGCGCGGATCATCGCGGCGTCGAAGTAGATGAGCACGTTCCGGCAGAGGATCAAGTCCATCGCCCAGGTTCCGGAGGCGAGGGACGGATAATGGTTCATCGCCAGGTTCAGGGGTTCGAAGCGCACCCGCCGGAGCAGGCGATCGTTCAGCGCGTGCCGATTTTCGGCGGGACGAAAGTAGCGCTCGACGAAAGCCGCGTCGAGCCCGCGCAAGGACCAGGGTCCATAAAGGGCGCGGCGGGCCGCGGCGAGCGCCGGACGCGATATGTCCGTGGCCAGGATGCTCGTCCGGTCCGCCAGTCCCGCCTCCTCGAAGAGGATCGCCAGCGAGTAGGCTTCCTCGCCGGTGGCGCAGCCCGCGCTCCAGACGCGAAATTCGTGGCCAGCGCGGCGCGACTGTTGAAGCGCGGGGAGGATTTCATGGCGAATGAAATCGAAGTGTCGCGGCTCCCGCAGGAAGTACGTTTCCCCGACGGTCACTTCGGCGATGAGGTCATCCCACATCGCGTCTCCCGTCTCCAGGCGCTGCGCGTATTCCGCCGGCGAGCCGAGGCCCGCCTTTCGCATCGCGCGCCGAACGCCCGCTTCGAGGTCGGCGCGGCGGTTCGGCGCGAATACGAGGCCGGCTCGTAGAGCAAGCGCCCGGGCGAGGAGTTCGAACGCCGGTTCCGTCCATGATCCCGTCACGTACTTCGCTCCTCCGGGAGCGCGCCCGCGAGCTGGTCCGACTCGGCGTCCGAAAGGAACGTGGCTAGGTCGTGAATCAGTACGAGTCCGTCCGGCAGCTTCGCCACTCCCGCGACGTAGTCCGCGCCGGGCACGATTCGCTTCGCGTCGTCGATCCGGCTGTCCGGAATCTCGATCAAATCCAGGGCGCGATCGGCGCGGATGGCGACGGTGCGCTGCTTCGCCCGGGCCATGACGAAGTGATCGGCCGGTTCCAGCGGCTTGGCGGGGCGCCGGAATCGGGCGCGAATGTCCAAGACGGGTAGCGTCGTTCCGCGTACGTTGATGACCCCTTCGACGATGGCGGGTGCCTTGGGCAGTTGGACGATGCTCGCGGCGCGCGCCAGTTCCTGCACGTCGCCCGCGGGGAGCCCATAGCGCTGGCGGGCGATTTCAAACACGAGAATACGCACGCGGCGAAATGAGCAAAAGCCGTGCCGCCACGGGGCGGGACATTCTTGGGGTTTGGATATAACCATTTATGGGTTATAGGGTTATGGGTGTATAATTATTAACCATAAGCTCAAGGTAATCGCTGTGTCCCCAATGGGACACTTTTGTCCCTGATACGGGACATTTTTTGTAACGTTACGATAAGTTTTGAGAATTATTTGTAACAGGTGTCGCTCGGTGTGCCGCTCTAGTAGCTGGCTTTCCGGGAACGGCTATACTATCGGCATGAGCGGGCGCGAGAGGAACCGACTCGGTGATTCCGGCGCGAAACGCCTTTGATAAAAACGGCGGACCGCCCCAGTCTCGAGAGGCGCGAACCGATGGGAGCGACCGGCTGTCCGATTGGATTCACGCGGTGTTCCAAGGCGTTTGCTCGGAGGATCCCCGGAGACCCCACCCCAGATCCCTGGAACTCACGTGGAATTCGAGCGGGCTTCACATCTTCGTGTATTGGGGAGGAAGCGCTTTCCGGACACGTGACGCCGCGGAACGGAGCGAACGAATCCGGCACGTCATCGAGGAGCTGCCCGCGGGAATTCGAGACGCGGTCATCCTGCGATTGACGCACGGCTTGAGCTATCGCGCCATTTCCAAGCGGCTCGGCATCGGTTGCGACGATGTCGGGACGCGCCTGTACCGCGGGCTGCGCTATCTGCATGAAAAGTCGCGGGCTCTGATGGAATGAGCGCTCCCGTCCCAGCCGCGGCTTCGTCGCGATAGGCTTATGCCGGCTCCGGGCCGTGCCTCCAACTGAATCCCATCCGCTGGTCTCGATTGCTTCGCGGGCCGATCTCCAACCGATAGATCGCCCCGTAGGGAATGATCTGAAGCGTCAGATCGCACGCGCTTTCCTCGTTTCGGTAGCCGCGGACGATCAGAAATTCCTCCTTGAGATCGTCGATCTGGCACACGTCGAGGATCGAGCCGTCGATCATGTAAAGCTTTAGGCTGACCGACTCTCCCAACTCGGAGGCTTTGAGCAGGTTTTCCAGGTTGGTGTTGAAGAACGTGCGATCGAAGGGAAGCGCTTTCTGTCCTGGATAATAGACAGCCATGAAAACAATTATGACGCCGCTCCCACCCGGCGTCTATACGTTTTGCCGCGGCCGCCCGGCGGTGGGATCGGCTTCATGGCTTATCGTACGGTCCGCGCGCGCGGATCGCGTTTTCCAGATCCAGCATGGTCTGGCGCGCCCGAAGCCCTTGCTCGGGCTTCGATCCGTAGTCCTTCGGGATCGCCGCCGTTCTCAGGACCAAAAGCGGCCGTCCCGCCATTCTCAGGATGAACTCGGCCACGCTTCAGGATCGATTCCGAGGTGCGACCGCCGTCGAGCGCGACCAGGATTTTTCGCATCATATCGCCTTCCTTTTGCGGCGGAGCCGCGACTCAGCCAGGTGTTCCTCCAGCCAACGGACGATGTCCAACGACGTGATCACGCCGACGATGCGGCGCTCCTCCATGACGAAGACGCGATGAATCCGGAGCGCCGCCATCTTGCGCGCGACGAAGCCGAGGGGGGCGTCGGGACGGACCCAGATCACGCGGGGCGTCATGAACTCGACGACGTTCGTCTCTTCCAACCCCTCGAAATGGAATCCCCGGCGCGAGGGGATGAATTCCCCGGTTCCCTTGACCCGCTCTACTCGAGGATCGATGACCGGCAGTTCGAGGATGCCGTTTTGCACGTGGACCGCGATGTCCCGCAGCGTGAAGACGCCCACGGGTCGCCCCTGCCGGTCCAGGACGGGCGCGCCGCTGATGTGATGCCGCAGCAAGAACGTGGCCGCGTCCCGCACGGACGTTTCCACGGACAGGGTTCGCACCGAGTGCGTCATCACGTCCCTCGCGCACACCGGAAGCTTCATTGGATATCTCCTTTCGTCTTTCGGGGGTCGGGAAAAGCGGCCAGGATCTTTTCGAGCATCGCGGACCTCTGCCGAGGAGCATGGTTCATCTCGCAATTTTCCTGCCATAGGGGCCGCATGAAACGAAGGCGATCCCGCTTCATCATGGGCCACGAATTTTTCCCATGACCTCCACCGCGCGGAATCTTTCCGGTCGAGGCGTGAAATTTCCCAGGTGTGTTCTTCTCCGGATCAGGCGCCGGACGGCGGGATGTCGGCGAAGCGGAACGAGATCGTATAGATTCCCTTCTCCAGCGTGGACTGCACCGGGGCGCCCACCTGGTGAATGAGATTCAGCATCCGCACGTTGTCGGACAGGACATAGCCGACGAATCCCACCACGCCCCGCCCGCGCGCCGTCTCGATGAGCCGCCGGAAGAGGTAGGTGCCGAGCCCGCGTCCTTGGAGCTCGTCGTGCACCGCGAGGGCGAATTCCGCCATGGCGCTCGCTCGATCCACGACGTAGCGGCCGACCGCCACCATGCGCCACGCCTCGCCCTCCCGGACGAATCCCGCGACGGCCATGTGCCGGTCGTAGTCGACCGTGCACAGCTCCTGGACCTGGCGGGCGGACAGCGTTTTCAACGGCGCGTGGTAGCGTTGATAGACGGTCTCTGCGGTGTGCGAGTAGAAGAATTCGCGCAGTAGCCGCTCGTCGTCCGGCTTGATGGGGCGGAAGAAGACTTCCGTGTCCTTGAACGTCTCGCGCGTTTCAAGCTCCACCGGATAGGGGCGTCCGCCTTCCGGCCAGGGGATCTGATCGACGGAGACGAGCCGCCGGTCCTTGGCGGCCGCCAGGAGGTCGCTGCGGAAATCCGGGTGCGCCACGCTGAGCAGCGCGAGCGCGCGTTCGCGGACCGAGCGGCCTTTGAGCTCGGCGATCCCGTATTCCGTCACCACGGTGTGCACGTCGCCGCGCGAGGTCACCACGCCCGCTCCCTGGGCGAGGGTCGGCACGATGCGCGATACGCGGCCCCCTTTCGCCGTCGCGGGCAAGGCGATGATGCTCCGCCCGCCCTTGGAGCGCGCCGCGCCGCGGATGAAATCCACCTGTCCGCCGATGCCGCTGTAGAAGCGGGTGCCGATGGAGTCGGCGCAGACCTGTCCGGTCAAATCCACCTGGAGCGCGGCGTTGACGGACACCATCCGGTCGTTGCGCGCGATCACCCAGGGATCGTTGACGTATTCCGTCGGAAGAAACTCGAAGGCCGGATTGTCGTGGACGAAATCGTAAAGCCGTCGCGTCCCCATGCAGAAGGACGTCACCGCCTTGCCGGGCCGCAGCGTCTTGCGCCGCCCGTTGAGGACGCCCGAGCGGATGAGATCGATGGCGCCGTCCGAGACCATCTCCGTGTGAAGTCCCAGATCCCGCTTGTCCTTGAGATTCTCGAGCACGGCGTTCGGAATGGCGCCGATCCCCAGCTGGAGCGTGGCGCCGTGATCGATGAGCGAAGCGCAATGCCGTCCGATGCGGCGGCTCACCTCGTCCGGAGGGGGCGGCGGCACTTCGGGAATGGGCGCGCTCACGGGCACGAAGAAATCGATGTCCTGGACGTGAATGAATCCCGTGCCGTGGGTGCGGGGCATGTTCGGGTTCATCTCGGCCGCCACGACGTCCGCGCACTCCACGGCGGACTTGACGATGTCGACGGACACGCCCAGGGAGCAGTAGCCGTGCGCGTCGGGAGGAGTGGCCGCGATGAGCGCCAGATCGATCCGCAGGCGCCGGGACCGGAAGAGGTCGGGAATCTCCGAGAGAAAGACCGGCGTGTAGTCCGCGACGCCCTCGGCGACCGCTTCCCGGACGTTCGATCCGATGAAGAACGCGTTGTGGCGGAAGCGATCCGGCGGAGCGGCCCGAATATAAGGCGCCTCTCCGACGGTCATGATGTGCAGGACTTCGACGTCGTGCACGTCGGGCCGGCGGGCCAGAGCCGCCACGAGGATCGTGGGTTCCGCGCATCCGGAGCCGATGAAGACGCGCGACCCGGACCGCACCGAGGCGACCGCCTGGTCCGGCTCCACGGTGCGCCGCCGGAAACGGTCCGTCCATTCGGCGGATCCCTCGGCGCCTACGAGCGGCGGCCCATGCTCCAGCATGTCGCCTCCTATCTTCCCATGCCAAGCCGGAACCGCCAAGGCGCCGCTCTCCCGTCACGAGCCCTGGCGCGGGCCGAACCCGATCTTCAGGCTTTCCTGTTTCACTTTCTGCGCGAGCTTCTGATATTCCAGCTCCAGCTCGGGCGTGACCGACGGGATGGTGTCCTTCACGGCTCGAACGAAATCGGACATGGTGACGGAGCGCGCGTCGGCGGCCGATCGGAGCGCGTTGAGTCCCGCCTTCATGCACGCTCCGGCGATGTCCGCACCGGTGAACCGATCGGTCAGCTCGGCCAGTTTGGCCAGGTCGACGTCGCGGTCCAGGGCCATGTTCTTCGTTTGCGCCTTGATGATCTCCAGCCGGGTCCGCGCGTCGGGGATCGGCACGTACACGATCTCGTCGATCCGTCCGGGACGGAGGAGGGCCGGATCGATCAGGTCGGGACGGTTGCTGGCGGCCAGGACGACCACGCCGCGCAGTTCCTCCATTCCGTCCATTTCGGCCAGGATCTGATTGACGACCCGCTCGGTCACCTGCGGTTCTCCCAGCGACCCGCCTCGCACGGGCGCCAGCGAATCCAGTTCGTCGAAGAAGAGAATGGAAGGCGTCACCTGCCGGGCGCGCTGGAAGAGCTCCGCAATCTTCTTTTCCGATTCGCCGTACCATTTGGAGAGCAGCGCGCTGCCTTTGGCCGTGATGAAGTTGGCGCCCGCTTCGGTCGCCACCGCTTTCGCCAGGAGCGTCTTCCCCGTTCCCGGCGGTCCGTAGAGCAGCACTCCTTTCGGCGGCTTGATCCCGAGACGGGTGAAGGATTCCGGCTTCTTCAGCGGGAGCTCGACCCTTTCGCGGAGGAGCTGCTTGACCTCGTCCAGCCCTCCCACGTGCTCCCAGCGCACTTTGGGAATTTCGATGACGATCTCCCGCAGCGCCGACGGTTGGACGGTTCGGAGCGCTTCATCGAAATCGGCGGCGTTGACGGTCAGCTTTTGAAGGGCCTCTTCCGGGATCGTCTTTTCCTCGAGCTTCAACGTGGGCATGACCCGGCGAAGCGTGGCCATGGCGGCTTCCCGAGCCAGCGCCGCCAGATCGGATCCGACGTAGCCGTGCATGACGTCGGCGAGTTTCCCGAGCTGGGCGTCTTTCCCGAGCGGCATCCCGCGGGTGTGAATTTGAAGAATCTCGAGGCGCCCTTCCCGCCTTCATCCGAAGACGAAAACGGGAAACGCAACAAAGCAATGATGCTGGCGCTCGGGCGCAGGGGGGGGTATGATCCTCACCTATTTTAGAGGTCAAACTTCACAACGTGCCGCTCATTTTTGAGCGCCGTGAAGGGGTAACGTGTAACCTATTTGGCAATAGGTAGTTATGTGTAGCCCCCATCGTCTAGAGGCCTAGGACACGGGCTTTTCAAGTCCGCAGCACGGGTTCGAATCCCGTTGGGGGCATAATACAAAAAGATGCGTCCGGCAGGCTGCGTGGAGCGAAGAACGTCGTCTCCACCCAACCCTCGGCGCCGTTTACGTTCACGCCTTCAACGAAGTATTCGACGATCCTTCGCCGTTCCTCGATCGTGCCCTGGTCCAGGATCTCCTTGAGGTTCCAAAGGCGCACGGCGGCTTCCTTCGCGACCTTCTTTGGATTTGGAGCCATCCGAGGCTGATCCAGCTCCGCTTCGCGGCGAAGTACCACTTCCAGCGCGGCGACCTCGCGCTTGAGGCTTCGGATCGTCTCGTTCTCTACGTCGAGGTTGTCCTCGGAAAGGCCATTGAGGATGAGGTCGTTCTTCTTTCGCTTCTGGCCCAGCGCCGATTCGAGCGCCTTCTTTCGATCGTTGTCCGCGGGCTCGGCTCGAAACCGCGTTGCGACCTCCGCCTCGAAGGGCTAGATCGCAGTGTCGTTCCATCCGCTGGGCCTGAAGTCGCTGGCGGAGGAAGCAGCGCCCACGACGGCCAAGCTGAAGCGCGTGGGGCGGCCAGCCACGGTTGAGGTGGCGGAGGAGGTGGCGTGAGCGCGACCGTGCCAGTTCCGCGCGCACGTTGCCTTGTAATGCGGTCACATGAAGGTAATCCGCGAAGCGCTAGCTCTTCGAAAACGGCATTCATCCGAATCATTGGACAACGGCGCGACGACGACGTGGGAGGAGATCGGAATCGAGGCGGTTCCCATGTACAATCTCACACCGGAGCGGAAGAATTTCCACACGAAGGGAAGGGCAACGGCTACGTCCTTTCGATGGGAGGCAAGCGCGTCTATATTTCCGGTGATACGGAGGACATTCCGGAGATGCGAAAGTTGAAGGACATCGACGCGGCCTTCGTCTGCATGAATCTGCCGTATACCATGACGGTGGAGCGAGCCGCCGATGCAGTGCTGGAGTTCAAGCCGAGGATCGTCTATCCCTATCACTACAAAGGCGCGGATGGGATGAGCGATATTGAGAAAAAGGGCTATTTACTTGACTCAACTAGGCCCTACATGTTGGGGGGTAGCGGGGTAATGAGCTTGGCGAACGGCGTGGGCTGAACGGCCGCAGCCTGCTCCATCAATCTGAAGAAAAGCTTGCCCCGGTATCGTGAGGTCC
>JACQVR010000009.1 GCA_016209705.1 Planctomycetota bacterium
CCTATATCTCGACATCCCCTTGAATATCTCGACACGCTCCTAGGCCCGGCCAGTTCTTCCTGCCGTGAACTGAAAACCGAATACGGATCACTTCTCGCTTGCATTCTATAAAGTACAAGTTATAGTTTATACGGCTTCGCCCGGTGCGGAGCCGGAGAGGGAAGGAGAGGGGAAACGGGTGAGTTCGGCGTCTATCCACGGTCCGTCCTGTCTCTTCACCTTCCGCCCGCCGTTTATGTCCCGGCCCCTACGCCCATGGAATTCAGTGAGACGGGGCCGAGTATAGGTTCGCGTGCGACCCTGCGGGGCGACCTTCGTGTCGGCCGCGAGACCGACGCGAATTCATGAAAGCGGGTCCTGAGTCGAGTCTGTGGCGAAGCGAAAAAAAGCGAAGCTGAAGGCTTCGCGGTGAGGAGCGCGACGACACATGACCCCGACGCGCTCCTAGGGGGGAGGGGAAGGCATGCTCGGCATTCTCAAGCGCGTGTTCGGGATGTTCTCCAAGGACATGGGAATCGACTTGGGGACGTGCAACACGCTGGTCTATGTGAAAGGCGAAGGGATCGTCCTGTCGGAGCCGTCGGTCGTCGCCGTGCGCAAAGGGACCAACAAAGTCCTGCTGGACGGCAAGGCGGTCGGCAACGTCGCCAAGGAAATGCTGGGCAAGACCCCCGGGAACATCGTCGCCGTGCGTCCCATGCGCAACGGCGTCATCGCCGACTTCGACGTGACGGAGGCGATGATCTCATATTTCATTCAAAAGGTGCACAACCGGAAATTCGGAATCATGCCCCGGGTGGTGATCGCGGTGCCCAGCGGCATCACCGCCGTGGAAAAGCGCGCCGTCATCAACAGCGCCGAGCGCGCCGGCGCGCGGCAAGTGTTCCTGATCGAAGAACCCATGGCCGCCGGCATCGGAGCCGGGCTGCCCATGCTGGATCCCATCGGAAACATGGTCGTCGACATCGGCGGCGGCACCACCGAAGTCGCCGTCCTGTCGATGGGCGGCATCGTGTCGTCCCAATCGGTCCGCATCGCCGGGGACGAGTTCGACGAGGCGATCATGCAGCACATGCGGCGCGTCTACAACCTGCAAATCGGCGAGCAGTCCGCCGAGCGGATCAAGATCTCCATCGGATCCATGTATCCCCTGGAACAGGAGCTGACCACCGAAGTCGCGGGCAAGGACATCATGGCCGCTTCCCCCCGCAAGGTGACCGTGACCAGCGAGGAAATCCGCGAAGCGTTGCGGGAAACCATCGAGGCGATCATCCGCGCCATCAAGGACTGCCTGGAGACGACGCCGCCCGAGATCGCGGCCGACCTCTGCGAGCGGGGCATCGTGATGTGCGGCGGGAACTCCCAGCTCCGCAACATCGACAAGGCCATCCGCAAGGAAATCGACGTGCCGGTGCGCATCGCCGAAGAACCCCTGACCTGCGTCGCCCGCGGCTCCGGCCTGGTGATCGAGAATCTCGACAAGTTCAAGGACGCCCTCGAGAGCGACGAGGACGTGATGGGCGGCTGAGGAGATGTGGAGATGCTAGGAGATGGGGAGATGGGGGGAGATGGGGAGATACGGACGGAGGGAGAAATGCGGATTCGGATCTTATCTCCCCATCTACGGGTATCACCCTATCTCCGAGGAGATGGGGTGATGTGGGATAGGGACAACAAGGGTAGGAAGTTATCCCATCTCCCTATCCTCACGTATCTCCACATCCCCAAGGAGATGTAGAGATGCGGGGAGATGGGGAGATGATGATGCCGCAACGCGATTCTTATCTCCTCATCTGCACATATCTCCCGATCTCCTACCGCTCCGCGATCGCCACCGCCATGGCGTGATCGAGCGTATGGGTGAGGGACAGGTGCCAGCGGCGGATGCGTCGGCGCCGCGCGGCCGCGCGCGCCGTTCCGGAGAGGCGGACGCGGACCGAGCCGCCGGGCTCCCGCCGCACTTCCACGTCGGTCCAGGCGATTCCTCCGCTCCATCCCGTCCCCAGCGCCTTGAGCACCGCTTCCTTGGCCGCGAACCGCGCCGCCCAATGGAGCTCGGGACGGCGCTGCCGTGACGCGTCGTCGCGCTCCTGAGCGGTGAACAATCGGTTCAGGAGCCGCTCGCTCGCGCCGGCGAATCGCGCCGTCTGCACCAGATCCACGCCCACCCCGACCATCATGGGGTTATCTTAGAACACCGGAAGGAACTGGGACATTAGAAATCGGGCATCTCAAAACCCCCGCTTCTCCGCCACGGAAATTCCGCTGAAACCGAAGGTTTCGGCCATCAGAAACGGCGACACCCAATGGTCCGAGCCGTTTCCACGCGAGCAATTTCTACTTGACCCCCCGCGGTCGTGAGCTATACTTGCCGCTCGTAATTCGTGTATTTTGGGAGGTTAGAAGAATGCCTACGGGCACCGTGAAGTGGTTTAACGATCAGAAGGGGTACGGGTTCATCAAGCAGGAGGGCGTGACCGAAGACATTTTCGTGCATCATACGGCGATCAAGATGGAAGGGTTCCGCACCCTCGCGCCGGGAGAGATCGTAGAATTCGAGGTCAAAAAGGACCAGAACGGGCTCAAGGCTCTCAACGTGGTTCGCACCGGCCAGATGGCCAGCGTGGACGCCCAGCAGCCCAATCCGTAACCCTCCCTCAGCACCGGAGCCCCCGGGGACGACCTCCCCGGGGGATTCTTTTTCTCGGTCGCGAGTCCCGAGCCGGGAGTCCAGAACTAGACTAACGATTCTCGACTCGTGACTCATGACTCGCGACTCCTCTCTCCCGGCAGGTATCTCCTCAGGGGACATCGTTCGCATCGCGCCGTGGCTCGGCAATAGTCCTTGCCGACCCGGACGATCAGGGCGTGAAGTTCGTTGAAGAGGGAAGGGTCCCGCGGAAGCGCGCGCTCGAAAAGTTCCTTCATCTCGTCGTACGTCGCGGTGTCCGCAACGAGACCGTGGCGGGCGAGCATCCGGTACGTGTAGCGGTCGACGACAAAGGTCGGAACGTTCAGGGCGTACAGCAGGATGGCATCCGCCGTTTCGGGACCGATCCCGCGCAGCCCCAGCAGCTCCTGCCGTAACCGTTCCGCCGGCATCGCGCGGAGTCGGGCCTCGTCGGCGCCATGAACGGCCACGTACCAGCGCAGAAACTCCTTCAACCGCCGCGCCTTCACACGGAACGTGCCTGAAGAACGGATGGCCAGGGCCAGGGTGTCCACGTCCAGCTCATGGAGCCGGCGCGGTTCCAGAAGATCATGGACCTTGAGCGTGGCGATGGCCCGCTCCACGTTCTCCCATGAAGTATTCTGGGCCAGGATGGCTCCGACCATGACCTCGAACGGACTCTCCGCCGGCCACCAGTTCTGGGGACCGTAGTGCTTTCGCAGCGCCCGGTAGTAGTCCAGCAAAGATGCTTTCATCGCTGACCGTCTACCGTTGACCGTGAACTATAGACCGTTGCAACGGTTGACGGTCAACGGTCAACGCGTCACTCGGCAAACAGCGCTTCCACGAACTCGTCCGCGTTGAACCTCGCGATGTCGTCGGGCGTCTCTCCGATCCCGACGAATTTGACCGGCACGTGGAGCTTGTCCTTGATGGCGATCACGATACCGCCTTTGGCGGTGCCGTCCAGCTTGGCGAGAAACAGGCCCGTCACGCTCACCGCCGCGCTGAAATGCTGGGCTTGGGAAATGGCGTTTTGTCCCGTCGTGGCGTCGAGCACCAGGAGCACCTCGTGCGGCGCCCCGGGGATTTTTCGGGCCAGCACCGCGCGGATCTTCCCCAACTCCTTCATGAGGTTTTCCTTGGTCTGGAGGCGTCCCGCGGTGTCGACGATCAGGTAATCGGCCTGCCGAGCCACGGCGGCGTCCGCGGCGTCGAACACCACGGCCGCCGGATCGGCGCCCTGGCGGTGTTTGACGATGTCGACGCCCAGGCGCTCGCTCCACAGGTTGAGCTGCTCGACGGCGGCGGCGCGGAACGTGTCGCTGGCGGCCAGAATCACCTTGCCGCCCTCCTTGCGAAACAACGCCGCCAGTTTGGCGATGGATGTAGTTTTCCCGACGCCGTTGACGCCGGCCACGAGGATGACGGTCGGCCCGGAAGACGCCCGGCGCAGCTCGTTTCCCTGATCCGAGAGCCGAACGCGCAGATCGGCCTTGAGAAAGTTCAGGAGCTGGTCCGCCGTGGCGATTTCCCCCTTCTTGTACGCCGCGCGCAGATGCTCGAGAATCTTCTGGGTCGCTTCCACTCCCACATCGGCGCCGATGAGGATCGCTTCCAGTTCGGCCAAGGTGTTTTCATCGAGCGTGCGGAACGCCGAGATCAGCTTCCGCAACGGCGCCGTCAGGGTCTCCTGGGTCTTGCGCAGTCCCTTCTTGAATTTGTCCAGCCAACCGGTCATGAATCCCATGCGTCCGATCCTTCCGTGGGTTTGTCCGGAGGAGTGGCCGGCGGCGGCTCGCCGGCCCCCAGCGAGGTCGAGGGGTCGCTCCGGCGCTCGGCGTCCCCCGTGAAGGCCACCCGGATGTGGTCCAGGATGCCGTTGACGAAATTTCCGGACTTCTTGGTGCTGTACTTCTTGGCCATGTCGATCGCTTCATTGATCGTGACCAGCGGAGGGATCTCCTCCAGGTAGAGCAGCTCGTAGGTCGCCAGGCGGAGGATGTTCCGGTCGATCGCCGCCATGCGCCGGAGTTCCCAGTTGCGGGCGACGTCCTCGATTTTCCGGTCGATGTCGGCCCGGCGGCTCCAGGCGCCGTGGACCAGGGTTCGGGCGAATTCCAGCACCTCCGGATCCTGGGAAGCCCTTTGAAGTTGCGCGTCCACCTGTTCGCGCACTTCTTCTCCGCGCAAGTCGAGCTGGTACAGCGCTTGAAGGGCCAGTTCGCGCGCCCGGGTTCGTTTTCTCATGATGGTTTCTGGACGAGTGCGCAGAGGAGGCGGAGAACACGGAGGAGAAAACCAACCACGGAGGCACGGAGATACGGAGAAGATCTTTTTAGGGAGATCTGGAGATAGGGGGGAGATAGGGAGATATTTTTTTGGAGAGTCAGCTCCATCGGACTCCTTTCGATCTCCAGATCTCCAGTAATCTGCACATCCCCCAATTTTTTCTCCGTGTCTCCGTGGTGGATTTTTCCGTGAACTCCGTCTCTTCCGTGCCCTCCGCCTTTAGCTATAGTTTACGCACCAGATCCGCCATCTCGAGGGCGGCCAGCGCCGCCTCCGCCCCGCGGTTGCCCATCTTCGAACCGGCGCGTTCGATCGCCTGCTCGATCGTGTCCACGGTGAGCACGCCGAAAATCGTGGGCACGCCGGTTCTCCGCCCGACCTCGGCGATGCCGCGGGAGGTTTCCCGGCTGACGTGCTCGAAATGCGGCGTGTCGCCGCGGATGACGCATCCCAGGCAGATGATCGCGTCCACGTCGCCGCGGCGCGCCAGGTGGCGGGCTGCCGTCGGGATCTCGAAAGCGCCCGGAACCCAAACGAGGTCGATCCGCTCCGAGGATACGCCGTGGCGGACCAGCATGTCCATGCACCCCTCGACGAGCCGGAGCGTGATGAATTCGTTGAACCGTCCGGCGACGATGGCGACGCGCCGGCCGTCGCCGGCGAAGTGACCGCGATAGACGCGGGGGCGGCGGGGGGAAGCGGCCATGGGCAGGGATTATACGCGATCGCGCGCCGGAAGCTCGAAGGGTTTGCCGGGCGTCGCCAAGGTTTCCGGAAAGCGGGTACGAATCTCGATGAAACTATGCTCCCGGCGCAGAAAGGCCTGGACGACGTCGGGGTCGAAATGCTTCCCCGATTGGTTGACGATCATCTCGCGCACCGTTTCGTGGGGGAAGGGCATCTTGTACGGACGCTTGGAGGTGAGCGCGTCGTAGACGTCCGCGAGGGCCACGAGGCGTGCGCACAGCGGGATTTCCTCGCCGCGCAGGGGACGATGTTCTCCCCCGATGTCCACGGCGGGATAGCCCGTTCCGTCCCACTTTTCGTGATGGAAATGGGCGATCATCTCGGCGATGGAGAAGATGCTTTCCCGTTTGATCATGGCCCCGGCCATGTTCAGCGCGCGGGCGCCGATGACGGTATGGTCCTTCATCTTCTCGAACTCGTCTCCGGTCAGCTTGTCGGGCTTTTGCAGGATGTAATCCCGAATGCCCACCTTGCCCAGATCGTGCAGCGGCGAGAGGTCGTGGATGAGCTCGATGTATTCGTCCGTGATCTCTTCCTGGTATTTGGGCAGCCGGCGAAGCTCCTCGGCCAGGACGCGGGCGTAGTGCTGGATGCGCTGGATATGGCCGCCCGTGTCGTCGTCGATGGACTCCGCCAGGTTCGCGATGGCGAGGATCGCGGCCCGCTGCGTATCCTTGATTTCGCTGGTGCGGGCGACCACCGCCTCCTCCAGCGATTTCAAATAATTCTTCTTCAACTTGTCGATGACCTGCCGGTCCGTGACGTCGTGAAGCGCCATCTCCATGCCCACCACGCGACCGTTGTCGCGGATCGGGCTACAGGACATCTCGGCGGATCGGTCCTCGCCGCGGCGCGTGGCGATCTCGATCTTCTGGCCCCGAACTTCGAAGCCCGCGGCGCACTCCTTGATCGCCGAATACATCGGCCGGGCGTACCCTTTCTTGAGGACCTGCGCCACGTGGACGCCTTCCAGCTCGCCCGGGCCGTACCCCAGGAGTTCATGGGCGGCGCGGTTGGCCCACGTGAAGGCGCCGTGGACGTCGGTCGTGAGGATGGGGAAGGAGGCGTTTTCGACGATGGAGCGGTATCGCTCCTCCGAGCGCGCCAGGACGCTGATCTTGCGGTCCAGCATCCGTTCCATTTGTTCCTGGTGGCGCTTCAGCTCGGTCCGGAGATTCCGCGTTTCCAGCAGCAACCCCAGGCTGAGCGCGACGTGCTCCATCGCGTCCGCCAGCTCGCGCGTGAATCGGTTCCGCGCGCGATCCTCCAAGTCGAGCACTCCGATGACCTTGTCGTGGTGCTTGATCGGGACCACGAGCTCGGATTGGATGCCGGTCAGCGGGCCGGAAACATAGCGCGAATGCTTGCGGATGTCGTGGACCATGACCGAGTGGCCTGACTGCGCGGCCTCTCCCGTGAGCCCCTCGCCCACGCGGATGCGGAACGCTTTGACGTGGGGCCGCAACGCCTCGTCGCCGGCGAACGCCAGCGGGATCAGTTCATGGCTCGTTTCATCCAGGCGCAGGAC
This sequence comes from Planctomycetota bacterium, assembly GCA_016209705.1. Taxonomy (GTDB): domain Bacteria; phylum Planctomycetota; class MHYJ01; order MHYJ01; family JACPRB01; genus JACQVR01. The sequence continues at coordinate 7,239 of JACQVR010000009.1, forward strand.
CACCGCCGCGTAGATGCCGTATTTCTTCTGGATGAAGTTGACGACCTCCTGGAGACAGCGGTCCACGGTGAAGGAGGCGGTGGAGGAATAGACGCGGATCACTTTGCAGATTTCGTCCTCGAAGGACTTGAACGCTTCCAGCTCGGCGACGCGTTTCCGGAGCGCTTCCACGCCGGCCCGCCGGATACGGGTCGTGGCCGTATGGGCCGTTTTACCCATAATAAGTGCTCTTTTTTTTGATCAACCGCCGAAACGCCAAATCGCCATCGGGCTTTCTTTTGGCGAGCCTTTTGGCGGTTTGGCCGCTTTGGCGGTTCAAGTCTTCCACCAGAAGTCGATCCTTTGTTTATTCACAAATCCGAACCGACCCGTTCAACGTGGACCCGAACTATCCGGACCGGGCGCGCTTTCGGCACAACGCCCGCCGCTGCTGCGTATGGCGCAGCCGGTCGAGGAGCGATTGCGGAATGCCCTTCTGCGCTTTTTCGAACACTTCCGCCGCCGGGTAATAATACTTATCGTGCGCCTGGGCGAACAGATCCAGCGCTTTCTTGTTTTCCGCTTCCCATCCGGATGGGTTCTTATTCTGGTCGGAGTTGAGCAGGTGCGCCACCGCCCGCGCGTAGAGCGTGTCGCCTTTTTTCACCAGCTCCGCGGCCCGAGCGGGGGCGTCGGCCGGCAGCTCCGTGGGCGGCGAGTCTTCGGCGGCCCGGGAGCTCGGCGCGGGAGGCGGTTCGGGATCCTGGCTCGGGGGAGCCTCCGGCGGCTTCTTCTCCGCCGGTCCGGAAGCGATCGGCGGCGGAGGCGGCACCTGTTGAGCCGGAGGCGGCTTCATGCCGAACAGAGCTTGATACGCTTCCTTGACCTCCGGATCTTTCTCGATCCGGTCCCGGTAGGAGGCGGTGTCCCGATACTTTTCCGATAAGGCATCGAACACCCGTTTGGCCTCGTCCTTTGAATAAATGGAAAGGTAGTACAGGAACGCGTCCACGGCGCGGTTCGCCTTGTGATCGTGCACCGTGGCCGCAAGCTGCGGGTCGCGGCGCAATCCCTCCGCGAACAGAGGGAGCAGCCGGTGGCCCCTGCCGTTGCGCGCGCAGAATTCCGCCAGATCGAAGAAAGCTAGCGGCGAGGCCTGGGTTCCCTGGCGGTCCTTGAAATTCCGGATGATTCCCTTTTCATCCGTGACGGCTTCGAGGCCCCGGGCCGCCGCTTGCTTCTGGAGTTCCAGCTCGACGGCCGCCGTCGATTTGCCCCGGTCGAAACGGCGGACGCGGGTCACCCGCGAACGGGCCACGCTGGATCGAATGCCGGACAAGGTCTCGAATCGATATTCGGATCCGCCCTCTTCGAGATGCTTCACCAACAAGCTTCCTCCATGGTTCAAGTGAAGCTCCGCCACCTCGGGAGGGTCGAGCACCTTGCCTGCTCCCGTTTCGGAAAGGAGTCGGTGATACTGTTCCGCGTCGAGTTTGATTCGGCGCAGCAACTCGGCCTGGTCGGCGGGTGCCATGACGGGATCCACCGGGTTCAGCAAATCGAAGGCCGCCTTCATCCGGCCGTTTTTCAGATGATTCTCGGCTTCTTGAATGAGCGTGATCACTTTTTCAGGCGGATACGTGTCCGGCGGCGGCACGGGCTTCTTGACGGGAGCGGGTTCGGCAGCCGGTTTGGGCGGCGGGGCGGCCGGTTTCGGCTTGGGCGTAGCCGCCACGGAAGGCGGCGGAGGCGCCGGCGCGGCGGCGGACGGAGCGGGCTCCGCCGAGGTCGGGGTGAACATGCGGACAAGGTCCATTGGAGAGCGCCGCGCGTCGACCAGCGCCCAGATCGCTCCGCCCACCACGCCGAGGAAGACGATCAGGCACAGCTTTCCCAAGAACTTGAAACGGCGGCGGACGACGCGTGGCGTTGCCATATGATATCTCGTCAAAGTCGAAATGCCGCTGCGGATTCCGGCGGCCTGGATAAACACTATTTTAACCTGAATTTTGCGCACGGCAAAGACCGTCCGCGAAAATTCAAGCTAAGATATGCCGGCATGGATGTGTCCGTCATCATGGTGACCCTGAACGGGAAAGACATGACGCTGGAGTGTCTGAAGTCGGTTCCCCCGTCGGCGAAAGGCCTCGCGGTCGAGGTGCTCGTCGTGGACAACGGCTCGACTGACGGCACTCCCGCGGCGGTGGCCGCGGCGTTTCCCAACGTGAGGATCATCGAGAACGGCTCCAACCGCGGATATGCGGCCGCCGCCAATCAAGGCATGCGGGAGGCCTCGGGGCGCACCTTCGTATTGCTGAACAACGACGCGCGTCTTCCCGAAGGAGGCTTGGCCGCGCTGGTCCACTTCCTGCGGGCGCACCCCGAGACGGCCGTCGCGGGCCCTCAGTTGATCCACGAAGACGGGAGGCTCCAGCATTCCTTCGATACGGAACCCTGTTTGGCCACGGAACTCTTGAACAAGAGCCTCCTCCGTCGATGCCTGCCCGGATCGTTTCCCAGCAAGCTTCAGGCGCGGACGCAGCCGTTCGACGTGGCCTCGGTCGTCGGCGCCTGCATGGCGGTTCGCCGGGAAGCGGCGGAGCGGTTGGGCTTGTTCGATGAAGGCTATTTCTATCTGTATGAGGAAACGGATTTCTGCCGCCGCGCGCGCGGGAGCGGATGGGGCGTGAAGTGTCATCCGGCGATCCGGGTGGTGCATCTTCAAGGACGCACTCGGCACAACGTGAGGATTCCGGCGAAGATCGAGCAGGCCCGCTCGCGGTTTCTCTATTTTCGCCGTCACCATCCGGTGCAATACGCGATTCTGCGCGCGGTTTATCCGTTCAAGTCGTTCCTCGAATCGGTGGGATGGTTGGCGGCGGCGGTCGCAACGCTGGGGCTCTGGCGTCCCGCGAGGATGAAGCTGGCGGAGTCCGCGGTGGTCTGGGCGTGGCAGATGATGGGGTGTCCGCGCGGGTGGGGGTTGTCGGGAAGCGCGCCGGCCCCGGTGTCGCGAGAGGGAATATGAGCGCGCCTCGATACGTGTTGCTGGATTCCCGAGGCATCCGGTGGCGGGTGGCGCCGGAGTATCGGCCCCTTTTCGAATCCGGCCCGTTCGCGGATCTGGGCCGGTTGCTCGGCTCCGCGCGCGTGCTCAAGGATCTGCGGGTCAAGCGCATGATGGAGGTGAGCGCGGGGGGGCGGGCCTTTCTGGTCAAGCTGTACCGGGGTCAAGGTGCGTGGCGGAGGTTCAAGGAAGCGATTTTCGGTTCTCGGGCGATGCGGGAACTGAAGCAACTGGAGCGAACCGCGCGGCGGCGCGTGCCGGTGATGCCGCTGGCGGCAGCGGGGGAGCGCGGTTCCGAGAGTTATGTCGTGGTGGAAAAAGCGGGAGATCGCGTGGGACTGGATCGGCTGCTGGCCGAGGTGACGGGCGCGAGGCGTCGGGCGCTGATCGAAGAATACGGCCGGTGGGCGCGGCGGGTGCACGAGGCGGGCGTCGCGCAGTACGATTTTAATCCCACGAACGTGCTGGCTCGAGCTTCCGGCGCTCCGGATTTGAGATTGATCGATTTCGAGCGGGTCTCGCTGCGGCGGTCGATGCCCGAGCGGAGTCGCCTGCGCGCGCTGGCGAAGATCGATCGGATGATTCGCGCGTCGCGGGCGGACCGTTTGAGGTTTCTGAAAGCCTATCTTGGAATTTCGGATGTGGCGGCGCGAGCTTGCCTGGTGGTTCGGTATGCCGAGGAGCAGAGGAAGCGGGACGCCCGCCGGCGGCGCGCCGCCTGCGTGGGGGAGAACCGCAATTACGGTCGTTTCGAGGCCGGGAAGGCGTGGGGATTCTATCTGAAGGCTCGCGAGGGTCGGGACGGGCTTCTGTCTCCGGACGTGGCGGAGCTGGTGGAGGGCCTGAATCGATTTCGCGCCGTCCGGGTGGAGCGCGCGCTCAAGGCCTGGAAAGAAGCCAACGGGGCGCCGGGGGGCGATCTTCCGCTGGCGGTGATCCTGGAGCGGGGCCGCCGGGATGGCGTCCTGGTGTACGATCGTTCCGTGCCTTGACCCCCAGATGGCAGACGTTGGCGGCGCTCGATGAGCGGGGTATAAATAGCGTACTTGCTCCCCGCTCGATTGCCGGAAGGTCCGAGCGGGGTGATGTAGAATTCCTCCCCGCTCGCTGGAAGCGGCCCTCGGGTCGCGACCCTGGGCGGGTGTTTTTTTAAACCGATGCCTCTCCCTCAAAGGGCCGTCGTATGCTTCGATGGGCAGAACCTCTATCACTTCGCCAAGGACGCGTGGGCTCCCGATCCGTCCAAGGGGCCTTCGCCTTACTCCTGGCCGAGCTACGATGTGGAGAAGCTGGCTCGCTGGCTGGTGGAGCGGAAGCTGGGACGCCAGCTTGCTCAAACGCGATTCTACACGGGCGTTCCTGATCCTCACCGTAGCGACCGAGAGCGCATGTGGCACGGCTTCTGTACCAACAAGCTTCGAGTCTTGGCCAGCCGGGACGTCTACGTGTACCGGGGGCGGGTGAACCCCGGCGGCCAGGAAAAGGGCGTTGACGTAAGCCTCGCCGTTGACCTGATCCGCCTCACCTACGAACGGCTCTACGAGGTAGCAATCATCGTAAGCCAGGACTTGGGACTTCGGGCCAGCCGTCAAGCTCGCCAAGGACATCGCCGGAGCGCAGGGAGGGACACTTGGCTTCGAGTCGGCCTTTCCGCGAAAGGGCTCGAAGCAGCGCGGCATTCCCGGCACCGAGTGGGTGTACATTGACCGGACGACCTACGACGGCTGCCGCGATCCGCGCGACTACCGCTGAATACGGTCCCCCAGGCGAATTCCCTTCTGCCGTTTTCCTGATCCCGGGGAACCCAGTCGTTCTGGCTTCATGGACCCGTCGCTACGCCCACCTCGCCCCCGCCCCAGGGTGGCGCAACGCCCTGGAGATTCTGACCAAAGTTGGCAGAAATCCGGCAGATGAACTTGCTGGAAAAGCGGAGCCGATGTAACGTGTTGCAGGACAAGAGGCGCTGGGGTAGCTCAACAGCAGAGCACCGGTTTTGTAAACCGGCGGTTGTGGGTGCGACTCCCATCCCCAGCTCCATTACCCCTTGTGGTGCCATCACTTACGGCGGGGCGCAGGGGGGTACCCTCCAGCCGCGGGGCCCAGGTGTCCAAAATGTGTCCAGTGCCGAGATCGCACAGCCGCTCCACCGCCTCCGTCCGAAACTCCGGCGCCAGGTGCGCGTACCGGAGCGTCGTCTGAAACGATTTGTGGCCGAGGATCTCCTGCACCGTTTTAAGCGGCACGCCGCGCATCACCAGCCACGAGGCCGTGGTGTGCCTCTTATGCCGAGCTCGGCATAATCCGGAACGCCGGATAGTGCCTCAAATCGTGAAAGCGCAGATTCGTGATCCCCGCTTCCTTCATCAAGGCGGTCCATGAGACCTTCAAGTCTCGAAAGCGCTCTCCGGTGTAACGTCCGTTCTCCTGATGGCAAAAGAGATAGGCGCTTTCTTTGTGCCGGGGAAGGCGCTTGAGCGCGTCCTTGCCATGCTCCACAAGGACGCATACGTCGAGATCGCTTTCTGAATTCTCCTCGCCTCGCGCGGTGCTCCCGAAAATCACGCCGGCGATGGCGTCCTTGGAAATGGCCTTTCATAGTAATGTCCGCGCCCGCTCGCGAAACTTCTCCTCCGCTTCGAAGAGGGGGAAAATTCCTCTCCGATATGTTAGTCTCTTGACGATGAGGAGGCCACGGAACATGGAGAAGAGGTTGACGAAGAAGCAGATCATCCGGATCCTCCATGAAGCCGACGCCGAGGAGCTTGGCGCCCTTTTCTCCGTCCGCTACGTTCGCCCCAATAAATTCGCCCCCCTCCCGCATTGCGAGAGCGGCTCCCCATGACCTCGTTTCTGCTTACGGGTTGCGCCAGCGGCATCGGACGGCACTTGGCGGGGGTGCTGCTTGGCCGCGGAGACTGCGTCCTCGCCACGGACGTAGACCTGCCCGCCCTCACGAAGCATGCCGAAGCCGAGGGCTGGGCTCGACCGCGAGCAGAGATCGCGAAACTCGACGTCCGGGAGCCGGAAGACTGGAACCGCGTTTTCCGATCCTGCGGTCCCATCGATGTGGTGATGAACATCGCCGGGTACCTTCATTCGGGGTGGGTTCATGAAGCGAATGCGGAAGAGGTGCACCGGCATCTGGACATCAATACGAAGGGAGTGATTTTCGGCACCCAGGCGGCGGCGCGTCATATGCTGCCGCGGGGTCACGGTCACATCATCAATGTCGCATCGATGGCGGCGCTGGCTCCGATTCATGGCATGTCTCTCTACAGCGCGGCCAAGTACGCGGTCCGGGGGTTTTCCCTCGCGGCCGCGCAGGAGCTTCGTCCCAAGGGCGTTTACGTGACCGTCGTCTGCCCCGACTCGGTCGCCACCCCGCTGCTCGATCGTCAGCGGAATCGAGACGAAGCAGCCATGATGTTTTCCTGCCGTCGGTTTTTGACCGTGCAGGACATCGCGCGCGGCATCTTGGGCCGCGTCCTTCGGAGCAAACCCGTTGAATGGGTGATTCCGGCCTCCCGAGGATGGCTGGCCCGATTCGCAGATGTCTTTCCGGAAAGCATATTCTGGGTCGCCCCTTCCTTTCGCCGTCGAGGACAGGCACGTCAGAATTCACTCAGAAGCTCAGGGACAGCGGCAGATCCTCCCTCTTCCGCAGGCTGCTAAACTCGTAATGCGTCGTGCCCCTGGATTCCGCCACCTCCGTTTGCCACGGACTTCCCGGCACCGCCCTTCGGCGTAGGACCAACCGCATCGAGGCCACCTCCGTGTTGTAACAGTATGCCCTTTCCCCTCGAGGCCCCACGTACTCCACGCCTACGAGATCCTCGGGGCGGCACGTGACCTCGGCCACGAGCCGCCGGGTCCAGCCGGTTCGCGATAGAGTCCAACCCCGCGGTCCAGGCCCCCAGGACATGGCGCTTCGCCACACCGACACGATGGAATGGAACGGCCAAGTAATCTGTCCGTGGCGCGCCCAGATCGAGGCCAACCTGCCGGAAGCGAGGGCTTCGAAAACAATCCCCTCCTCCTCGAAAAAGTTGCAATGAACCCAAGCCCACGGCCGGTGGTACCCCTTGCCGAGAACGCGGGTCATGCAACCCGGCGCTCCCTTCAGGTCGTAGTGACGGCCAGCCGCACGGATCACGCCGTAGAACCGCCCGTCCAGGGAAACGGACTCTACGCGCGCCCCGATAAAGGGACGAAGCATGGCCGGAATGGGACGATGAGGAACCGACGAATTCAGCGCCAGGTTCCATTCCGCCTTCCCTAGGCTCCCCCGGAGGGGTGAACCGCCCTGCTTGCAGGGTTCCCGCAAGGCAAGCCGTTCGTTTCCAAAAAGAAAGAACCAGAGATAGGATTCGCTTCCCTGCCTCGTTCGGCGGATCCAAAAGCCGTGACGGGTAACCGGATCGTTCAGGGTGACGTACTCGACCTCGTAGCCAGACATGGCCCTCAGGCTTCCATCAAAGAAGCGAGGTGGTCTCCGAGACGAAGGGAAAGCGCCATGATGGTCACTTGGGGATTGACCCCGGGAGATTCAGGAAACACGGAGGCGTCACACACCCAGATGCGATCAGTTCCGATGACCCTAAGGTTGGCATCCACGACACGACCCATTCCCGCAGTCCCTTGAGGGTGGAATCCGGCCACCAGCAGATGATCCGGCGTGAAGGCGCGCGCTTCCAGGCGGCGCGCTTCAACCAGGCTGCGAAGCTCGCTGTTCATTCGAATTGTGGGGAGTAGGAGCCGGCGGGCCCCCGCGGCGAAGAACGCCTCCGCCATGAGCCGAATCCCCGCTCCCAGGTCCCGGGCATCCTCCTCGTCCAACCGGTATCGGATCCAAGGCCTGCCCCCGACCTCGAACACTTGGCCGGTTTGTCGATCCCTGATCATGACGCCAAAGCTCGCGAGGTGATCGTAGCGATCCAACCACCACCTAAGATCCGGACTGACCATCGCGAGCATGGGTGCAGCGACGCCGCGAGGCGTATGAATTCCTTCCAGAGTTACGCGGGGAAGCTCCGGCGGCCGGTATCCCAGGCCCTGCGGGATCCCTCCTTCCCCATGATTCAAACGCGGGAAGTAGGCGAAGACCTTGGTGGCGGGATGAATCTTCAGCCGCCTCCCCGCTTCCTTCCAATATTCCCCGACACGATTGCGTCGAAGAAGGCCCGGGGTAAAGATCGCTCCGGCAGCGATCACCAAATGGCGGCAGCGCAACTCGTGCCTGCCCTGTCGGTTCTCCACGGTCACGGAAACGTGATCCGTTCCTTGTCGAATGCCGCAGGCTCGGCTGCGAGAAAGGATCCATGCCCCGGCGTCGACGGCCTCCGGAAGGAAGGCCAGGTCGGTACTGCGCTTGGCGCCGGTCGGACAGCCGAAGCAGCACCGCCCCGAGCCCTGGCACGTCGGAGCGCTGCGGGGAAGGACATAGGCTCCCGCAAGGCCGAGCGTCCGGAGCCCGTTCTCGAAGAGCATCGCCGAGCGGCTCAGGAGCTCTCGAGGCGGCACGGTCACGCCGAGCTTCTCCTCCGCCAGGTCCAGCCACGGATTCAACTCGCCCCGTGCGAATGCGGTTCCCAGGACGTTATCCCACTCCTGAAGGCATTCACGGTGAGGTCGCAGGCACGTTCCGGAATTGATCGTCGTCGTCCCTCCGACCGCTTGTCCAGCCATCACCAACGTATTCTTGCTGTCCACCGCCATGAGCATGCCTCGGGCGACGTAATGTTTTTCGACGATTCGCAACGCCGCGTCCGGCCGGACCAGATCGCCCTTTTCGATGACGGCGACCCGAAATCCCTTGCAGGCCAGCGACCACGCTACCGGCGCACCACCCGCTCCGGACCCGATGACGGCCACGTCAACGAACTCCGGGGGGCGTACGGCGTGCGCATCCAACCTCCCTTCCAGAGGGTGGGGAGCCCTCAAGGGGGGCCGCTCCAACGTGACGGACTCGATCGGCGGAAGCAAAGCGAACAACGCCGCCAAACGAACCGAGACCCAGTGATGGCTGCGCAGCCGCCGCAAGAGGAAGTCGAGATTTTTGTCTTCCAGTTCGCTCCCCCTCCGCCACGTTCCCAGGAGCAGTAGAGGAGCCCAAAAATCCAGACACCATAGGACGAGCGGATAGCACCAGCGAGCGGCGAGACGATACCGGCGAACCTGGCGGGACACTTGTGCCAGGTAGGCTGGAATTCGGTCGCCCGGGGCACCGATCCAGGCGAGCAACCGCGTCACGAAGGTTGGTCGGTCGCGGCGCCGGGCCGCCCAAAGGGAGAGGGCCACAAAACCATCTGCGGCAGCGCAAATCCACCATGCCGGCGCCGCGGCGATCGCAAGGTACGCAAAGCCCGCCGTGGAACAGCCCTTCGCCGTCAACAACACCCAATAGGGGCGAGGTTCGGCGGGAGCGCTCGCGGAAAGATGGGCCAGTAGAACGAGGGTTCCCATCAGCGAGAGCGACAGGACATATCCCAAGTCGTCTCCCCGGATCTCGATCGCGCCGTCCAGTCCCTGCGTGCCGGCCAGTCGCGTGAGGCCTTCCCCGAACGCGCCGGGGATCACGAGCAGGAAAACCCCCACGGCCGCAAAAACGACGCTCCAGACTCGAGCGATCTTCCCGTAAAGCCGGTACATTGCCAACTCGCTATAGGAAGCGCGACACCAGCCCCCGAAATGCACGCCGGCCCCACCGATGGAAAAAGCGATACTTCGCATCCGTGTAGGGAAAGGCGACGGGCAACGTCCAGTTAAAACGCGGCAATCCTACGTAACGGATTTCGCTGAGGCTTCGAAGATCGCCGTGAACGCGACCTATCCCCGAGTTCTTCCATCCGCCCCACGGGACCTCCGGGGTTCCATGTTGGTAGGAAAAGTCGTTAACGATCACGCCGCCCGCTTCCAGACGATTCGCGAGGCGTTCAGCGCCGAAGCGGTCGCGCGAGAACACATAGGCGTTCAGTCCGTACGGGCTATCGTTGGCAATCCGCACCGCTTCATCGATCTCCCGAAAGGTCCTGATGGGAAGGAGAGGCCCGAACGTCTCTTCGCGCCAGCACAGCATTTCTTCGGTAACATCGATCAGGACCGTGGGCTCGAAAAACCGGCCGCTCGTCGCCCGGGGGACCGAGCCGCCGGTCAATATCCGTGCTCCCTTGGCTCGGGCGTCTTGCACGTGTCTGCGGACGATCTCGAGCTGGGCGGGTACCACCATGGCGCCGAGGTCGATGCACTCCGAGGCCGAACTTAGCGGAACCCCCTGGCGCAAGCTCCCCGTGATCTGGACGACGTGAGAGACGAACGGCTCGTAAATGGACTCGTGAACCAGCACGCGTTCGATGCTTGAGCATGCCTGGCCGCAGTTGAAAAAGGCGCCGTGGACCACCTGGCGGGCGGCTCGGAGGACATCGACGTCGGGCAGAACGATGGCCGCGTCCTTGCCGCCGAGTTCTGCGACGAAGGGGATCAGTCGAGCGCCGCACGCCGCCCCTACCTTTCTGCCGGTGGCGACCGAGCCGGTGAACAGGACTAGATTCACGGTGGCTTCAACCAAGGCGGCTCCCGTCTCCGCGCCTCCCGGAATCACGGCGACCAGGTCGGGATCGATACCGGCCTCGAGGACCAACTCGCGAGCCTTGAGCATGGTGTGCGGCGTCCACTCCGATGGCTTGACCACGACGGCGTTCCGGGCGGCCAGCGAGGTGATGACATCGCCCATGGGGATCGCGAAGGGAAAGTTCCAGGGAGAAACGACAGCGACCACGCCGCGGGGTTCGAAGCGAAGGTAACCTTTCTTGAGGGGCCAGAGCAGATGATGCCGGATCGGCTCGTCCCGCAGCAGCCTTTGGGCGCGAGTCGCGAAATAGTGTGTCAGATCCAGGAGGGGGATGACCTCGTGGGTGAGTGCTTCGAATCGGGGCTTTCCCGTCTCGCGGGATATGAGGTCGACGACCTCATCGGTCCGGTCGTTGAGGACGTCACGGAACCGAAGCAATCGTCGGCGACGCTCGGCCCAGGAGAGCTTAGCCCATGCGGCCTGGGCCTTGCGCGCCCGCTCCACCGCTTCGCGGACTTGGGACGGCGTCGTGATCGGGACAGAAGCTGAGGGCCGGCCCGTCGCAGGCTCGGAGTTGCGGATCTCGCCATCCACTAGGTTGCTCATCGCCCGGGTAAATTATGAGAATCATGGAACAGCATTGCAATGCCCGTGCATGTCGCGAGCCCTGTCAGGAAACAAGCCCACACCAACTTGAATACTCTCATTCGGATTGAGCTCAATCGTTCCGGTCGGCTCCGTCAACGTTGATTCCGATCGGAACGCCGGGGGTCTCAGGTAGCAGGCAGCGCTTGACGCCGGCTCGGGCGCGATCCCGGGGCCGTTTCTTGATTTTATGCGAAAGGTGAGGTCGGGCCATGGCGTGGAACCGTCATGATAGGTGAAAGATCTTCTGAAGGGGGTGCCGTTCCTTAAGGAATCTGAGGAAGAAACACGTTCCGCTTGGCAATTCCGGACCCATGGAAACTAGTGGAGGGCATGTGAGCGGCAGGTCGATCGGTGTTTCGAGGTTATCCAGTATTTTCCTCGCCTTGTTCTTGGCCGGCGCGGCGAGGGCACAGGAGACCCTTTCGAGGCCCACCGAATCGGGACGTACAGGGCACGAAGGTGACCCCTCCTGGCGAACCTCCGGCTTGGGCGAGTGGGATCAGGAGGAGGAGCAGGACTACAAGGATTTTATCGAAAGGTGGGGGTTAGGACGCATCAACGCCTATCTGCGGGCCCGCGCCGCGTTCCGCCTGCATGATCGCCAGGTGGCGCCGGATAAGGAGAGCGACAAGTACGATCTGGCGCAACAAGAGAATACGCTATGGGTGGAATACAAGAAAAGCAAACCCTTCCAGATGGAGTGGTTGGAAGTAAATCTTCTCGGTCGCGTCGTGTACGATTCGAGCTTTAGTCTCAATGACGACATCGATGTCGAACCCGCCCGCGACGACCTGGAGTTTGATCCCGACGTTCGCGAGGTCCACGCCTCGCTCGATTTCGGCAATCTCGGCTTTAAGGTGGGGCGCCAGATCGTCGTGTGGGGCGAATCGGATATTTTTCGTGTCATCGATTGGGCGAACCCTGTCGACCTTCGTCGAGGATTCTTCAACAGCCTCGAGGAGGTTCGGGAACCGGTGTGGATGATGACCGCCCGGTATGGCCAAATGGACTGGGGATTCGAATTGGTCGTGAATCCGGGAGACTATCAGGACGACCTTTTGGCGAAGGAGGGGTCGGAGTTCTATCCCCATGAAGCTTGGGAAGAATTGCGGCACAATACCTTCCTGAGAACCAATGCCGCCGTCTACGCACAGGCCCTGGCCGCGACGCCTCCCGCGTTTCAGCCGCTGATCCCCAATCCCGTGATTCCTGAATCCAATTTCTACTATGTGACCGAGGATGATCGACCCCATCGCCAGCTCCGCAATGCGGAGGTCGGCCTTCGGTTGCGGTACATGATCGCCGACTGGGATCTCCATCTCACGTACATCAACACCATCGCCGATCGTCCCGTGCTGGAAACCGTTTCCACGATCTTCGATCCCGGCCCCCCTCCCGGCATCTTCTCGGCCGCGGATAACACGATGACGATCACGACGCGGCTGAAGTACCAACGACTGAATTTGGTGGGAGCCACGTTTGCCAAGGATGTTGAAATGGGCATCCTACGAGGGGAGATCGCGCTTTCGGTGGCCGAGGAGTTCACGAGGTCTACCGCCGCGGGATTGGAGCTGGTGGAGAGGCACGCGTTTCGATACCTGATCGGATTCGACCGTCCGACCTACTTTCCGCTCATCGCGGAAGACCGGACCGCGTTGTTGAGTTTCCAGGTGTACCAGCAGTATATTCCGGACGCAAAGGACAAGGGCGTCGTGGAAGTGCCCTTCCTGGACGACGTGGAGGATTTCGAGACGGCGTTCTCCATGATCACCCAATTCTACTACCTGCACGATGCCCTGTTGCCGCAGTTCGCGTATACGCGGGACTTGAAGGGGGCGTACCTTTTCAGCGCGGGGGCGACGTTGAAAGTGACCAACAACTGGCATGTAGCATTGGGAACGGCATTATTCGGCGGACCCACCAATCACGGCTTTGGGGTGTTCGCGCACCGCGACCAAGTCAGCCTGTCGGTCACGTATCACTACTAGACCGAAGGAGATTCATCATGTTGCGATCGACGATGATGGCGGCGTTGATCTTGGCCTGCGCGACAGGGTCGGCTCAGGAGCCGTCCGCGACCCAACAGAATGACGCCCCCTATTGGAAAAGTTTTCTGGAAAGAGGGCTTCCCATTCAATGGAATTGGCTTACATCGGAACAGATCGCCAAGCTTCCCAAACCCAAGATCGTGCCGGCGACGCCATTCAGGGGGTTCGCGGCGTATAAAGAAGCCACGAGGCGGTACGCTAAGGACGTCAAGCTGGGTCCGGACGGCACCCTTCTCAATTACGTCGCCGGGATGCCGTTTCCGGGAAGCATCGACCCTAAGGATCCGCAGGCGGCGCTGAAAATCATGTGGAATTACGACAAGCGGTACCTGGGCGACGACTTCAAACAGATTTTCAAACTGAACTACGTCCGTCCCGGCGGCTCGACGACGCGGTGGATCAAGGGTCATCGGAAAAGGATTTGGTACGTGGGCCGCGTGGCCCTGGAACCAACTCCCGCCGTCGAGTGGGCCCAGGCCAAGGACATGCGCGTGGGGGATTGGGGCGAGCTGACCGCGCCTTCCGATGAGGCAGGTACGATCCGAATGGGAATCCGATATGAATTCGACGATCGGATGCCTCCCCAGGTGGGAGCGGTCGACGACCAGTGGGTGTACCTCCCCGCCATTCGGCGCGTGCGACGCCTCACCGGCGCGCAACGCGAGGATCCCCTCTTCGGAAGCACGATCATCACGGATGAGGTCGCGGGGGGAAACGATCGGGAAACCCTCGTGCAGACCTTCAAGTTGATCGGCGAGACATCGCTCTTCGTCCGTTCTCTCCGGAGTGAGGAACAGACGAAGTGCTCACCAGACCATGCGCTGATCGATTTGCCCGAAGAAATCGAGAAGCGCAGAGTGTGGATTGTCGAAGCCACGCACAAGAACCCAAAGTATGTCTACGGCAAGATGCTTTACTATGTGGATCAAGAGCTGTACGTCATGCTCATGACTGCAAGCAGCGATCAAAAAGGGCAGCCTTGGAAGCGGCACTGGGCGTACTGGAGGCTTACCGAGGACGAGATCCCAGTGAATTACTTGTCTTACGATCTGGATCTTCAATCGCAGTGGGGAACGGCTTTCGAGCTGAAGACGACTCCGAATCAGGGCGTTAAACCGAATGAAATCAGCCCGGATCGCCTTTATCGTAAGTGAATGTCTCGTCGCCACCCTTTGCTACTGCACGGTTACCGCCTGCGGAAACGAGAAGCCTCCTTCAAAAGGGGGCGAGGCGCAGGCGATCCATTCCAATGATCTCTTGTACGACGTCTGTTTTACTGGACCGGATCGGGGATGGGTGGTGGGAAGCGGAGGTTGCATCCTTCGTACCGCCGACGGTGGCCAAACCTGGATACGGACGGCGGTGGAAGGTCTGCCGGCTCTCTATTCCGTCGACTTCGTGAGCGACCGGCGGGGTTGGGTCTCCGGGAGCGACGGAACGGTCCTGCGCACGGAAGACGCAGGAGCGACGTGGACTTTTTGCGGCCGCCCCACGTCGAAGCATCTATTTGCGACGGATTTCGTGAATTCCTCCACGGGGTGGGTCGTCGGTCACGACGGCGTCATCTATGAGACGCGCGACGGGGGAGGAACCTGGAAGGACCATTCGCTGCGCAGCGAGCGGGATCGCTCGCTTCCAGAAGAGGTGATTCTCAACGACATCGCTTTTTTGCATCCCGATCGCGGCCTGATTGTCGGCGAGTATGGGACGATTCTGCTGACGCGGGACGCGGGGCGGTCTTGGAAGAGGATTCGGTCGCCCAACGGGACGAGTCTCTTCGGATGTACATGGACGAGTGGAAATGGGGCGATCGCCGTGGGGATCGACGGTCAGATTCTGCGAAGCACGGACGGGGGAGTGACGTGGAAAGCGATGAAAAGCCCGACAACGAACACGCTCTTTTCGGTCAGCCTCCCCTGGATCGTGGGGAACCGGGGCACGATCCTGCACACTGACGATGGTGGCGAATCGTGGCGTCGGAGAGAAGATCGGCCGGTGAACTTCGCGCTCGTCTCCGGAGTGAGCCGCTCCTGGGTCGTCGGGAGCCAAGGGACCGTCAAGCACTTGGACTAACTTGATCGAAAGACTCTGCCAACGTTGTGCGGCATGGAACATGCGGCGGCGGGCGTGGGTGTTGACCCTGCTCGCCGCCGCCACGGCCGTTCTTGCGTGGCAGGCGGCCCGCTTGAACATCCGCACGACCTTCACGGATCTCCTTCCGCAGAAGCATCCGTACGTTCAAATCCATAACGAGTTTCACGAGACGTTTGGTGGAGGAAATCTCGTTCTTCTGGCCGTAGAGCGGCGAAAAGGGACGGTATTCGAGGCTGCGACGCTCAAGAAGATCGAGCAGATCACCGAAGCGATCGATCGCATGGAGGGGGTCAACCACTACCAACTGTTTTCTATCGCCCATCGCAAAGCCAAGACGGTCGAGATCTCCGGGTCGTTCGTGGAGCAAAAGTCGGTCATGTGGCCGAAGGTTCCCACCGATCCGGAAGCGATCCGAGAGGTGGAGGAGAGGGTGGGATCTTCGCTGATGCTCGTGGGGCCTTATGTCTCTCCGGACCATTCCGCCGTGTTGATTTCGGCCCAGTTCCATGACGGGAGGATCGACTATCGGAATCTGTTCGATGAGTTCAAGAGGCTCATTGACACGCACAGCGACGAGAAGCACGCGATTTATGTCGCGGGCGTTCCGATGCTGGTGGGTTGGGGGTACCACTACCTCAGCGAAATTCTTTGGGCGTTCGTCCTCACGCTGAGCATCATGGTCCTCATTCTTTGGAGCTATTTCCGGACATGGCAAGGGGTGCTGGTTCCACTTTTCTCGGCCTTGGTCTCGGCGGTCTGGGGATTGGGATTTGCGTCCCTTTTGGGGCTCAATCTGGATCCACTCATTCTTGTGGTTCCGATGCTGGTCAGCGCGCGGGCGCTGAGTCATTCGGTCCAGTTCATGGAGAAATTTTATGAAACGCTGAAGTGCTGTCCGGACAAGAGAGAGGCGGCGACGCGGGCCAGCGGGACGCTTTGGGCCCCCGGGATCCTGGGAATCGGGACCGACGCGGTGGGAATCTTGCTCATCGCGACGAGCACCATTCCCATCATGCAAAAACTCGCGTTCATCTGCTCGATGTGGGCGGCGAGCGTGCTCTTTTCGGTCCTGGTTCTGAATCCGATCTTACTCAGCGTACTTCCAGTGCCGAAGCGCGCCATGGAGGCGTGCGCGCACGGCGTCGGCGGCGGCTTGGATCGGTTGCTCGGAGGGATTGCGAGTTTGGTCCGTTTTCGCCGCGCTACGGTTGGGGCGGCGGTTCTTTTGGGCGCGACCGCCTATTTCATTTCGAAGGGTTTGATCGTGGGGGATCGGACAGTGAGTTCGGGAATTTTGCGGGCGGATTCGCACTATGACATTTCCCTGCGCAAGATCAACGAGAAATTCTTCGGGGCGAGTCCCTTCTTTGTATTTGTTCGCGGGAAGGAACGTCACAGCTTGACCGAGCCAGAAGTGGCGCGGACCGTCGAAGCGTTTCAAAGAACCATGGAAGAAGATCCGCGGGTCAAGGGGACGATATCCTACGTTGACTTGATCCGCTATTTCCACCAGGTGATGCGGGAAGGGGATCCAAAGTGGTTTCTCCTCCCACGAGACAAGCGTTCCACGGGAAGCCTGCTCAGCTGCATTGCCGACACGTCTCAACCCGGCGACATCGAACGGTTCTTGACGATGAATTATCAACATGCGGTCGTCCAGGTGTTTTATGAGGACACCCGCGGAACTACGGTCGCCCAGGCCGCGCAGCGGGCTAAAGCGTTCATCGACAGCCATCCTATGGAACACGCCACGTTCGAGTTGGCCGGCGGGGTGGTGGGTTTGAAGGCGGCGACGAATGAGGAAGTGGTGTACTCACATGGCCTCACATTCGGGCTCATTCTCTTGTGCATCTTGCTTGGTTCTTCTCTAACATTCGGTTCACCCATCATCGGCCTGCTTCTGACCGGTTGTTTGGCCGTATCCAATTTTTTCGTCTATGCGCTCATGACCTGGTGGGGCGTCGCGCTGAACGTTCATACGCTGCCCGTCTCGTCGGTCGGCATCGGCATCGGTGTGGATTACGGCTTTTACCTTATGGGCCGGGTTCGGGAGGAAATGCGGAAGGGGGAAAACTTGGAGAACGGCGTGGGACGTTCGATCCGGACGACCGGCAAGGCGATTTTTCTGACGGCGATGACGTTGATCGCAGGCGTGGGGCTCTGGCATTTCATGACGCACGTTCAGTTCATCGGCGAGATGGGCCTGCTTCTGGGCCTCCTCATGCTGTTCAGTATGATCCTCGCGCTTCTTGTATTTCCGTCGGCGCTGCTGCTCTTGAAATCTTCGCCTCGCAGCGCTTCCGTTCCCGGGGCCTCGGGAGCTGATCGAGCGGAGGGCATGCGGAGGGCCCTTTAGATAAACCGACCGTACGTTCTCCGACCGCGCGAGCTTCGAGGAAGGCCGTTCCGTGTCCCCTGCGAAGCGCTTGTCTTTCGAATCCTCTATGCGTCAGGCTACCCGAGGGGACCGGAAACTACGACCGACCAAGTGGCTCGAACACACGTGGGGCGGCATCGATTTCATGGGGACTGGAACGGTTCGAGTGGCCAGCACGCGGAGCAAAAAGTTCCAGCGGTTATCTGGACGCCTTCTTCGCCCGGCGTCTGAGCCCCCACGCGCATAAGGCTGCAAGGAAGGCGACAGAGACCGCCCACACCCTGATCGGAAGGGGCTCGCGCTCGCGAAATGGCCGCGAGAAGAGCTTCACTTTTAGCTCCTCGCTGAGGCAGTTCTTTCCAAAATAGATCTCCCAGAGCGCCTGGGAAAACTTGACGTTCTCGATCGTCAGAGGATTCTCTCCGGGGATCCGAATTTCCAGCCCTTGTTTCGGAAGGTGCCGAATCTGGATGCAGTCGCCCTTTGCGACCGACCGGTCCGCGAAGTACTCATGGAACGCCTTGAATTCACGCGGGAAGGCGTCCTGGGGGTAGTTCGCGGAGAGGGCTTCCTCGAAAGCCTGGACGATGCTTGCGCCTCCAAGTTCCCGTTCCATGACGAGAAGTAGTTTCTTCGGAATATCCGCCTCAGCCAGCTCCTGCGGAGATTCGAATCTGGCTCCTTCTCGTACATAGCTCCCGACGGCGTACACCTTCACCGACACGCCGACGACCGATTTGATCCTTTCCCCGGCCCCCGTCAACACCCAGCGGGTCCCCTCCTCATCGATCTCCGCTTTGAATCGGGCGCGGCTCCCCTCGACCTGCACTTCCTGGACTGGGATCAGGAACAACATCATCCCCGCGGCCATCATTCGGACCATTACAAATACACCGGACGCCTTTCGACCACATATTCGGCCTTGATTCCAGTGCGCCCGAATAGTTCGGCTTCGAAGGCCTCCACTTCTCTCTCGATCACGATCTCATCCGGCGTGACCTCCATCGCGTTTCGCACGTTGTGCCGCACCGCCTCTGAAACCACTTCCGCTTTCGATCCCGATTCCAGCAGGAGTCGGACGATCATCCGATCCCGCCCGTCGTTTTCTTCCCGGTCCAAAATGACCTGACAATTGCGGACTCCAGGGGTGTCCCGGATCTCTGCGACGAGATCTTGCAGGGGGACCAGAGTTCCCTTGATTTTGGTGAAGTCCCGTTCGGCGCGTGCGATTGGACCCCGGATGCGAACAAAAGTATAACCGCACCGGGGGCATCGATCGTGAAGCAGCCCGCCCCTGATTAGGTCTCCCGTCCAGTAACGGATGAATACGGTCCCCCGCCAATCAATGTGGCTGAAGACCAAGACGCCGGGCTCCCCGGCACCGACCGGCTCCCGGGTCTTGGGATGCAGAAGCTCCCAAAAATAGAATCTCGGGTTGAGGTGGATGGTCGACCCTTCCGAGCACTCGGCCCCGGCCCATTTGAGCTCGGTGCTGCCGTAAGTTTCGATGATCCGGAACTTCGGATGCGCGCCCAGCTTTTCCGTCAGTTCGTGGATGCGCCGGCGCATGGCGTCCGAAATCGGCTCGGCGCCGACCGCCGCCCCTAGAAACTGTTCCCCGAAGGGGGGGATCTGCCCCGCTTCGACCATTTCGACGGCGCGGCGCAGCCAATAGATGAGGTAACTGGGAACGGCGGCCACGCCGTGGAATCTCCCTTTCGAAAAGATCTCGATCTGCCGCTCGGTCGGGATCACCCGCCCGCCGAAGGTCTCGAACGCGCTCGCACCTAAAAATAGTTTCAGGAACAGGGGCTGGAAGAAGGCCAAGTGGGGCGCGCCCGGCATCAGGCTCAAGCTGCGGTGCGTCCACTCGGGATAAAGAACGGCCGGATCCGGACGATCCGGCCGGACCATGAGGGAGGCGGCCAGCTCCGGCAGAACGAAGGCGAGGTCGTGGTACGTGTAGGCCGCCAGCGTGGACTCCCCCGTCAACCCGCTCGAGGCGTGAAAGTGGATCGGCAGCCATTCCCGACAGATCCTTTGAGTCACCTTCTCGCGAAGCGTCTGGCGCCGGAACCGGGCGGTGGCCTCTTGAGGCCGGTTCATCACGGCCTGCCAGAGATACCGCAGGAGGCGCATCCGGCCGAGCGGATACGTCGCGTGCGGGAGGGAGATGCCAGGAACGCTCGGCTGCAAGATGAAGGCCGTCGGATCGGCGCGGACTTCCTCCTTGGTGACGATCGGAATCCGGCGAAGGTCCTCGGGGCTCCGAATGCGGGCCACGTCCACGCCGCTCTTTCGAAAGGCGGGGTGGAAGGGGGCAACGACGGTCCGAAGGTAGGTCCGAAGCCGGCGGAAGGCCAACTCCTTCTGGCGGGCGGGCTCCAGTCGGTAGAAATCGACCATCTCTTGACCCGGGCGGCCCCTTCTGATTTAATTGGATTAGTTTAACTAGGCTATCCTCGCTTCCGTCAAGAGTCAAGAGGATGCGGACGCAGTATCTCGCCCTCCTGGGCCTGCTCATGAAGAAACCCCAGCACGGGTACGAGCTCAAGCGGAAGATCGACGCGACCCTGGAAAACGTGGCGGCCATTAGCTCCGGGACCCTCTACTACACCCTCCAGCGAATGCAGGACAAGACCTGGGTGTCGGGCCGCCGGGAGCGCCAGGGCAACCGTCCTGAGCGGACCGTCTACTCGATCACTTCCGCTGGCCGCCGGGAGTTCCAGCGGCTCCTCAGAAAAAGCCTCTTCGAAAAGGAACGCCCCTACTTTTCATTCGACTTGGGTCTCTTTTTCTGCGAGTACGCAGGCCTCGACGTATTGGAGGAGGCGGCCGACGCCAAGCTCGCCGATTTGCAACGGCATCGGCGCCTGCTGGAGGAGATCGAACGGCGCAACCCCGGACGGTGGCCGTTCCACCTCTTCTTCATCAAGGAGCGAGGAAAGCTGCTTCTGGAGAGCGGGGAAACTTGGTACCGGCGCCTGAAGGACAAGATCCGGCGCAAGCGCGGCGAATCGAATCGATGGAAGGCGAGCTCTTAGGAGCAAGACTAAGATGGATTTTGGTCTCACCGAAGAACAGCGGATCATGCTCGACACCGCCCGCGACTTTTCGAGGTCGGAGATCCGCCCCCTGGCGAACCAGCACTACCATCAGGACCAGCGCATCCCGGCGGCGGCGCTGGACGAGGTGATCAAGAAGGCCAACCAGCTTCGCCTGCTCGACTACTACTTTCCGGAAAGTTTCGGCGGGCTGGGGATCGAGGACCGCACCATCGCGTGCCTGATCACGGAGGAGCTTGCGTGGGGCGACGCGGGCATCGCGGTTCATCTGATGGCCTCGGGCCTCACCGCCAAGGCGATCGATGCCATGGGAACAGAGGACCAGAAGCGGCAATGGCTTGCCGGATTCACCAATCCCGACAACCAGCCCGTCCTTCCCAAAGTCGGCGCGTTCTGCCTGACCGAGCCGGGGTCCGGCAGCCACGTGCTGGGATTGTCGACTTCCGCGCTCCGCGAAGGCGACCACTGGGTCCTCAACGGGACCAAGATGTTCATCACCAACGGCGGTCGCGCTGACCTCTACATCGTCGTCGCCCAGACCGACCCCAAGGCGGAGTCTACGCCTGAAAGAGCGGCGGGTCTTGGCGCGTTCGTCGTGGAAAAGGGAACCAAGGGCCTTTCCTCCAGCTCCGACATGAAGAAATGGGGCGTCCTGGCCTCCAACACGACCGAAGTGGTGCTCGAGAACGTTCGCATTCCCGTCGAGAAC
The DNA here is from genome assembly GCA_016209705.1 of Planctomycetota bacterium. Taxonomy (GTDB): domain Bacteria; phylum Planctomycetota; class MHYJ01; order MHYJ01; family JACPRB01; genus JACQVR01. The sequence continues at coordinate 28,793 of JACQVR010000009.1, forward strand.
CGGTTGGGCGGCCCGGATGGATTACAAGGGGGCGGGATGGCCGGCGTGTACGAAACTCTCGAAGTCACTCGCGTGGGCGTCGCCGCCAGCGCCCTCGGGATCGCCCGCGCCGCCTTCGACGAGGCCCTCGCATACGCCAAGCAGAGGGTCCAGAAGAAGCCGATCATCCATTTTCAGGCCGTCAGCCACATGCTTGCGGACATGGAGACGGAGATCCAGGCGGCGCGCCTTCTGACATGGAAGGCGGCCTGGATGGCCGAAAAGAAGGTCCCCTTCGAGCGAGGCGAGGGAAGCCAGGCCAAGTATTACGCGAGCGAGATCGCGGTTCGCGCCTGTCTGAAGGCGATCCAGATCCACGGCGGCTACGGTTTCATGAAAGAATACAACGTCGGCCGATGGCTGAACGACGCCATCGTCTACCGGATCTGGGAGGGCACCAGCGAAATCCAGAAGAACACGATCGCGCGATATCTGAGCAACGTGGAGTCATGATCGAAGCCCTGAGCCACTCCATCTACCGCTTGAGCTATGATGTCCCTCTGAGCGGCGTCCCGCCGGTCAACGTGTACGCCCTTCTGGGCGAACGCCCGGCGCTCGTCGACTGCGGCCCCGCTCACGAGGAGACATTCCGGCAGCTTCAGAGCGATCTCGAGTCGCTGGGAACCCGGCTCTCCGATCTCACCGCGATCCTGCTCACGCATCATCATGTCGACCACGCCGGCTTGGCCTCGCGTCTGGCCGCCGAGTCCGAAGCGACTATCTACCTCCACCCGGACGACTGGGAGATCGTGACCTGGACGTCGCAGGAACGCGCCGAGTTCGCCCGGGAACTCAAGGAAATCGTCGGCTTCTGGGGAGTCCCCCGAATGGCCCTCGATACTGTCGGGGAGATGCTCGGCAAGGTGCTCCGCCTCGGGGGGGACCGTCTCGTCCCCGAAAAACTGACTCCATATCCCGATGGACCGTTCACCGCGGGGGAACTTGAATTCGTGGCGATACACTGTCCTGGGCACACAAAGGGTCAAGTCTGCCTGTGGAGCCGGGAGGACGGGATCCTGTTCACGAGCGATCATGTACTGGAGGACATCACCTCCAACCCCTCCCTTTACATCCCCCGCTATCGCGGACGCCGCTGCGGGCTTACCGATTATCTCGAGTCTCTCGGGCGAGTGGCCGGCCTCTCCGCCCACTGGATTTTCCCCGGCCACGGGAAGCCGTTCCGGGACGTCCGGGGCCGCGTCGAGGCAATCCGCAAGGCGGCCGCCGAGCGGAAAGGAAAAATCCTCTCCGTTCTGGATGGCGCGCCCTCCACCATCCTCGGGCTGACGGGGCAGGTATGGGGCGAACTGACGCCGATGAACACCTTCCTGGGAGCCCGCGAAGTTCACGGCCACCTCGAAATAATGTTGGAGGAGGGAGCGGTGCGGCTTTTTGAAGAGGAAGGGGTTGGACTTTTTGAGAGGAGGCAATGAAAAACACCTACATCTACGAGGCGCTGAGGAGCCCCATTGGCAAGAACCAGGGGATCTTCACGTCCCTGCCCCCCGTCGATCTGCTGGCCGAAGTCCTGAAGGCGATCGTGCAGCGCGCGGCGGTCCCTTCTGCCGAGATCGAGGATGTCGTCACCGGATGCGTGACGCAGGTTCAGGAGCAGGGGGTGAACGTCGCCCGAATGGCCGCGCTGGCGGCGGGCTTCCCGGTCGGCGTCTGCGGCACCACGGTCAACCGCCTATGCGGATCGAGCCAGCAAGCCGCGAATTTCGCCGCCGCCGCGGTCTCTTCGGCGATGGCAGATCTGGTCCTGGCGGCGGGGGTCGAGAGCATGAGCCGCGTCCCGATGGGATCGGACGCGGGCCCGATGTCCGATCGCGTGCTGGACCGATATGAGCTCGTTCCCCAGGGGATCGCCGCGGAATGGATCGCCGAGAAGTGGGGCCTGGCGCGCGAGGCGCTCGACGGATGGAGCCTCCAGAGCCATGCCCGGGCGATCCGCGCGACGGACGCCGGCCACTTTGACGCCGAGATCGTCCCGATTCGGGCCGGCGGCCGCGAGGTCCGGATGGACGAAGGGCCGCGGCGGGACACCAGCCTCGAGGCCCTGAAAGGCCTCCCGTTGGCGTTCAAGGAGCGAGGAGTCATCACGGCCGGCAACAGCTCCCAGATCAGCGACGGCGCCGCCGCTCTGTTGATCGGCTCGGAGGAAGCAGGCCGGAGGCTCGGCCTCAAGCCTCGTGCCCGGTTCGTGGCGACCGCGATTGCCGGCGTCGATCCCACGCTGATGCTCACGGGGCCGATTCCGGCGACGAAGCGGGTGCTGGCCCGGGCGGGGCTGAAGCTGTCCGACATCGATCTGTTTGAGGTCAATGAAGCATTTGCCTCGGTCGTCCTGGCCTGGCTCCAAGAGGTCGGGGCCGACCCGGCGAAGGTCAACGTGAACGGAGGGGCGATCGCGCTGGGGCATCCCCTCGGAGCCACGGGCGCCCGCCTCCTGACGACGATGGTCTACGAGCTCGTCCGCCGCAAGGCCCGATACGGACTGACGGTGATGTGCATCGGCTTCGGCCAGGCGACGGCGACGATCCTCGAGCGTTGTTGAGCG
>JACQVR010000102.1 GCA_016209705.1 Planctomycetota bacterium
AATCCAGGATCGGACCTCGTACTGCGCCAAGCCGGCGTCCTGCGTGCCCCCCTCGATGAACTCCTCGATGCGGTGGCGCATGGAGGTGACCCAAGCCCGTTGCCCGATAGAGACATCGAGTCTGGCGTTACCCAGCCAAGCCTTGTACTCGGGCTCGTTCCCCAGCGTGCGGGTCGCCGGATTCCTCGACGACCTGTTCATGGAATTCGGCCAGAACCTTCTCGTCGTCCCACAGCCCGGCGCCGACGAAATGTTGCAGGAGGTAGTCCGGCTGGTGGTGATCGAAGGCGATCGGCTCGATCGTCTTGCGGGGAAGATCGCTGAGCAGTCCTCGGAGTTCCGCGCGGAAATGTTTACGCTGTTCCTTACGATACAAGCACGGCTCGTAGCGTTTCGTGAAGTGCTTGAAACTTTCCAGGGTTGGCTTGAGGTCCCAGACCGTCAGCTGAGGAATGGATTCCTCATAGGATTGCAGGTCAATGCGGCGCGCGGCCTCCCCCATAAAACCCCCTCTCCTGGCTCTCCAGAGGGGTTTATCGGCAAGCCGCCGCGCCGCCTTGAGAAAAATCTACTACAGTAGAACTAGCCGAGCGATTTCTATCGCGTTGATTCGCGGCTCTTCCTTTGTTAGCTTCTCCTTTCCCTCGAGGGTTTCATGCCCGATTTCCGCGAGATTGAGCAGAAGTGGTTCCGGCGCTGGGAGGAATGGCGCCTGCACCGGACGCCGGAGCGCCCCCGGCGCAAGTTCTACGTCCTCGAGATGTTCGCCTACCCCTCGGGCGACATCCACATGGGGCACTTCCGCAACTACACGATCGGCGACATCGCCGCGCGTTACCGCACGATGACCGGATGGGACGTCCTCCACCCCTTCGGCTGGGACGCGTTCGGCCAGCCCGCCGAAGGCGCCGCCATCAAGCGTGGGAACGTCCATCCGCGGGACTGGACTCTCGCCAACATCGAGACGGGAAAAAAGACGCTTCAGCGGATGGCGCTTACTTACGACTGGGAGCGCGAAATCCGCACGTGCGAGCCCGATTACTACAAGTGGACCCAGTGGATCTTCCTGCAGCTCTACAAGCACGACCTCGCGTATCTCGCGCCGTCATTCGTCAACTGGTGTGCGACGTGCGCTACCAGCCTCACGAACGAGCAATCCGAAGGCGGCGTCTGCTGGCGGTGCGAAAAGCCCGTGACGAAGAAGAAGCTCGACCGCTGCTGGTTCTTCCGCATCTCCCGATTCGCCGAGCGGCTCCTCGAAGATCTCGCGAAGCTGACGGAATGGCCCGAGCCGGTCCGCGTCATGCAGCGCAACTGGATCGGGCGCAGCCAAGGGGCCGAGATCGATTTCAAGGTGGCCGGCACGGACGATCCGCTGAGAATTTTCACGACGCGGCCGGACACGATCTACGGCGTCACGTTCATGGCGGTTTCGCCCGAATCGCCCCTGGCGGAGACGCTTCCGACGCCGGACCGCAAAGCGGATGTCGATGCGTACGTCCGGACGGCGCTCGTGCGGGACGAGGCGCAGCGCCAGAAGGAAAAAGACGGCGTCTTCACCGGCCGCCACGCGATCAATCCCTTCAGCGGCGAGCGCGTGCCGTTGTGGGTCGCCGACTACGTGCTCGGCGGCTACGGCACCGGCGTCATCATGGGCGTGCCTGCGCACGATCAGCGCGACTTCGAGTTCGCGAAAAAATACGGGTTGCCGATCGACGTGGTCATCTCTCCGCCGGATCGGACGCTCGATCCCGCGACGATGACCGAGGCCTACGTCGAGCCGGGCCGGATGGTCAACTCGGGCCCGTTCGACGGAACGCCCAACGAACAGGGGATTCGCACGGTCACGGAGTACGCCGGCTCCAAGGGGTTCGGCCGGGCCAAGGTGACGTTCAAGCTGCGCGACTGGCTCATCTCGCGGCAGCGCTACTGGGGCTGTCCGATTCCCATCATCCACTGTCCGGCCTGCGGCCCGCAACCGGTGCCGGACAACGACTTGCCCGTCATCCTTCCGGCGAATATCACCCATTTCATCCCCAAAGGACGCAGTCCCCTGGCGGACTCGCCGGAGTACATGAAGACCGCCTGCCCGAAATGCGGCGGAGCGGCGGAGCGGGATTCCGACACGATGGACACGTTCATCGATTCATCGTGGTACCAGTTCCGCTATGTCGATCCCAAAAATGAGCGGGAGATCTGGAATCGAGAAGAGATCAAGAAATGGGCGCCGGTGGATCTGTACGTCGGAGGCGTCGAGCATGCCGTGCTCCACTGCCTCTATTTCCGGTTCATCACGAAAATGCTCTACGACCTTGGTTTTTGCCCCGTCGACGAACCCGCGGTGCGGCTCTTCAATCACGGCATGGTCTGCGACGAGAAGGGCGAGATCATGTCGAAGTCCAGAGGCAACGTGGTGTCGCCGGCCGCGATGCTGGACAAGTGGGGCGTGGATGTCTGCCGGATTGCGATGTGCTTCTTCGCGCCGAGCGAGGATCAGATCAACTGGAGCGAGAGCGGGCTCGTCGGGGCGGAGCGGTTCGTGCGGGGTGTGTACGACTTTGCGGATCGCGTGAAGGATTACCCGCTCGCGGCCGTCGATCGCGCAACCCTCCATCCAAAGATCCGTGCCGTGTGGCGAAAGCTCCACCAGGTGATCGGAAAAGCGATTCACGCTTATGAGAAGGATTTTCACTTCAACACAGTTCTGTCGCAGGTGATGGAACTGCTCAATCTGATTCGACTGACTTGGGATTGGGCATCGCCGAAGGGTCCGCTCATCCTTGTTGGGGATCTTCACGGCGGTCATCGCGTACCAGCGCCCGATCAGGATAAGGCCGCCATCCGGGAGACTGCCCTGGGCATAATTAAGGTCATGGCCCCCATGGCGCCGTTTCTGGGAGAGGAACTCCACGAGCGCCTGGGCGGTGCGGGCTCGGTCTTCAAATCCGGATTCCCGGCCTACGATCCCGAGGCCGCCAAGGAAGAGGAGCTCGAGATCGTGCTCCAGGTCAACGGCAAGGTGCGCGGCCGGCTGACGGCGCCGGCGGACGCCGCGGAAGAACAATTGAAGTCCGCCGCGCTGGCCGACGCCGCGATCCAGAAAGCCTTGGACGGCAAACCGCCGAAGAAGGTGATCGTCGTCAAGGGCCGGCTGGTCAACGTGGTGGCGTGATCCGTTGACCGTGAACCGTTGACCGTTCACCGATGACCGCAAACCGGGAACCGTCGACCGCCGCACCAGTGTTACAATAAGTTTTGAGAATATTTTGTAACGTTCGGCCGCGGACGGTCCGCGGTTGACGGTCACCGAGGCAGCGGAAGCTCCTCGGGAATGGCGGGATTGATATCGTAGGCTTTGATCTCCATCGTGTACCTGCCGTACGTCCGCCGCACGACGCCGCCGTACGATTTGCCCGCATATACCTGCTTGAACGGCACGTCGGGGCTGCACCACGTCACCATCTGTGTTCGCAGTCCTTCCGTGTAGGACGAGGTGGATTCGATCCGCGAGCAGTCGTACACCCGGCCGCCGACGTTCAGGCGTTCCGGCACGACCCGCACCTCCATTTTCGGCTCCGCCTCCGCGTTCGGGGGCGGCTCGATCGGACGGCCGCTCGGATCCATGGGCGGATAGATCTTCCTCGGGTCCCTCGTCCCCGCTTCGCCTCCCCAGATCTCCAGCTTCCGGCCCGCGCGATCCACCTTGGCCTTGTAGATCATCATGCGGTCGCCCACCGGCATGCGCTGTTCGACCCACAGGCATTCGCCTTCTTGACGGACCACGGAAATTTTCGTGGCCTGCGGAGTCGGCGAGCCTTCGCGTCGGACTTCGTAGAGCGCCCACTGGCCCACCTTGAGCCCGGAGGTGTCCTGGATCCCCAAGCTCATGATGACCGCCATCTCCAATCCGTGGTCCGGCGGCCGCGCCGGTTCGCGCCCCGCGCACGCGGTTAAGAAGAGCAATCCGCACATGGTTCCCACTCGCATTTCCGTCTCCTTCGGCTTCGAGCACCGAGCTTCCAGGTTCTAGCTTTTCTTTTTCCTCTCTTCCATCATCTTCTTGATCGTCGCTTCGTATCCCGCTTCCTTCGGCCGATAATACACCCGATCCTTCAAATTATCGGGCATATGTTGCTGGCGCACCACCGCGCCTTCGTAATCATGCGCGTACTGGTATCCTTTGCCGTATCCCACATCCCTCATCATCCCGGTCGGCGCGTTCCGCAGGTGCAGCGGCACGCCTTCATGGCGCACGGTCCGCACGTCGTTGCGCGCCTCCAGCATCGCCGCGTAGCTGGCGTTGGATTTCGGCGCCGTCGCCAGGTACGTGACCGCCTGCGCCAGCGGAATCCAAGCCTCCGGCATCCCCACGAAATCGACCGCATCCTTCGCGGACACGGCGACCGTCAACGCCCGCGGATCGGCGTTGCCCACGTCCTCGCTGGCGAAGATCACCATGCGCCGCGCGATGAAGAGCGGGTCTTCGCCTCCCTCGAGCATCCGCGCCATCCAATAGAGCGCCGCGTGCGGGTCGCTCCCGCGGAGCGATTTGATGAACGCGGAGGCGAGGTTGTAGTGCTCTTCGCGGTCACGATCGTACCGCGCGATCTTTCGCTGCGCCGCCTCCTGCACCGTCTGCGCGGTGACGGAAGGAGCGACCTCGGCGGCCACCTCCAGCAGATTCAAAGCCTGCCGCGCGTCCCCGTTGGCGAGCAGCGCGATCCGGTCCAGCGCGTCGGGCTCGACCGTCACGCGCTTCCGGCCCAGACCCCGATCCGGGTCCGCCAGCGCGCGCTCCAGAAGCGTCCGGATCTCCGCGTCGGTCAGCGCCCGAAGGACGAGCACCCGACAGCGGGACAGCAGCGGCGCGTTGAGTTCGAACGAGGGATTCTCCGTCGTGGCGCCCACCAGGACGATCGTCCCGTCCTCGATGTGCGGGAGGAACGCATCCTGCTGGGCGCGGTTGAAGCGATGGATCTCATCCACGAAAAGCAGCGTGGGCTTGCCGTCCAGGGCGCGGCGGCGGCGAGCCGTCTCCACCGCCTCGCGGACGTCCTTGACCCCGCTGATCACGGCGCTGAACTGGGCGAACGGCAACCCCGATCCGGAGGCGACCAGCCGCGCCAGCGTCGTCTTTCCGCTTCCCGGCGGGCCCCAGAAGATGAGCGACGGCGGCATCTTCTTCTCGTGCAGGAGCAGCGACAGCGGCCGGCCGGGTCCGATGATCTCCTCCTGCCCGAGGAATTCCTCGAGCGATCGCGGTCGCATGCGATCCGCGAGCGGCGCGGAGCCCTTGGCGGTTTGACCAAACAGGTCCATGCGGACGTCCTGAGGTTAGAGGTTACAGAGAGGACGGAGTTCACGGAGAAAAATTTTGGAGATATGAAGATCGAAGAATGGCCGAAGGTCTTTCCCCAAAAAAATCTCCCTATCTGCCCTATCTCCTTATCTCCCTAAAGAGTTCTTCTCCGTGATCTCCGTCTCCTCCGCTCCCTCGTCTTCTCATCACTTCCAACGAACCATCAACTCCCCCACCCGGTTCTGGAAATCGTCGGGACTGCCCGCCTTCCAGCCGTTGGCGAGGATCGAAAAGACCAGCGTATCTCCGCCGGCCGTTTCCGCATATCCCGAAAGCGCCGAAACCCCGGCCAGATGCCCCGTCTTGGCTCTGAGCTTGCCGGCGGCGGAGGCCAGCCTCCGGCGCAACGTGCCCGGCTCGGTCCCCGCCACCGCCAGCGACTCAATGAACGTCGTGCCCCAGCGGTGCTTCTTCATGTACCGAAGCAGCCGCACCACCGATTCCGCGGACGCCCGGTTGTCGCGGGACAGGCCCGACCCGTCGGAAAGCTCCACGTCGTTGACTCCGACCTCCCGCTCCAGGAACTCGTGGACCACGCTCAAACCGGCTTTCGTCGAACCCTCTCCGCGGAAGCGAAATCCCAGTAGTTTCAGGATCATCTCGGCGTATAGATTCTGGCTGACCGTGTTGCAGGCCTGGACGGCTTCCCCGAGGGTGTGCTCCGCGAGAATAAATTCGGTGGAGGGTCGAGAGAGGCTCAACGCGTTCGATTCGACGAGGCTCCCGTCGACGGCGATGCCTTCGCGTTCCAGCGTCTCCTTCAGCACGAAGCCGAAATAGCGGACCGGGTCGTCCACGGCGACCCATTCGGGGCGCTCTCCCGAACCCGCTTTCATTTCTCCCCGCAACACGATCTCCTCGGTGCCCTCCTTCCGGCCGAACCAGTACGGGGCGGGCCGGCCCCGCACGGTGGTGATGCGGTTGACCAGCGTCACGTAGTTCGTCTCCGGAACGGTCCGGACCTCGGGCGGTTCGCCCGCGTCGCCCGGCTTGAGATGCAGTTCCACGCAGCTATCGTTGAAAGTGAGCCCTCCGATGGGCGCGCAGTACCATTTGAGCGGGTCCTGCTTCTTCCATCCGGGCGGGCGGCTTTCGCGATCGAAGATGCCCGCGTGCAGCACCAGGTTGCCCGTGAATCGCCGGATCCCGAGCGCCTGAAGCTTCGCCGCCGCGTCGCGGAACAGCCGCGTCGGGTCGTCCGGGTACAAGCGCCCGCCGATGAGCGGGTCGCCCGCGCCGAAGACGTGGAGATCCTTGCCCTCCTCCTCCCAAGCCAGCGTGGTCCGAAACCGGTAATCCGGCCCCAGCTTCGCCAGGGCGCAGGCCGTGGTGAACAACTTGGCGTTCGACGCCAGCACCCGCGTTTTTTTCGCCTCCCAACTGCACAGCGGGGCGTCCGCGTTCGTCGAGTAGATGAGAACGCCGAGGCCGGCGCCTTTCAATCCCGAACGCGCCAGGGCGGCCGCCACCTCCTCTTCCAGAGGGGACGACTGGATCAGGGCTGGCAGGGCGGCGACGAGGAGGAGAACGCGAGCGACGGCCATGTCCGTGAAATTATTCATCGGGAAAGGCGGGCCGCAAGAGGTTCCGGAGGTGCGGCGGCGAAAGGCGCGGAAATTTCATGTCCCCCTCTACCCGGAATCCTTCGTCTTCTATATAATTGTCGCCTCTTTGCACGGAGTAATGCTTCTGGGTTCAAACCGTTTGCTTCCACGCCAGGGGACATGACATGGAGCGACATTCCCGACCGCTGGGCCAGTTGCTCAAGGAAATGGAACTCATCACGGAGGGCCAGATCCAGGAAGCCCTGACCCTTCAGCGCGCCAAGGGCGGCGCGCTGGGCGACATCCTGATCGAGATGGGCTACATCACGCGCGAGGAGCTTCTCATCGCCCTGGGCGGCCAGCGCGGCATGGAAGTCGTGCATCTCGATGAGACGGAAATCCCGTCCGACGTCACTTCCAAAGTGCCCGCCACGCTGGCCAAGACCTACAAGATCATCCCCATCAAATGGCTGGAAGAAGGCGATCGAAAGCTCCTCACCGTGGCGATGGCCAACCCCCACGACATCAACACGCTCGACGACCTCAAATATCTGCTGCATTGCGACGTGATCGGCGCGGTGGCCAGCGAGGAGGCTGTCAACCGAGCGCACGAGAAGTATTACGCGGGGGAGGCCCAGAGCCTCAACCAGGTCGTCGCCGAGCTGACCGAGAACGACCTCAAGTTCGAGGAGTTGAAGGACGAGCTGCGCAAGAAGGGCAGCGCGTACAACGTCGAAGAAATGATCAACGCCGCGCCGGTCGTCAAGCTGCTCAACCTCATCCTGCTGACCGCCATCAAGGCGCAGGCGTCGGACGTCCACTTCGAGCCGTTCGAGGGCGAATTCAAGGTGCGGTATCGGGTCGACGGCGTGCTGTACGAAATGGAAGCGCCGCCCCTGCACCTGGCCCTGCCGCTCATTTCGCGCGTCAAAGTCCTTTCGAATCTGGATATTTCCGAGACGCGCCTGCCGCAGGACGGCCGCATTCTGCTCAGCGTCGGCCAGCGGCCCGTGGACCTGCGCATCTCCACGCTGCCGACCATCTTCGGCGAAAGCGTCGTCATGCGCGTGCTCGACCGCAGCGTCGTCAAGCTCGACCTGGAGAAAATCGGGCTGCGGGAAGACGACATGAACATGCTGAAGAACCTCATCAATCTCCCGCACGGCATCATCATCGTGACCGGCCCCACGGGCTCGGGCAAGACCACGACGCTGTATTCGTGCCTGAACTTCGCCAACGACATCCGCTGGAAGATCATCACGACGGAGGATCCCGTCGAGTACGACCTGGACGGCATCGTCCAGTGCCAGATCAACGACGACATCGGCGTCACGTACGCGAACCTGCTGCGAAGCATCCTGCGCCAGGACCCGGACACGATCCTGGTCGGAGAAATGCGCGACCTGGAAACCGCGCAGATCGCCGTCGAAGCGGCGCTGACCGGCCACGTGGTCTTCTCCACGCTGCACACGAACGACGCGCCCAGCTCGATCACCCGCGTTCTGGACCTGGGCGTGGAACCGTTCCTGATCGGCGCGTCGCTCGAGGCAATTGTCGCCCAGCGCCTCGTGCGGCGCATCTGCCTGAAGTGCAAGGAAGAGATCCAGCCGACCGAGGAAATGATCATGGAACTGGGGCTGCTGCCCACGGACATGAAGAACAAGAAGTTCTGCTGGGGCCGGGGATGCGAGAACTGCAACGGGACCGGGTATCGCGGGCGGCTGGCGATCTTCGAAATCATGCTCATGAACGACCGCGTCAAGGAGATGGTCATGAACCACGCGTCCACGGACCAGATTCGCCATGTGGCGCGGGAGCAGGGCATGCGGACGTTGCGGGAGTCAGGGCTGCTGGCCATTTTCGACGGCCATACGACGATCGAGGAAGTGGTGCGGGAGACGCTGTTCGCGGCGTGACGCGGAGCTTGAACCGCACCTACGGGCCGATATATCCTTCTACGTCCGCGCTCATTCGCGAGGAGGCTTGACATGGCGGGTTTTAGCGTTGAGGCGATCGACGGCTCCGGCAAACGCGTCCGGGTCGATGTGGAAGCCGGCTCGGCCAACGAAGCCATCACGAAGATCAAAGGTAAGGGATACCGGCCGGTCAATGTGAAAGAAAGGGCCGCGGTGCTTCCGGGAGCGGCGCCGGGGGCGTTGGGCGAGCGCAAGAGCCAGGCGGGTCCCACGGCGGTCCCGGGCGCGGCGGCGATGGCGGCCGCGGCGGGCCCGGCGGCGAAGAAGGCCAAGAAGGGCTTCTACATCGGCAGGGTCAGGCACAAGCAGCTTACTCAATTCACCCAACAGCTCTCCGTCCTCCTCGACGCGGGCTTGCCCGTCGTCCGAAGCCTGAAGATCCTCTCCAATCAAATGAAGCCGTCGCTCTTGAAGAACGTCGCCACCGAAGTGGCGGAGGACGTGGAGACGGGGTCCTCCCTGTCGGAGGCGCTGGGCAAGCACCCCAAGACGTTCGACAAGCTGTACGTGAACATGGTCAAGGCGGGCGAGGCGGGCGGCGTCCTGGACGTGATCCTCCAGCGCCTTTCCGCCTTCATGGAACGCATGGAGGCGTTGCGGCGCAAGATCATCGGGGCGTCGATCTACCCCGTCGTCGTCATCGCCATCGCGATCGCCGTCGTGCTGGCGATCATGACGTTCATCGTTCCGCGGTTCGAAGAGGTGTTCCGATCCGTCAACGTCGCGATGCCACCCATGACGGTGTTCCTGATGGGGGTGTCCACTTTCGTCAAGAGCTTCTGGTTCGTCATCCTCGGCGCGCCGTTCGTCCTCTGGTTTCTGATCAAAGCGTGGGGTCGTACCAAAGGCGGCCGGATGACGATCGACAAGATGAAGCTGCACGCCCCGGTGGTGGGTCCCATCATCAAGAAATCGGTCATCGCGCGATTCTGCCGCACGCTGGGCACGCTGCTCCAGTCGGGCGTTCCCATCCTCGAGGCCCTCAATATCGTCAAGAACGCCACGGGCAACGAGGTCGTGGCCGTGGCGATCCAGAAGGTCCACGATTCGATCCGCGAAGGCGAATCGATCGCCGAGCCGCTGGCGCAAAGCGGCGTCTTCGACGACATCGTGATCAACATGATCGACGTCGGCGAGGAGACCGGCGAGCTGGACAAGATGCTCCTGAAGATCGCCGACAACTTCGACGCCGAAGTGGACGCGGCCGTCAGCGCCCTCATGAGCATCCTGGAGCCGATGCTCATCGTCGGCCTGGGATTCACGGTCGGGTTCATCGTCGTGGCGCTCTTCCTGCCGCTGATCAGCCTCTTGCAGGGGATCGGCACGCAGGGCCGGTAGGATTCAGCGGACGTTTCCGAAAAGGCGCTCTCGAAGAGGGGGCGCCTTTTCTTTTAGGAGTCAGGAGCCAGAAGTCAGGAGCCAGGATAAGGAGGGGCGCAAAGCGCGTTTCTCGTTTCTTCTGGCTCCTGGCCTCCGGCTCCTGGATACTTGGCTTATGAGCCTGCGCACCCGCATGATCGCCAGCGTCTCGATCGTCATGCTGCTGATCTGCGGCTTTCTCACGGTCAATCTTCTGGTGGACGCGGTGGTGCGCCGGGAGGCGCACCGCCTGGACAAGGCGGACTTCCTCAGCCGCCTGGTGGCCGATTGGATCCGCAACGACGTCCAGGACCTCCGGAGCGCCCAGAACTGGGCCGACGTGAAGCGCGGGCTGGCCAGCTCCGCGCTCGCCAAGACCTGGATCATCGCGGGCCGCCGGCCCGATTCCGACGACCTCGTGATCATGGCCGCCGGCGGGGAGGAGAGCGAGCTCGGCGCGGACGAGAAGCGGATCCTGCGGAGCGTCTTCGAGGGCCGCAAGACCGAAATCCGGGAAAACCGGGTCTACACGCCCATCGTGACGGGGTGGGGCGAGTTCGCCGGCCGGTTCGATCTCAAGGTGGAGCCGCCGGAGCTCGATCTGACCCGCAATCTGGGCGGCATCGTGGTGATCATGCTGTTGGGCACGCTCATTCTGGTGTGCTTCACCTACCTCCTCATCGATCGCATGGTCTTGCGTCCCCTGGGATCCATCCTCGACGCGTCGCGCCGCATCGCGGAGGGAAATTACTCCCGGCGCATCCCCGAGCCTCGCCGGCAGGACGAGATGGCCACCATGATCCGCGCGTTCAACTCCATGATGGAGAAGGTGGAAGCCTACCATCAGACGCTTCGCGAGGACATCCGCAAGGCGCGCGAGCGGATCACCCACACCGAACGGAAGCTGTTCCACGCGCAACGACTGTCCACGACCGGAACCCTGGCGGCGGGCATCGCCCACGAGATCAACAACCCCTTGGGCGGCATGATCAACGCCGCCGGCGCGCTCAAGTCGGGGGCGCTCAAGCCCGCCAAACAGGCCGAGTATCTGGACCTGATCGCGGACGGCTTGAACCGGATTCGCGCCATTGTTCAAAAGATCCTTCACTTCAGGCCCGCCGCCGTCCCTCCGGTGCCCTTGTCGTTGAAGGAGATCGTCGATCGGGCCATCGCGTTTCTTGAGCACAAGGCCCGCTCCAAGGGGGTCGACGTGCGCAACGGGCTTGCCGCCGATCTGCCTTCCGTACATGGCGACGCTTTGGAGCTTCAGCAGGCCTTCTTGAACGTCCTGATGAATGCGGTGGACGCCTGTTCCCCGCAGGCGGGCAAGGTCAGCGTGACCCATCGAATCGAGGGCGGGCGGGTGCGGGTCTTGGTCGAAGACAATGGAGCCGGAATGGAGGCTGAGGAACTGGAGCGCTGCCAGGACCCGTTTTTCACCACCAAGGATCAGGGGGAGGGGACCGGGCTGGGCTTGCCGGTCGCCAAGGCGATCGTGGAAAACCACGGGGGATCCGTGGCCTTGCGCAGCCAGAAAGGGCGCGGCACGGTGGTTGAGTTTGAATTTCCCCTCGCCGGCAATGCGGCTTCCGCGCGATCTGGTTGAATATTAATTAAACTAACGTCCCTGCTCGCCGCGAAAGCCTTGAAACGAAACCCTTCACGGGACGGAGGGTTACGTCGCGAGCACTCCACGCGGAACGCTTCCGGGGAGGTGGGATTGCGCGGGACATGTCAAAAATGTAAAGTGGGGAGACGGCTGCGCGGCAATCTGGAGGATCCGGATGATCAAGAGCAATGTGGAGCAGTTGGTCGAGACCGCCGTCTGCGGGAGCATCGCGCACCCCCGGTGCAGCGCCGACGATGTCAAAGCCGCCGCGGACGGCTCCATCTTCGTCCCCGTCGGCACCTCCGGGATCGCGTTCAACGTGAAGGTCGGCGACCCCGCCGGAGGATGGGCCGGCGCGGATCATGTGGAACCGGGTCTAGGCATCCGCAACAAGGATCCGGAGTCCAACCTGGGGTTGGCAACCTTCTCCTGCGTCGGCAATGAAGCGGTGATCACCGAGGCGGTATTCGAGGGCAAGGACGTCAAATTGAAGGGGGTGACGGGGGTCATCACCGGGAAACATCGTACGGGGGAACGGGTCTTCGCCTATTTCTCGAAGCGGGTGGTGGATCGGTTGTGCATCGGAGATCGGATCCAGATTCGCGCCGCGGGAACCGGTCTCAAATTCACGGATTATCCGGATATCGAGATCATCAACGTCGGGCCGCGGCTGCTCAAGGCCCTCAATCTTTCGGAGAAAAACGGCAAAGTGCGGATTCCCGTGGCCAAGGTCATCCCCGGCAAGCTGATGGGAGCGGGACTGGGGGCCACGCATCCTCAGGTCGGCGGCTGCGACATCCAAACCAGCTCCGCCGAGGCGGTGAAGGAATACGGTTTGGATCAGATCCGGCTGGGCGATCTGGTGGCCATCACGGATCACGACGCGGCCTTCGGCCATCGCTGGCAGCCGGGGGCAGTCACCGTGGGCGTCATCTCGCACGGGACGAGCAAGTACGCCGGCCACGGCCTGGGGGTGACCGGCTTATTTTCTTCCACGAAGGGGTTGATCGAGCCCATATTCACCCGCAAGGCCAATCTGGCGGACCTGCTGGGATTGGCGTAGGGGCCCGTTTCAGGGGGTAGGGCTGTGGAAGAACGCCTGAAAAGATGGTGGCGCCGCGGCGGCGGTGCCATTATGAATAATGGGGAGCCGGGCGGGTTTGGAGATGACCGAACTGGAAGAGATCCGCGCCAAGTACGACGCCGGACAGCTAGACTACCTGAAAACCGACCTTGAGCGATTCATCGCCGTTCACGCCACCGAAATCGAGCACTATAAGAGGCAGCAGCTCGACCAAGGGTCCAACGCGGCTTCCGACGAAACGGCCATAAAGTTCTTCATCATCCGCTACCGGAGCATCAACCCGGCGCAGGAGATCATCGACCAGGTGGCCGAAATCGAGCGCGAGAAATGGATTCGGGGCGTTGAAAGCGGCTGCGCTCCGGACGCCAACGCGGTGGCGTTGGACTGGGCGAGGAACCACTCGGCCGGATGGCGGGCCCATCGAGTCACCAGCATCATCTACGTCTTCGAGCGGGAAAAGGAACGGTATCTGCGCCTGCTGCGCCAGTGCGCGGGGGACCCCTCGTAGCGCGGTGAACCAGGGGCATGAAGGGCATTCTCCTCGGGGTGATGCTTCCCCTGGGGTCGGCGGCGGCCCAGGATCTCCACGTCGAGGTCCGCCCCGCCGCGGGGGCAAGCTGGCTTCGCGGGCGCATGACGTTCGATGAGAAGCCGGCGCGGGGAGACTCCATGGATCTGGAGGACCTCGGAACGGTGGTCGAAGTGGAATCTCGGCTCACGCGGGGAAGCGATCGTTTCGGAGTTCGTGTCGAACGAGCCGTGTTTTCATTTTGAGATGGTTTTGTAACATGAAGGAAAGGAACGGCGTGTACGTGGCCGAGAACGCCGTCGTCGTCGGAGACGTGACGCTGAGTCGGGGAGTCAACGTGTGGTACGGCGCCGTCCTGCGGGGCGACATGGCGCCGATCCGCGTCGGCGACTACACGAACATCCAGGATTTGTGCGTGCTCCACTGCGATCCCGGGCTGGATCTGGCGATCGGGGCTTACGTCACCGTGGGCCATATGGCGATGATCCACTCCCGATCGGTCGGGGACCGCTGCTTGATCGGCATCCAGAGCGTGCTCCTGGGCGGCAGCGAGATCGGCGAGGGTTCGATCGTGGCCGCCGGAGCTCTCGTGCGCGAGGGACAGAAGGTGCCTCCGCGGTCGATCGTCGCCGGCGTTCCCGCCAAGGTGGTCGGGCGGGTGACGGACGAGCAGTTCCGCGCGTTCGAGGATCGCGCGTTACGGTATTTGGCCACCGCCCGCCGTCATGCGGAAGGGAAGTCCGCTCCCTCATTTATGGACGAGTATGCGCCGGGACCGAAGCCGCCCTGCTTCTGAAAGCCGGCGTCCATCCCCTCTCGCGAGGGCTCGACTCCTGGAAATCGCTGTCGATATTTTTTACACGCCGTGTAACAAAAATCATCAGCCTTGTCCGGCCTTCGTGAGTGGCGGTCTGGCATGAGATGGCACGCGCCTTGCTACCTTGCGCCGCATCTTCCGGAGGAAGCATGATTTCATTTGTCGTGTGCGCGGTCGTTCTATATCCGCAGGCCGAGACGTCGCAGGAAAAGAAGGTCGTCGTGACCGCTTCGCCGCTGAAGCCTGAAGACGTCTTCGATGTTCCCTACTCGACGGACGTGGTACGCCGGCAGGAGATGGAAGAGCGGCTTTCGCGGACGCTCCCCGAGTTGCTCAAGGAGATCCCCGGAATCAACGTCCAGAAGACGTCGAACGGCCACGGGTCCCCCTTCATACGCGGCTTCACCGGCTTTCGCAACGTCTTCCTCATCGACGGGATCCGGCTCAATAACTCGGGGTTTCGCGAAGGGCCGAACCAGTACTGGAATACCGTCGACTCGTTCCTCATCGATCGCCTGGAAGTGCTGCGCGGGCCGGCGAGCGTCCTCTATGGCAGCGACGCCATCGGCGGCGTGGTGTATGTCCACACGCGGACGATCGAGAAGCTCCCCGACGCGTTCGCGTGGAGCGCGCGGACCCATTTCCGGTACGCCAGCGCGGAGAACTCGTTCACCGAGCGGCAGGAGGTGACGCTGGCCGATCCCGCCGGCGCGTTTCTGGGCGGCGTGACGGTGCGCGACTTCAACGACGTCGCCGGCGGGCGCCACACCGGGGAGCAGCCCAATACGGGGTACGACGAGTACGACGTCGACGCGAAAGTCGTCGTGCCGCTGGCGCCGAAACAAACGCTCGTCGTGGCCGCGCAAAGCGCCCGGCAGGACGACGTGCCGCGCACGCATCGCACGCTCTTCGCCAAGGAGTGGCACGGCACGGCGGTCGGCTCCGACCGGCGACTCGACTTCGATCAGGAACGGGACCTCGTCTACGCCCAGCTCACCTGGGATCAGGTGGCGACGTTCATCGACTCCATGGTCCTGAGCCTCTCCGTGCATCGAACCTTCGAAGATTCGCTGCGGGTCCGTTCGACGGGGGCTCAGGAATTCCGCGAGTTCGAGATCGTCACGCCCGGCTTCTTCGCGAAGCTCGGGAAGGACACGGCGTGGGGATACGTGACGTTCGGGCTCGAGTATTATCGCGACGCCGTGAAGAGCGACGGCTTCGATCGGGACGCGGCGGGCGTGCAGACCGACTTCGAGCGCGGCGAAATCTCCGACGACACGACCGTGGATCTGGCGGGCGTCTATGTGCAGAACGAATACGAGCTGCTGAAGGGCTTGGATGTGACGGCCGGCGTTCGATACAACTACGAGCGCATCGACGCGGGCGTGGTCGATCCCAGCGGCTTCGGCGGGCCGAGCTTGACGCCGTTCACGGAAACGTATACCGCGGTCGTCGGCAGTCTCCGATTGCTCTACCGCGCTTCGGAGCACGTGAACCTCATCGGAGGGGTGTCTCAGGGATTTCGCGCGCCCAACCTGGACGATACGACGGCGGTGCGTTTGGTCCTTTCCGGTCAGACCGATTTCCCCAATCCGGACCTCGATCCGGAGCGGTCGATCAATTTCGAGGTGGGGACGCGGTTCCGTTCCGGCGGGCTGGAAGCGCAATGCTTCGCGTTTTACACCGTCCTGGACGATTTCATCACCCGCGTGCCGGCGCCGGCGCTCGGCCCGAGCGCGTTCACCAAGGAGAACGTGTCGGAGGGATGGGTCAAGGGGGTCGAGGTTGGCGCGTCGTATCGGATCGACGCGGCGTGGAGCGTGCGGGCGGACGTGACGTGGTCCATCGGGAATCTCGACGCGGTGGTGGGGGGACAGACCGAGGAGCGGCCGATCAGCAAGATGAACCCGGCGACGGCGCACGTGGGCGTGCGGTGGCAGGCGGATCCCAAGGGACCCTGGGTGGAGGGCGTGGCCACGGCGGTGCGCAAGCAGACTCGGTTGTCGCCCTCCGACCTCACGGACACTCAGCGGATCCCGCCGGGCGGAACGCCGGGCTTCACGGTGCTCTCCGTGCGCGGCGGCGCGCCGATCTCCGCCGCCGCGACGGCGACGGTCGCCGTGGAAGACATCGGAAACCGTGACTATCGTTTCCACGGCTCCGGGCAGAACGAGCCGGGGACCAACTTCATCGCGGGCGTGGACGTGCGATTTTGAGGAGATACGGAGATATTCGGAGATGGGGTGATAGGAATGGCGTTCGGGAGACGTTGGGCATCATCTCCCCATCTCCTCGTATCTCCTCATCTCCTTGAGGATGGCGCGGACGAGCTTCGCGGGATCGTGCCGCACCAAGTGAGGTCCCGACACGAAACGCGCCGGGCGCCGGCGCGTGAGCGCCGCGGACCGATCCACGCGCTCCAGCAGGTCCGCGCGCACGGCGTCGATGCCTTCCGGCGCGACGAATTCCGCGCCTTCTTTGGCCCACTCGGGCGGGCGTCGCGTGTTGGCAATCACCACGTCGGGAGGCCGTCCCAGATACCGCGCTACTTCATTCACGTGATCCTCGGCCGTGAATCCATCCGTCTGGCCGGGCTGGGAAAGAATGTTGAGCACATAGGCCACGCGTGTGGAGCGCAGCGCTTCCTTGAGCCCGCCGGCGAGCAGCAGCGAGACGATCGCCGTGCGCAGCGAGCCGGGCCCGAGGACCACGAGATCCGCGCGCCGCGCCGCGGCCAGGCATGGCGGGAGCGCGGCGAGCGGCGGATCATGAAAGAGGCGCGCGATGGGCGTTCGCGGCTCGCGCCGCATGATGTTCCATTCGCCGCGGATGACGCGCCCGTCCGCGAGTTCGGCGCACACCTGGGACGACGCGTCGGAAACCGGCAGCACGCGCGCGGCGATTCCGGCCCGCCGGCGGAGGATCCCGGCGGCCCGCGCCAGCGATCCTTCCGACATCGTGAGCGCCGCCAGCAGCACATTGCCCGCGCAGGCGCCCTCCAGGTCGCCCGAGGTGAAGCGGAATTCGAGGCCGCGCGCGAAGGCGGGGTCCGAGGCGAGCGCGCTCAGGCACTGGCGCAGGTCGCCGACCGCGGGGAGGCCGTACTGTTCGCGCAGGCGGCCGCTGTGCCCGCCGTTGTCGGTGACGCCGGCGATCGCGGTCAGGTCGACGTTCTTTCGCCGCGCCAATCCGCGGAGAAGCTGCGCCTGTCCGGTCCCGCCGCCCAGCGTGACGATCCTCACGGGCGGTAATCTACGCCTTGCCGGGAAAATTTCCCACGTTCCTTGCTGGATGCTTGCTACTGGATGCTGGATACTTCAATATCTCCCCGTGTCCCTGGCCACCCACCCGCTCGCCCTCGCCGTTGTCGGCTTCATCGTCGGTTTCATCGGCACGCTCGTCGGCGTCGGCGGCGGCTTCTTCATGGTGCCGTATTTCCTCATGGTGGCGGGTCTGAGCAAGCTGACGTCCGTGGGCACGTCCTTGGCGATCATCGTCTTGAACGCGGTCTCGGGTTCCGTCCGCTGGGGCTTCCAGCGGCGGATCGATTATCGAATCGGGATCGCCTTCGCGCTCGCCACGATTCCCGCCACATGGCTGGGGCGGGAAGCGGCCGTCCGGATCCACTCGAATGCCTTCAAAATCGCGTTCGCGGCCGTCGTCGCGCTGGCGGGAATGTATCTGGCGAAGCCGGTCTCCCCCGCGGCCGACGGCCGTCGGTTCCGTTGGTTCCGTCACGGCATCCGGCGCGAGTTCACCGACGCGTTCGGAATCCGGCACGGCTATGACGTGAACATGATGTTCGGCGTGGCGGCGAGTGTGGCGATCGGTTTCCTCGCGGCGCTTTTCGGCGTCGGCGGCGGCTTCCTGCATGTACCGATGATGATCGTCCTCTACGGCATGCCGGCGCACGTCGCGGTGGCGACGTCTCAGTTCGTTCTCGCCATCACGGCATCGGCGGCCGCCGTCGGCTACGCCTTGCTGATCCCTCCGGCGATCGACGGGACGGCGCTCCTTTGGTGCGGCGGCGGGGCGGTGCTGGGGGCGCAGGCGGGGGCGGCGCTGGCGCCGCGCGTGGCCGCGGTGTGGCTTCGGCTTCTCCTGGCCGCGATCCTCGGCATCGTCGCCCTCGGCATGCTGGCGGGCGGGCTGGGATGGCTGCCGCCGGCGGCGGCCCGTTGACGGGCTCCTCCTCGTCCCATGGGATAAGAGTCACGATGGCCAAGAAGCATGGAATCACGCTGAATCTTCCGGTCCATATCATCGTTTATCAATGAAGGATATGGTGATCATCTTCAGAGGGCAGGTCCGCATCTCGATCACGCTGGAGGGAAGCAAGGCCAAGGTCGAAACAAAAGGAGAGGTCGATCTTCGTCCTACCATCGAGGAAGCGCAGTTTCAGCACGCCTAAGGCGACATCCCACAGGCCGAGCCATGTCGACTTGAAAAGAAGCCGCATTCACGCGGCCGGCTAGGTATAATGCGAGTAGCCATGGAAGTGGACCGGAAGTTGAAGTGCGTGATGTGCGGAGAGACGTTCACGTTCTCCGCCGCCGAGCAGAAACTGTACGCGATGCAGGGACTTCACCATGAGCCCAAGCGGTGCCGCGCCTGCCGCGAGACCACCCGCCGGCCCCGCCCTCGCGACCTCCACATCACCGCCTGCGCGACGTGCGGCCAGGAAGCGCAAGTCCCTTTTCTTCCCAAGCCCGGCCAGCCCGTCTACTGCGCCGACTGCTACGCCCGCGCCCGCACCCGCTCATAGATTCTTGCGGTTGCCTTCGCTGATGCCGGATGCTGTCAACTGGATGACTCCCCATTCATTGACGCGTTCTCCTTCTGCACGTACATTTCGGCTTCAGGCTTTGGACTTTGGACTCTGGACTCCTCCGGGGGTTTTATGGACGAAATGCTCAAAGCGCTTCAGGAATGCTACCGCCACGAGTTGACGCTGGCCGTCCGCTACGTCAACTTCGCAGTGCAGGTGTCGGGCCTTGACCGCCTCCACTTGGTCGAGCTCTTCAAGGGGAACGCCACCGATTCGATCGGTCATGCCGAAAAGATCGGCGCGAAGATCGTGGCGAAGGGCGGGACGCCGCAGGGGAAAGTGAGCGAGGATCTCGCCGGCGCGCCGGGCAGCGTCCAGAAGATGCTCGAGCAGGCGCTCAAGGACGAGGAAACGGCGGTGACGCTCTACTCGGCCGCCGTTCCCCTGGCCAAAAACGATCTCGCGCTGCGTGAAACGCTGGTCCACATCCTGAAGGACGAGCAAGCCAGCGTCGACGAGCTCAAGCTGCTCCTCAAAGGCCGTTGACCGAAAACCGTTGAGCGCACGCCGCAGACCGCCCGGCGGCTCAAGGTCCAAGGTTCATTTCTCTATTGATCTCCAAGAGCTTTTCCCGTACACTTATTGATACTGAGACTCAGTCTCAATACGAACATGGACCGGGCGATCGACAAGGTTCGCGACGCGCTCCAGGCCCGCGGGCTGCGGCTGACGAAGCCCCGCCGGCTCGTCGCCGAGAAGGTGCTCTCGGCCCGCCGGCACCTGGCGGCCGACGACGTCCTCGAGATGCTCCGCCGCGACGGCACGCCCGTCGCGCGCGCCACCGTGTACCGGACGCTCGAAATGATGAAGGAATGCGGCACGTTCGACGAACACGACTTCGGCCGCGGCCGCAAAGTCTACGAGCGCGCCATCGGGCGTCCCCATCACGACCACCTCTACTGCATCGGGTGCGGGGCCATCATCGAGTTCCAGGAGCCGGAGATCGAACGGCTCCAGGATCAAGTCACGCGCCGCTACCACTTCATCGCGATGTACCACAGCCACAAGATCTTCGGATACTGCCGCCGCTGCGGCCCCAAGGCGCCTTCGGGAGACAAAGCTCATGATGAACCACCAAGACACCAAGACACCAAGAATGACTAGAGAGGATCGCTTTCACGCTGCGGAGGCGGCATCTCGCATCGCTGAAGAAAAAAATTCCTCTTCGTGTCTTGGTGCCTTGGTGGTGAAAAGGACACTCGCGGATGTTCCGGTCGGCTCCCGGGTCGTCGTCGAGTCCGTCAACGGCCCCATGGGCGCGCGCCTGGGGGAGATGGGCCTGATCGCCGGCGCCGAAGTCGAGATCGTTCAAGCCATTCCCCTCGGCGGCCCCCTGGTGCTGGACCGGCAGGGATTCGTGTTCGCCTTGAGGCGCCGGGACGCCTGCGAGGTGCGGGTTCGCGGAGGGACTCCATGAGTTCCGCCGTCGCCGCGCCGTCGCTGACCGTCGCGCTCATCGGCAATCCCAACTGCGGCAAGAGCACGCTCTTCAACCGCCTGACCGGCCTCCGCCAGCGCGTCGCCAATTATGCCGGCGTGACGGTCGAGCGCCGCCTCGGGCGGATGCGGCTGACCGACGGCGTTTCGGCCACGGTCGTCGATCTTCCCGGCGTCCGCAGCTTGGCGCCGCGCTCACCGGACGAGCGCATCGCGGTGGACGTGCTGCTCGGCCGCCGGTCCGACGTGCCGCCGCCCGACGTGGCGCTCGTTGTTCTAAACGCGCACCATCTCGAAGTCGGCTTGTACCTGCTGCTCCAGGTGCGCGAGCTGGGCCTGCCGGCCGTGGCGGCCGTCAACATGGCCGATGAAACCGAGCGCGTCGGTCTGGCAATCGACTACGAGAAGCTGTCGCGGGAGCTGGGCGTTCCCGCAGTTCGCACCGTCGCCACGGAGGGGGCGGGGCTGGACGCGCTCAAGGAAGCGATCGCAGGCGTTCGCGAGACGGAGCGCCGTCCCCCGGAGCCGATGCCGGCGCCGCTGCGGGAAGCGTGCGCCCGGCTGCGCACGACGTGGAACGGAGCGTTCTCCGATACGGAGCTGGCGGATTACCTGGTCGAGGGGCGGGAGGCGGAGGGAGCCTCGGTGGAGCTGGGGGAATGCTTGGAAGCCGAACGGCGGCGCCTGGCCCAGACGGGCGCCGACGTGCGCGAGCTGGTGGTCGGGACGCGGTTCCGGCGCGCCAGCGAGATTTGCTCCCGGGCCGTAGCGCCGGCGTCCCGCGACCGCCGCGGGACGTGGACACGGCGGCTGGATGGGATCGTCACGCACCCCATCGCCGGCTACGCGGTCTTCCTGTTCCTGATGGCTCTCATTTTCCAGGCGATGTTCCGCTGGGCCGAATGGCCCATGGGATGGATCGAAGGCGGCATCGCGGCGGCGGGGAACGTCGCGGCGGACGCGCTCGGCCCCGGCGATCTATCGAGCCTGCTGAGGGACGGCGTGCTGGCCGGAGTCGGCGCCGTGGTCGTGTTCCTGCCGCAGATCGTCCTGCTCTTTCTGTTCATGGGGATTCTGGAAGATACCGGGTATATGTCGCGCGCGGTGCTGCTTCTGGATCGGCCTCTGTCCGCGGTCGGCCTGTCCGGTCGCGGCTTTGTTCCGCTCTTGGGTTCGATGGCGTGCGCCGTGCCGGGGGTGATGGCGACGCGCGTCATTCCCGACGCGCGGGAGCGGCTGGCCACGATTTGCGTGGCGCCGCTGATGACGTGCAGCGCGCGGTTGCCGGTGTACACGTGCCTCATCGGCGCGGTCCTCGTCGAGCGCACGGTGGCGGGCGTCGCGTCACTTCGCGGAGTGACGCTTCTGGGGCTGTATCTGTTGGGCGTTCTGAGCGCGCTGACGGCCGCGCTGGTCCTGCGTCGCACGACGCTCCGCCGGACGAGCACGAATTTCGTCGTCGAGTTGCCGCCGTATCGATGGCCGACGTGGCGGACCACGGGGGTTCAGCTCTGGCATCGGGTGAAGACCTTCCTCGTCCGCGCCGGGACGGTCATCCTGGGCATCAGCATTCTTCTGTGGTTCCTGACCCAGTATCCGAAATCCGGCGGCTCCGATCCTGCGGTGCAATTGGAGCAGAGCCTGGCCGGACGCGCGGGAAAGGCCATCGAGCCGGTGATCCGCCCTCTGGGTTACGATTGGAAGGTCGGCATCGGCCTGCTCACGTCCTTTTTCAGCGCCCGCGAAGTATTCGTGAGCACGATGAGCACCGTCTACAGCGTGGAGGAGGAGGGGGACGGCGTGCAATCCCTCCAGCGGCGGCTGCGGGAAGAACGGGACGAGGCCACCGGCGCGCCTCGGTGGACGCTGCCCGTGGGGCTGTCGCTCCTCGTGTTTTACGCCTACGCGATGCTGTGCAGTTCCACCGTCGTCACGGTCTTTCGCGAGACGGGATCGTGGAAGTGGGCGCTGGGGCAGGTCGCGGCCATGACGGCGCTCGCTTATGGCGCCGCGTTCGTGACGTATCGAATCGCGTTCGCTTTGGCTTCGTAATTCGTGATTCGTACTTCGGACTCTGTATGTGGCAGTCGATCGCGGCGTTGGCCCTGGTGAGCGCGATTTCGGCTTGGCTGGCGATTCGCGCGTGGCGCGCGCTTCGCCGCCAAGGAGGCTGCGGCGGTTGCGCGCTGGCCGGCGATCTGGAAACGCCGGGGGCTCGAAAGGCTCGCTGAACTATTTTTTTGGATGTCTGGCTGAGATTGAGTCTCAGTCTCATATAAGCAGACACCGCCGCCGGCGGAAGGTTGCAAGCGCTCCGGCCGGCGGCGGACGGCTGGACAGGGCTTTGGCCCCGCCCTGCGCCGCCATGATACCACGATGGGGCCGATGAAGGGAGGCTTCATGCGTTTCGTGTGCGCGGCGGCGGTTCTGCTGTGCGGGACGGCGGCTTGGGCGCAGGTGAGCCAGGAGGAGTTCGACAAGATGAAAAAGGAGGTGGCGGAACTCCGGGAGAAGCTGGGCCTACAGGAGGAGCCCGCTCCCGGCCAGGACACCATCCAGCAACGCTATCAGGAGGACATTAAGCGCCGCGCGGGCCAGGTCTATTCAAAGCCCTTCCTGGCGCGGTTCGGGCGCGGGGTTCACGTCGGCGGCTACCTCGATCTCGAGTTCATCGGCGTGGAGAAGTCCAACGACGACACATTCGACCAGCACCGGTTCGTTCCCTTCTTCTACGCGGACGTGTCGGAAGCCATCAAAGTGGCGGCCGAGGTCGAGATCGAGCACGGCGGCGAACTGGGCATCGAGTTCGCCCATGTGGACTGGTGGATGGCGGACCAGATCAACTTCCGCGCCGGCATCATCCTGGATCCGCTGGGCAAGTTCAATCTGGTTCACGACGCGCCGTTCCAGGACTTGACGCTGCGGCCGCTCGTGGACGAAACGGTCATCCCCGCCGTGCTGCGCGAGCCCGGCGTCGGCTTCTTCGGCACGTTCGACGTGGATCCGTGGAAGATCGACTACGAAATCTACGTGGTGAACGGTTTCAAGGGCCTGAGCGAGTCGGGAACCACTGTCATCAACACGTCGTCGGGTCTGCGGAGCGCCCGCCCGCACTCGTCGGCGCTGGGCAGCCGCGGGTTTCGCGACTTCAACGACAACAAGGCGATCGTCGGGCGCGTCGCCGTCTCGCCGTTTCTCGGCTTCGAAGTCGGAGGTTCATTCCACACCGGCAAGTACGACGAGTCGGGCGACAACAATCTGACGATTCTGGCGTTCGATTGGACCCTCAGCGGGGGAGGGATCTACAACACTCTCTTCGGCGGCCAAGCGGGGACCCTTCGGGACATCTTCTTCGCGCTTGAGATCGTCGGGGAATGGGCCTCGGCGGACCTCGATCGCGACGCCGCCGCACGGGCGGCCGGGGTGCCGGGATCGCTCGACGGCTATTACGTCGAGCTCCGCTATCACTTCATGCCGGAGTTCCTGCGGCGGACGATCCCCGGCGCCTCCGACGAGTCGACGTTCACCCTGGTCACGCGGTGGGACGACACGGATCTGGACGGAGCCCGGCGCACCCGGCTGACGTTCGGCCTGAATTTCCGGCCTCGCGAAGCCACGGTGGTCAAGTTCGAGTACGGCCTTCAGGAGGAATCCGGCGACGCCGCCGACGTCGATAACGATATTTATGCATTCTCGATCGCCACTTATTTCTAACCCGTGTTCTCTATGAACCACCAAGACACGAAGACACCAAGAAGAGAAGAGAGGTTGGAATTCCCCGGATATATCCTTGTCACCGTTGGCCTCCTCCTGGCGCGGCCCATCGCCGCCCAGGAGGAGATGGGGAGATGCAGGGAGATCGGGAGATGCGAACAGAGGGAGAAATGCAACATCGGATCTTGTCTCCCCCTCTTCACGAGTCACCAGATCTCCAAGGAGATGGGGAGATGCAGGGAGATCGGGAGATGCGGTCAGATGGGAAAGCGCAGATTCGGATTCTATCTCCCCATCTACAGGGATCTCCATATCCCCAAGGAGATCGGGAGATGCGAAGAGACAGCCATAGGCGTGTCCGGATCTTGTCAGCCGATCTCCACCGATCTCCATATCTCCCAGGAGGAGATCCAGGTCCTCCTCACCGAAGAGGAAGCTCTTCAGATCGTCCTTCCGCAGGCGGAGCGCGTCGTCGCGGCCCGCATCGATCTCGAGCCTGAGGTGCGAGAGGCCGTGGAGCGGCGCCTGTGCCGGCGGATCGAATCCCGCCACGATTTGTACGTTGGACTGCGGAACGGCGGCGCGTGCGGTTACGCGCTCGTCGCCGAAGAAATCGGGAAGTACCTGCCCATCACGTTCATGGTGGGCGTGGATCCGCAAGGGACCGTCTCCGACGTCGCCGTCATGATTCATCGGGAGAAGATCGGCGCGGATTGCGCGAAGCGGCGGTATCTGAACCAGTTCCGCGGCAAATCCACACGCGATCCCTGCCGGCGCAATCGCGACCTCGTGCACGTCAGCGGGGCGACGCTCTCCTGCGACGGCGTCGCCGCGGGCGTGCGCAAGGCGCTGGCCGTCGTCCAGGAGTACTGCATCGCCCGGCCCGCCAACGTCCGCCGGATGGTGCAGGAAGCCGACAAGCCGATCATCCAGGAGCGCTACGTGATGGGAACGCTCTGCCGCATCACGGCGTTCGGGACGGATGCGAAGGTCGTGAACGCCGCGTTCGAGGAGATCAAGCGCTGGGACGCGCTCTTGAGCGACTACAAGGACGACAGCGAGCTGTCCCGCCTCAACGCCCGCGCCGCGGAGGAAGCGGTGACCGTATCGCCGGATACCCTCGCGTTTCTTGAGGAATGTCGGAAATGGCATGACGCGACGCGGGGCGCGTTCGACCCGACCGTGGGAGCGCTCATGAAGCTGTGGGGCTTCCGCGGGGGGGCGCCGGCGGAGCCTTCGGCGGAGGAATTGAAGAAGGCGCTGGAAGCGGTCGGGATGAGGCACGTCCTGCGTGAGGAGGATCGCGTGCGATTCGCTCGCGCCGGCGTGGCGCTGGATCCGGGCGGCATCGGCAAGGGATGGGCGCTCGACAAGGCGGCGGAGGTCCTGCGTCAAGCCGGGGTTCGGGCCGCCGCGCTCGATTTCGGCAGCACCTTCCTCGCCATCGGCGCGCCGCCGGGCGAGAAAGGCTGGCCCGTGGAGGTCCGCGATCCGTTCGACCCGAAGCGAATTCTGGGCCGCCTGCGGATCAAGGACGCGTCCGTTTCGACGTCGGGCAATTACGAACATTTCGTCGAGATCGACGGGCGGAAGGTCGGTCACATGATGGATCCCCGAACGGGCCGTCCGGCGGAGGGCGTCGCCTCCGCCACGGTCATGGCGCCCACCGCCACGGAGTCGGAGGTGTGGACGAAGCCGCTGTTCGTGTTCGGACCGGAGGCGGGCCTGAAGCTGCTGGAGAAGGCGGGCCGGGAGGCGGCGGTCATTCCCGTGGATCCCAACGCGCCCCGCGCGGAAACGCCTGGATGGACAAAGCTCTTCAAGAAGAAACCCTAATGCCCCCGTATCTGGCGGTCCCGCACTACCACCTGTCGAAGCTTCCGATCACCACCAAAGTGGCGCTGACCGTTTTCTATGCCGCGCTTCTCGCCGCGCTGGGGTTCTCGGCGTGGCCGCTGTTCATGGAACGGACCGGGTTCACGACGCGCGGCGTCCAGGTCAATTACCGCGGCACCGAGTTTCTTCAGGAGCGGGGCGTGATCGTCGAACGCGAAGTGGCCGCCCAGACGGAACGCCAGGTCTATGACCTTGTGCACGCACATTCGTTCGTCATTCCGGTGATTTTCTTCATCGTGTGCCACCTGATGGAGATGTGCTACGCGGCCAAGGCGTTCAAGCTGGCGCTTTATCTCCTGGGAGGGGCGAGCATGCTGGGCGTCACGTTCGGCCCGCTCCTGATTCACGCCTCCGCCGGTTGGGCGGTCCTGCTGATCCCATCCATGGTCGTCATGCTGATCACGTTCGGGATCATGATCCTGGTTCCCGGGATTCAAATGTGGATGACGAGAAGACTATTTCCACCACCAAGTCACGAAGACACAAGGAGATAGGGAGATCGTGGAGATGAGAATCGCTCGCGTTTCGTCTACAATGTGCCGGTGACTTTTTTCTGGATCGTTTCTTTCCTGCTGCCCCCCGCGGCGGGTTTTCTGGCGCCGGCGATGCTCGCGTGGAAGCCGAGTTGGAAAGCGGCCGCGATCGGGCATGGCGCGCTGTGCGCCTTGGTGGCGGCGGCGGGACTCTGGGCGGGCGCTTCGATCGGGACCGTCGCCGCCGTGCTGGCGTTCTCGACGGCGTTCGCCGCGCTCGCGGCCGGAGCCCATGTCGCCGCGGGCCAGATCTCCAGCGGGCTCATCGTCGTCGTTCTCGGCTCCACTCTATTCGCCGGCGGTCCGCTCATTCAGGAGGCCGTGGACCGGGGGGACGCGGGGGCGATCGAGTCCCGCATGAACTTCCTTCTGGCGGTGAATCCCTACCCCGTGATGGCCGGTTCGATCTTCCATATCGACGTCCTGCGCCAGCCGATCCTTTATTCCTGGCACTACGCGGATTACCTCCGCGAAATCCGCTACCCCGCGTGGTGGGCGACCGGCTTGGGATATCTCGCGGCGGCCGCGGCGCTCGCCGGCGCGGGCATGGTCCGGCGGCGGTGGAGGCACTCGTGACAAATGTGAAGAGGTCCCGCCTCACCGAGACGGGCTTGTACCTTTTGAGAACGGGCAGGATCTTAAGCTCCGCCCGCTCTTGGAAATGGCGTGCGATCCCGCCGATGATTCAGGCGATCAGAGAAACCGGTGGGCCCCTCGAAAAGCTTTCTCCAGGCGACGTCGAGAGGCTCGGAGCAGGGGAGCACGCCATTTCCGAAGCGAGCGACCGAAGGGAGCGAGCGTGAGCGATCCCCGGTATGCCCGGCAAGCCCTGTTCGCGCCGTTGGGCCAGGAAGGACAGAGGCGGTTGTCGGCCGCGCGCGCCGCGCTCGTGGGCTGCGGCGCCTTGGGCACGCACCTGGCGGAGCAACTGGGCCGCGCGGGCCTCGGATTCCTCCGCATCTGCGATCGGGATTTCGTCGAACTCGACAATCTGCCGCGTCAGGTGCTGTTCGACGAGAAGGACGCCGCCGATCGCCTGCCCAAGTCCGTCGCGGCGGCCGAGAAATTGCGCCGGATCAACTCCGCGCTTCAGGTGGACTCGCGCATCGTCGATGTGACGGCGGCCAACGTGGAAGCGCTGATCGAAGACGTCGATCTGGTGCTGGATGGAACCGATAACTTTGAAACGCGGTTCCTGCTCAACGACGCGTGCATGAAGCTCGGCACGCCGTGGGTGCACGGCGGCTGCGTGGGAAGTTACGGCCAGGTCATGGCGATCCTGCCCGGCGATACGGCGTGCCTGCGGTGCTGGCTGGAGCATTTGCCGCCGCCCGGCAGCGGTCCGACGTGCGATACGGCGGGCGTCTTGGGCCCCGCCGTGGGGGTCATCGCGGCGCTCCAGGCGGCCGAGGCGTTGAAGATTCTCGCGGGACGCCGGGACGCGGTCCACCGGGGCACGCACACGATCGACGTGTGGACCAACATTCATCAAACCATCGGCGCGAAGCGGAACCCCGACTGCCCGTCGTGCGGCCGGAAAACGTTCGAGTTCCTCGCGGTCCGCGCCGGCAGCCTGGCGATGACGCTGTGCGGTCGCGACGCGGTGCACATCAGCCCGGCCGCGCCGGCGCGATTGGACCTGGCGGATCTGGAGCGGCGCTGGGCGGCGCTGGGCCGGACGTCGCGAAATCCCTATCTGGCGCGGTTGGAGGCGGACGGGTGCGAGCTGTCGGTATTCTCGGACGGCCGCGCTATCATCAAGGGAACCGAAGATCCCGCGAGAGCGAAGACGTTGTATTCAAAATACGTAGGAGCCTGACATCCGACATCGGACATCGGAAATCGGACATCGGATATCGCCCCCATGATCTATCTCGACAACGCGGCGACGACCTGGCCTAAACCCGAATCGGTCTACCAGGCGATGAACGACTTCGCGCGAAACCACGCCGGCAATCCCGGCCGCAGCGGCCATCGCATGGCGGTGGAATCGGAGCGGCGCGTCGCCGAAGCGCGCGAGCGGGTGGCGCGCCTGATCCATGCGGAGTCCCCCGATCAGGTCGCGCTGACGCTCAACGCCACGGACGCGATCAATATCGCGATCAAGGGCGTCCTGCGCCCCGGCGACCATGTGGTCACCACGCATCTCGAGCACAATTCCATCAACCGGCCGCTGGCCGCGATGGCCGAGACGGGATTCATCACGCTGACGAAAGCGGCGAGCGCTCCCGACGGGACGACGCCGCCCGAGGAGATCCGCAAGGCGCTGACGGCCAAGACGCGACTGATCGCCGTGACTCATTGCTCGAACGTGCTGGGCGTGGTGAACGACGCGGCCGCCTACGGTTCCCTCGCGATGGATCACGGCGCGCTGCTCCTGCTCGACGCCTCCCAGACGGCGGGCGTGGTGCCGATCGACGTTCAAGCCCAGAAACTCGATCTGGTCGCGTTTCCGGGGCACAAGGGCTGTTTCGGGCCGATGGGCACCGGGGCGCTTTACGTGCGATCGGGCCTGGCCTTGCGACCCTTTCGCGAAGGGGGAACGGGATTCGCAGCGGAGCACGAGATGCATCCCGAGGAGATGCCGTATCGGCTCGAAGGCGGAACGCCCAACGCCCATGGACTGGCGGGACTCGCGGCGGGATTGGAGTTCATCGAGCGGGAGGGGATCCGCAAGATCGGAAGTCATGAACGCGACCTGGCCTTGCGGTTCATCGATTCGGTGAGGAGGCTCTCGCGTGTCACCGTGTGGAGCGGTCGCGCGCCGGATCGGCAGATCGGCCCGGTGTCGATCTCGATCCAGGGCGCCGAGCCGGCGGAGATCGGTGCGCGGTTGGACCGCGAGTTCGGAATCGCGTGCCGACCCGGGCTGCATTGCGCTCCGGGAACGCATCGATTTCTGGGAACGTTTCCGAAGGGGACGGTCCGGTTCAGCTTCGGGTATTTTAACAC
This sequence comes from Planctomycetota bacterium, assembly GCA_016209705.1. Classification (GTDB taxonomy): domain Bacteria; phylum Planctomycetota; class MHYJ01; order MHYJ01; family JACPRB01; genus JACQVR01. The sequence continues at coordinate 29,638 of JACQVR010000102.1, forward strand.
GGCGGCCAACGTGGACGAAGCCGCGAGGGCGCTCGCGAAAGTGCTTGGTGATTGAATCGGGTTGCCGGACGGGGTACAGTGCCCGCATCGAATCTCGGAGGCTATGTATGTCGAGACGAACGCTTCTTGCCGTGGTGACTCTTGTTTCGGCGCTCGCCGTGTTCGGCTGTTCTTCGGGACCCGAGAGCGACGCTCCCGAGGCAACGAACGGACGCGAGCAAGCCATCCTGCAAGAACTTAAGCGGGAGATCGAGCCCCTGGAAACGCAGCTCTGGCAGATTGAAGCGGAGCGTCTGGCGATCGGCGATCAGCCCGACTCCGAGGAAAAGACCGCTCGACTGGCCGAGCTGGACAAGATGGAGGAGTCCTTGAAAGAGCGCCGGCAGGTGTTGCAGCGGGATATCCAGACGTTGGAAGCGCGCCTCCAAAAGGATGGAGAGGCGGAGCTCGCCAAGGCGGCGGCGGACGACGCCCTGGCCCAGATGATGGAAGAGCCGCCCGCGGCGAAAGACGAGGAAGCTGCCAAGAAAGCGGAGGAAGAAGAGGCGAAACGCGAAGAGGAAGCCCGCCGCGCCGAGGAGGCCCGGAAGGCGGAGGAAGAAGCGCGCGCCGCGGAAGAGGAGGCGCGCAAGGGCGAGGAGGCCCGACTGGCCGAAGCGCGCCGCAAGGAAGAAGAGGCGCGAAGAACCGAAGAAGAGGCCCTCCGGGCGGAGGAGGCGCGCCGGGCCGAAGAAGAAGCGCGCCGGATGGAAGAAGCGAAAAAGGCGGCCGAGGCTGAAAAAACGCAGCGGCCCGCCCAGCCGGTCTTCCGGCGGATTTTCGAAGACCATTGGGCCGCTGAGATCCTGAAAGTCCGGCGTCTTCTCCGACAGTGAGCGGCGGAGATCGGGACCCGACGCGGCGAAGCCGCTCTGGGCCATATCCGATGTCCGATGTCCGATGGCCGGTGCTCGGTCATGAACGATATCGGACAGCGGATATCGGACATCGGATATAGGCCAATGCAGGGTTCTCGGTTCACGGTGACTCTGGAGCACCCGTTGGGACCCTCATCTGCCCATCTCCCCGCATCACCTGATCTCCTTGGAGATAGGCAGATACGTCGTGATGGGGAGATAAAGTCCGAATCCGAATTGCCGCATCGGTCGACATCACCCCATCTCCCTGCATCTCGCGATCTCCAATGATCCGGCTCACCCGCTTTCTCAAGCCGCCTCAGGTCAAGGTGGAGCTCGAGACCCGCACGCCGGCCGAAGTACCCGAAGGGTGGAGCCGCGAGCGGTTCGTCTGGAGCGTGAAGGATGCCGTGCTCGAGGAATTGGCGGCGCTGCTGGACGCGTCCGGCAAGATCGTCAATCCGACCAAGCTGCTGGCGGATCTCCTCCAGCGGGAGAAGAAGGCGACGACGGCTGTCGGGCACGGGGTCGCCATTCCCCACGTCCGCACGATGCAGGCCCGCGAGTTCTCGATGTGCTTCGCCCGCTCCACGCCCGGCGTGGAGTTCGACGCCGTCGACGGAGCTCCCGTTCACTTCTTTCTGGCGGTGGTTTCTCCCCCCTATGACGATCGGCTGTATCTCCAAGTGTACAAGGCCTTGGCGGAAATCCTGATCGCTCCCGGCGTGAGAGCATCCCTTCTCGAAGCCGAGACCGCTCACGATGTCATCAAGGTGATCTCGAGGTTCGGGGATTGAACAAAGGCGCGCCGGTCACGAACCCTGACCGTCGGAATTGCCTTCTTCCGGCGGAGGCGGTGTCTCCTCCTTTGGAGGTTGCCCCGAAGGCGGCTCTTCGGCGGGCTTTTTCTCTTCGGGAGGCTTCGGTTTCTCTTCGGGCTTGGGTGTCGGAGGCTCTTCGAGCTTGGGGGGGGTAGAGGGCTCGGGAGCCGGATCTGCCGGAGCCGGCGGCAGGGAGGGCGGCGGTTCGGGCGGGGCGGGTGGTTCGCCCCAGACGATGGTATGAAGCTTCTTGAAACCTTTTTCGGTGGTCTCATTCACCTGGTTCAGGAATTTCGACGTGGCTTCATCTTTTCGGGAGGCCAGGAACGCTCCGGCGGCCAGCGGCAACACCAGGAGCATGGCCGCCAGCGCCACTTTCACCGGGCTTGATTTGGGAAGCTCCTCCTCCTCGGTCGCCGAATCCGAGACAGGACGGCGATGAAGGGCGCCGGAGCGCTGGGACAGTCCGGCTAGACGTTCCGCTTTAGACGGAACAGGAGCCGGCGGCGCGGCGTCCGCCGGCGGAGGAATTTCCACATCCAGGGGCGTTTCCATCTCATGGGCGGCCGCTTTGGCCGGCGTCACGACTTTCGTGGCGGGGCGCCGCGTCGTCTGGGGAGCCTTCGGCGTGGCGGAGCCGAGACCTTCCGGCTTGAAGCCCGAGGGAGATTCACGTGGCGCGGAAGACATGGCGGTGCCTCCCAGATTGAAGATGGTCTGATCGCCGATTTCGGGCGGCTCCGCGGCGGCTCCCGCCGGCACGCTCTCCGAGACCGGCTGAGACATTGTCTCTCCTCCGAGTCCCCCAAGGTCCAGGATGCTCTGGCCGCCGAGATCTGAAAGATCCGGCTCACCGCCGGGAGGCGCAACGGCAGGCTCCGGAAACGGTTCGGCCGCCGACTCTTTCCCCATGGATTGGCGAATTTTCCACGTGGAAAGATTGAAGGATTCGAAGAGTTGGATGGTCGCATCGGGCAGCAGAACCAGATCCTTCTTGCACAGGGGGCAGACGCCTTTGGCCGGGCGCGTCGGGACGGCGGCGGAAAATGGGGCGTGGCACGCCGGGCATTCGACCTTCGCGGTGTTCTTCTTGGCGGTCAGGGGAGGAGCGGGAGCGGGTGGCGCGGCGGCCGGCGCCGCGGAGGGCGCCCCTGTGCAGCGGCGGCACGCGAACGATGCGTCGTCCCCCTCGACGGCGTCCACGAGCACCTTGAGCCCGCATTTGGAGCATTTTCGGATCGGCATGGCTACGTTTTCCCGTTCAGGAAGACCAGGGCCACCGCGCCGAGGGAGGCCGCGTAGGCGGCGCCGCCCATCAGGAGGCCGAAGATCCCGCGCGGCTTTTCGGAGGCCGCCAGGGGCAGGAGGATCAGGCCCGTGACGAGATGCAGCGCCGCGACAGCGGCGAAAATCGCCACCCAGCGCGCGTTGGCGGGTTGCGAGGCTCCGGCGGCGGCCAGCAGAAGCCCCGTCAAGGCGAGCAGGGTGTTGATGGAAAAGAGGGTCGCCAAGGGGCGTCCGGCGGGGGAGAGCAGCAGGTAGAGGCCCAGCCCCAGGCCCCACAGGGCTCCGGCGAGTCCGAGCGCGTCGGCCGGAAAGCGCTCGCCGACGTGACGCGCGGGGAGGGTGTAATCCACCGCTCCCTCGGGACCACGGGCGGCGAGGCCGGCACGCAGGCCGGCATCGTAGAGAAGGGCCGCTCCGGCCAGCAGGAGGATGGCGCCGATGAGCGTTCGCATAGCTCTCCAAATTTTAAAAATATCAGTCTAGAGTGGATCCAAGCCGATTTCAAAAGATAAATTCCGCGCTAGGAGCGCGTCGGGGTATGCCCACGTAGTATCGGGCTTCCGTATACCGATCGGTCTGGGGGAATTCCTTCAAAAGCGCTTCGATCTGTTCCCGCAGATCTTCGAACCGCTTTTCATGCCACGCCCGGGTTCGATTCAAGGATTCGCGACACGAAAAACGTCGTTGGACCATAAGGTGCCGTCTTGTCCGCCCAGCACGTAGAGCGTGCCGAGGTACGCGACATAGGAATTTGTCGACGGATACCCAAGCTTGCCCGTAGGGTACGGCACCGTATCGGCCCAGGCCCCGGGAGATCCGCTCTCATCAAGGGGCGCGAACCTCGCGATGGCGATTTTGGCCAGTTTTTGCGCACCGGAGGGAGGCATCCCCAAGGCGTAGAGATGGCCGTTGTGGATCAGTGCGGAAAAGATGCGCCCGTCGCCGGGAAACGGGGCCTCGGCAGCCGTCGTTCAAGACCCCACCGTTCCGTCGGCGTTTAAAGGAGCGAATTGGACTTCGTTGTAGTAGTTCGCGATCCACCCTCCTCCGAATTCGCCATACAGGCCTTGGTATCCTCCGATGACATATATGAATCCGTTGTATGCGGCGGCGGCATGGCCCGCCCGCGGCGCCGGGAAAGCTGGTCCACGCCTATCGTCACCAGACCTTCGGGATTCCCCCGATTGAAGTCCGCGGTCGAGGTGATTGACTGGGGGGACTGCGCGAAGGATGGAAGCGCCGCGCCGGCAAAGAGGATCGCTGCGGTGGCTGAAAGGGGGATCCGTCTTCGAGCCATCAAGTATATGCCTACCGGCAGGAACAGTTCGAGACCTGTGGAGCCGCAGCCGCCGCTTCCTGCTCCCGCTCCGGAGTCCTGGTCTTCGCCGGAACGGCCGCTCTCTCCCGTGTTTCCATTTCCGGAACCGCCGTTGCCCTCTTCTTCAGGCGGCGGAGGCGGAAGAGATGTCGGATCTTCATCGTAAACGGCGATCTCGGTCACGCTCGTGGCGGCAGACGCGCCGGTGTCATCCAGCGTCAGGCGGATCCAGAGGTACCTGAAAGTTTCCGAGAACATAAAGGCGGCCCCGGTACGCCACCGACGCATGGAGTCTTCGCGGGATCGCCAGCGGCGTCGTCGGCTTCCATGCGCCCAGTTCACCCTCCTCGTCGATCGACGCGAACCGAACGTCGGTGGTTCCGGTTGAGGTTATGCTGGCGTCGTCGCCTCCGATGGCATAGAGATAGCCATCGTAGGCCGCTCCTTGGAGGTACGCGCGCCCGGAGGGTAAAGGCGTTGCGGGGGTCCATGCGCCCAGGCGTCCGTCGGCGTTGATCACCGAGAACATGACGGCGTCGAATCGCGTGGTAGTTCCATTGCCTCCGATGCCTCCCATCTTGTAGAGGCGGCCGTTGTAGGCCACGGCGGCGTGCTCGAAGCGCCCTACCGGAAGCGTCGTGAGGAAGTTCCAAGTCCCGGGAGCCCCATTGGTTTCGTCAATGGTTGAGACTTGGATGTCGTCCAGACTGTTCTGGGCGGCGTTCTGCCCGGCGATGACGTACAAGCGGCCGCCGTACACCACGGCGGCATGCCGGTTGCGTCCCGTCGTGAAGGAAGGCGCTTCGATCCAAGCGGCGAGGCTTCCCGATATTCTTTCATGGTCACGCCGAACGAGGACGTTCTGCGGTTTGAGATCCCGGTGCACCACGCCGCGCTGGTGGGCGTATCCCACCGTGCGGGCGATCACCTCCAGCGCGCGGATGCGCTCGGTGTCGTTCAGCTTCGGCGCTTCTTCGGCGAGCGTCCGCCCTTCCACGTACTCCATGGCGATGAAGTGGGTCGCCGCGGCGTTCGGCCCGCCGGGCACGCTTCCGACTTCGTGGATCGAGGCGATGTGAGGATGCCGGAGCTGCGCCGTCGTGGAGGCTTCGAGATGCAACCGCTCGATCAGGACCGGACTGGCCTCTCCTTCCTTCACCACTTTGAGCGCCACCCGCCGGTTCAGGTCGCGGCCCAGCGCTTCATACACCACGCCCATGCCGCCGCGGCCGAGCTGGCGGATCAAGTCGAACTTGCCCAGCGTCGGACGGTCGGTGGGCGTACGGTCATCGGCCGCAGCGGGCGGTTCGCCCGTCGCGCCGGTGACGGCGCCGCACGCCGGGCATCGCGGAGGTTCCGCTTCACGGGAGGTCTCCCGGCGCAGGTCTTCCCGAAGCCATTCGAGGGGGTTCATGATCGAGGTATCAGCTATTAGCTGTCAGCTATCAGCGGCTCATTTCCCCGGGATGAAATTCAACTCGCGTTCCGCCTCTTCGTCGGTGGCGGTGTAGTGCCGCACGCGGTGGCGGAGGATCCTCCGCAGCGCGGTGCGGGCGTGGAATAGGAAGTTCCGCACGCCGGATTCTTTCAGTTTCAGATCGGAAGCGAGCTACGCATAGGTGGGGCGCTGATGGGCGCCCGCCAAGGGCGCCGGCTGGAACGTCGAGATCGAGAAATCCTGGGGCAGGAGATAATAACGCCGAAATACGTCGTAGTAGACCCGCTTGCCCTTGCCGATCAGCTCCCGCTTCAACAAGGCGACCGCCTCGGTGAGGTCCTTCGCGTCCTCTTCATTGCGGTGCCAGGAGCGGCGGATGTAATAGTAACAGGGCTTCCAGTAGCGGCGAATCAGGCCGTCGAGATGACGGCGGTAGTCGGGAGCGTTGGGATCGTGCAGCGCCAGGAGCGAGCTCCAGTCGGTGCTGGGGAACCGGTGCGGTTCGGAGCCGGTCATGGTCGTATTCGGAGTCACGATGGCGCTCCTGGTCGCTTCGTCTCGAAGAATGCGCGCAAGCTCGACAACATGGATAAATACGCGGCCGTCGTCCCCGCGGTGGGAGTCGCAATTTCCGACTCCTCGCACCGAAGCCGCGTTCCGGCGGCGGATGGCGTGAGCGCGATCTCGATCTTGGTGCCGGCGCGGGTCCGGAACGAGAGCCGGCGATCCGGAACGATCTCTTCGGCCGATCCCGCTTCGGGAGGGAGCGCGGCCGCGTGGCGGCCGCTCCAGCGTTTCATAAGCTCGGCGCGGGTCAGCGCCTGGAACACGTCCGCGGGCGCGGCGGGAATCTCGGTCTCCAGCGCGTAGCGACCTTCGTAGCGGATGTGGGGTTCGATTCGGGGCGCGCCGCTCCCGCCGGCTTGGTACTGGGCATAGGCGCGGTTGGTGAGCGCGTCCGCTTCGCGATTCTGCTCGCGCGGCACCCACTCGAAGCGGAGCGAGGGAAACCGGAACGACATCTCACGGGCCTTCACGAACAGATTCACGATCGAGGGGGCCTTCACTTTATATTCGCCGCGAAGTTGGCGAATGGCCAGCTCGGAGTCGCCGCGAACGACGATCGGTTCCTTTTCGAGGCCCTGGGCCAGGATCCACTCCAGGGCTTTGAGGACGCCGGTATATTCGGCGACGTTGTTCGTCGCGCCTTCCGTAAAGGGTTCCGCGGCCAGGCCGCAGTCCTCGTGCAGGAGCTTGCCGTCGCGCTTGATGAGAAATCCGTACGTCGCTACGCCGCCGGGATTTTTCGGCTGGCACAAACCGTCGAAGTACACGCTGAGGGTCACGAATCCCAATCCTATCTCTCCATCGCCCGCATCTCCATATCTCCATTATAATCGCCGCCAATGGGCCGATATCTCCTGGCCATTGACGCGGGCACGACCGGAGTCACCGTCCATCTGATCGATCGGCGCGGGCGCGTCGTTCGCCGGGCCGATCGAGACTTCCGCCAGAACTACCCTCGGCCGGGTTGGGTCGAGCACGACGCGGAAGAGATATGGCGCGTGGCTCGGACTTTGATGCGAAAGGTCGTGCGCGATCCGTGGGAAGTGGCCGCTGTCGGGATCACCAACCAGCGCGAGACCACGGTGGTATGGGACCGCGACACGGGACGGCCCGTCGCGCCGGCCATCGTGTGGCAGTGCCGCCGCACGGCGCCCCTGTGCGAGCGCCTGCGTGCGGACGGCATGGAAGCGCGGACGCGCCGACTGACCGGACTCGTGATCGACGCCTATTTCTCGGCCACAAAGATCCGCTGGATTCTGGATCACGCGCGGCCCAAGGGGCGGCTCGCCTTCGGCACGATCGATTGCTGGCTACTGTGGAACCTAACGGGCGGGAAAGTCCACGCCACGGATTTCACCAACGCGTCCCGGACGCTGCTCTTCGACATCGACCGCCGGGAGTGGAGCGACGAACTGCTGGAAATATTCGATGTGCCGCGCGACCTGTTGCCCGAGGCGCGTCCGTCGGCGGGCGAGTTCGGCGTGACGGATCGCCGCGTCTTCGGTGCCGAAGTCCCCATCGCGGGCATCGCGGGCGACCAGCAGGCGGCGCTCTATGGGCAAGGGTGCGTCCGTCCCGGAGCGTTCAAGAACACGTATGGGACGGGGTGTTTTCTCGTCGCCCACACCGGCACGAAGCGCGTCGACTCCCGGCGCGGCCTGCTCACGACCATCGCGTGCGGAGCGAAGGGCGAACCGGCATATGCCCTCGAGGGATCCATCTTCATTGCGGGCGCGGCGGTGCAGTGGTTGCGGGATACGCTGGGCCTCGTACGCACGAGCGCCGAAACGGAGCGCCTGGCGCGATCGATCGATTCGAACGGCGGCGTTTACGTGGTGCCCGCGTTCATCGGGCTGGGCGCGCCATACTGGGATATGAATGCGCGGGGCCTGGTCTGCGGCCTCACCCGCGGTTCCGGCCGGGCGCACGTGGCGCGCGCGGTGCTGGAGTCGATCGCGTATCAGACGCGCGACGTGGCGGAGGCGATGGAGGCGGACGCGGGGCTGCGCGTTCGCGAACTGCGCGTCGACGGCGGCGCGGTCGTGAACGATTTTCTGATGCAATTCCAGGCGGACCTTCTGGGCGCGCGGATCGTGCGGCCGAGGAATGTCGAGACCACGGCGCTCGGCGCCGCGCGTCTGGCGGGTTTGGCCGCGGGGATCGAGATGCCGGAGCCGCGGATCGATCGTGTGTTCGAGCCGAGAATGTCCAAAGCGGCGCGCGACCGGTTGTACGAGGGATGGAAGGTCGCGGTGCGGCGGGCGCGTTCGGAGGTCAGCGATCCGCCCGCCACGTAATGTCGGCCAGCGCGTATCCCGCCTCGCGCACGGCATTCGCCAGCTCGCCGTAGGACGCCTTGTCCAGCGTCGCCGTCACCGTGCCGGCCTTGGCGTCTTCCACCCGCAGCTCGCTGAGGCCTTCGATCTTCTTCGTCGCGCGAGCCAGCTTCTGGCCGCACATGATCTTGCAGACCATGCCTTTCACGGTCAGCGTGACTCGGCCGCTGATCTTGAGGTCGTCGGCGGCGATTTCCAGGTTCGCCGACTTCACGGCCGCTTCGATTTCGGACAGCTTGATCGCCTTGAATTCTTTCTTGAGTTTCAGGATCGCCGCGCCTTTTGCGAGCGCGATCTTGTCGACGGCTTCCAGCGCCTTGAGGCCCTGCGCCAGCTCGGCCTTGGTCTGGCAGCACATCTCGCCCGAAAGCGGGATCGTGATGCAGACCGTTTCGGCGCACGCTTTCGCCTTCGCCTCGGCCATTTTTTGCAGCGGGCACTATCCGCTCTCCTCGCACTGCGCCCCTGCGGATGCCGCCGACAGGACGACCGGCAGCGCCGCCGCTCCGCCCGTCTTCCACAGCTTCATCGTCGCCTCCTTGCAAAGTGGGGTTGTAAATTCGTGTCTTTAGACACTTGAGGAGGCTTCTTTCTTCCGTGGAAATGTCTGGCTTCGCTCGACTCCCCCAGGGGGAGTATGAGGGGGACTCAGACTTGAGACTTCGGACGTCGGACGTGGGACTCCGCGCCCCAGAATGACCGGACATCTATTTCTGGGGCGCGGCTGTGATTTCGATGTGCAAGGCGTTGTTGAAGCGGTTGAAGTAATTGAAGAGACCCGCCGCGGAGGTGAGTTCGACGATCTCACCTTCTGTATAGTGGCGCCGCAGCCATTCGAATTCGGCGTCGGGGATGTTCTTCGAATCGTCCGTGATCCACTCGCCCCATCGGATCGCGGCCGCGTCCTTGTCGGAGAAGGCGGACAATTCGCCTTGCCGGACGGCTTCGATCTCGGCGTCCGTCGCGCCCGCCGCACGGGCGAGCTTGGTGTGGGAGGCCATTCAATAGTCGCATCCGTTGATCGCCGAGACGCGCAGCACGACGAGTTCCTTCAAGCGGGACGAGAGGGTAGTCGGCGCCATCACCGCCTTGAAGTGTGCGGCCATCGTCGTGAGAATCTCCGGCCGGTGCGCCATGGTGCGGTACATGTTGGGGACATTCCCGCGCTGCCGGAGCATCGCGTCGAAGATAGGCTTGACCTCCGGCGGGGCGCTCGCGGGGTCTACCTTGCTGAGGCGAGGCATCTAAAAGTCTCCTTTGAACCGCAAAGGCGCAAAGACGCAAAGAAAATCAATAGTCGTTGACCATTCTCTTGATGCCGTCCTTCAAGACCGGCACATTGAAATTCAAAAGAAGCCCAACCTTGATCCCGGTCCTCTTGAGGTATGTCAGGAGTTGAGCCTCATGCACCGGTAATACCTTTTCGACTGTTTTCAGTTCTACTATAACGCACTCAGCAACGATGAGGTCTAATCGGTAGCCACAGGCGAGCTTCACTTCTTCTCTTCATAGACAACAGGTAAGTCCGCTTGACGCCGGAACTTCAAGCCAGCCTTCGAGAGTTCATAACAGAAGCATTCCTCATACGCCGACTCAAGGAGTCCGGTCCCAATTTGCGATGAATGTTTATGGCGAAGCCGAAGATTCTGTTGCTGATTTCATCCGGATTCATCTTCGCGCCTTTGCGTCTTTGCGGTTAAGAGGAATTGGTTCCAAAGATCAACTTCTGGATGGATCGTTCGTTGGTCAACTCTGGGTGAAACGTCGAGGCGAAGACGCGTCCTTGCTTCACGAAAACCGGCTCGCCTTGCCAGAGGGCGAGCACTTCCACGTCCCGTCCGGTACGCCGGATGCGCGGCGCGCGGATGAAGACTCCTTTATAAGGCGGGTCGAGAATCGTTTCGAACGAATCGATTTGGCGGCCGTACGCGTTGCGTTCGACGTCGATGTCGAGCAGACCCCACGACGGCTGCTGGGGATTGGTGACGTTTTTGGCGAGCAGGATGGCGCCCGCGCACGTGCCGAAGATCGTGCCTCCACGGGCGATCAGCGCGCGCGCCTCCTCCACGATGCCGGTCCCTTCGAGCAGCTTCAGCAGGGTGGTCGATTCGCCCCCCGGCAGGACGAGCGCGTCCAGACCGCGAATCGGGTCCGCCGTGCGCACCTCGACCGCCCCCGGCAACGCCGCCAGGTGCGCCGCGAAATCGCCTTGCAACGCCAGCACACCGATCTTCATTTTTGACTTCGAAATTTGGACTTCGGACTTACCAGCCACGCTTTTGCAGCATCGCCTCCGGCGCGATTTTCGCGATCTCCAACCCCGGCATCGCGTCGCCCAGCTCCGCCGATACCTCCGCCAGCGATTTGGGATCGCGATAATGCGTCACCGCCTGCACGATCGCGCGCGCACGCTTGGCGGGATCGCTCGACTTGAAGATGCCCGAGCCCACGAAGACGCTCTCCGCGCCGAGCTGCATCATGAGCGCGGCGTCGGCCGGCGTGGCCACGCCTCCGGCCGCGAAGTTCGGCACCGGCAGCTTGCCGTGTTCCGCGACCCACAGGACCAGCTCATACGGCGCGCCCAGGTCCTTGGCGGCCTTAACGCGCTCTTCGGGACCCAGGGTGGCGAGCCGCTTGATCTCGGACGTCACGGCGCGCATGTGGCGGACGGCCTCGACGATGTTGCCCGTCCCCGCCTCGCCTTTGGTGCGGATGAGCGCCGCGCCTTAGGCGATCCGCCGCAGCGCCTCGCCCAGGTCGCGCGCACCGCACACGAACGGCGCCTTGAACGCGTGCTTGTCAACGTGATACGCCTCGTCCGCGGGCGTCAGCACTTCGCTTTCGTCGATGAAGTCGACGCCGAGCGCCTCGAGGATCTGCGCCTCGACGAAGTGCCCGATGCGGCACTTCGCCATGACGGGGATCGAAACGGCGGCTTGGATCTCCTTGATCTTGGCGACCGGCGCCATGCGCGCCACGCCGCCCTGCGCGCGGATGTCCGCCGGAACGCGCTCCAGCGCCATGACCGCGACGGCGCCCGCCTCCTGCGCAATCCGCGCCTGCTCCGCGTTGACGACGTCCATGATGACGCCGCCTTTCAGCATTTCAGCCAACCCTGTCTTCAACTTCAATGTGCCGGTTTGAGCGAGCATGTTTGTCTCCTTTGTACGCTTGGAGCTCGGAGCGAGCTTCTTGCTCCCAGCTAAACCATTATCCCCAAGCCACTGGTCTGGCTTTCCTCCGCTCCCCGCGCGACGAGCCCGCCGACGATCTCCGCCAACCGCTTCACTCCCGTGCGGATTTCTTCCAACGTTCCATGTCCATATCCAAGCCGGAACGAGTTCAAGTACCGGCCGTCGATGTCGTGCGCCGGCCCCGGGACGATTGACACGCCGCGCTCGAGGGCCTGTAGAAAGAGCTGGATGGACGAGATCCCGCGCGGAAGCGTCACCCACATCTGGAATCCACCTTGCGGGCGCGTCCACGTGACGCCGTCGGGCATGTGCTTCTCGAGCGCTTCGATCACGGCGTCGCGGCGCGCGCGATAATAAGCGCGCATCTTCTCCAGGTGTTTTGCGTACCCATCGCGCAGGAACGCGGCGGCGATGGCCTGGACGATCGCCGGGCCGCCGAGGTCCATATATCTTTTATAGGGCAGCAACTCCGCGACGATCGTGCGGTCCGCGACCAGGAACCCGACGCGCAGGCCGGTCATGAAGCTTTTCGAGATCGAGCCGACGAGAATGCGCCGGCCCGGCGGCAGGAGCGAATACAGGCTGGGCGGCTCGTCGCCTTCGAACCGCATCTCGCGGAAGATGCCATCGTCGATGACGGCGGCGTCGCGGCGTCGAGCCCACGCGGCCAGCGCGTGGCGCGCGGCGGCGTTCATCGTCTGGCCGGTCGGATTATGGAAATCGGGACACACGTAGAAGATCGCCCGCCGCCCGGCCGCCGCGGCGTCGAGCCGCTCCAGATCGGGCGCGCCGTCGGTCCAGGGGATGCCGCGGACGGCGTGTCCGAAGAGCATGAACGAGCCCGGGATGCCGGTGTATGTGGGCGTTTCGCAAACGACGTCGCGCCCCTCTTCGCGCGCCCACGCGGCGGCCAGCGTGATCGCTTGCTGCGAGCCGTTCGTGGCGATGATCTCGTCGGGCGCGACGGAGATGCCGCGGCGCGACAGCGTCTCGGCCAGCGCCTCGCGCAGTTCCGGGAGTCCGGCCGGACCGCCGTACTCGTACAGCCGGCGCGGATTCTTTTTCACGACTTCGTGCGAGAGCTTCTCGATCAAGCCGTCGGGAATGGTTTCGGGGCTGGGGACGCCGCCGGAAAGGTCGATCGTGCCGGGCGGCCGCTTGAGCGCCATGAGTTCGCGCAGCCCGCGCGCGAAGCCTTCGCGCAGCCGCCGGATGGAGCGGGCGACGTCGGGCGCCGGTTCCGGCGGAGGCGTCGCGACTCCGGCCGGCGCGGACTTGGAGTCGGCCACGAACGTCCCGCGTCCCACCTCGGAACGCAGTAGCCCCGCCTTTTCGAGCCGCTGGAACGCCTTCAACACGGTGAGCTTGTTGATCCCCAAATCATTCGCCAGATCCGCAACGGACGGGATGCGATCGCCCGGCTTGAGGCGGCCGCCTTCGATCGCCTGCCGGATCGCCGCATCAATGCGCCGGTAGAGCGGCGTTCCCGAATCGGCCCCGAGCTTTAGCTTCCAGGTCATAAAGCAATATATATTGCATAATATTATATAAGTCAATCGGAATCGCCTCTTTTTTCCTGCGGCGTTTCGGCCTTCTCGCGCACACCGAGCTGATGAAAGAAGGATATCGGTTTTATCTGGACTATGCCGCGTGCCGGACTATGCCGAGGAGGGAGGGCCGCGGGCGTTTCCGCAAGTGGTTGGGTCGGTTCCATGCTTGAGCGACTCGGCATAGTCAGAGGCTCTTGAGGAAAGCCAAGACCCGGTCACAAGCACGATAGCGCCCGTTCCGGCCGTTGAACGGACTGAGCTTTGCAAGCGCCGCCTCCTTCATCTTGAGATCCGCATCGATGTAGATTTGGGTGGTCTCAATTGACTCGTGTCCAAGCCAAAGCGCGATGGTCGATCGATCTGCGCCGGCTTGGAGCAAATGCATGGCGGTCGAGTGAGGAGGTGGGACCCTCTTCGGGGGGTGTGAAGCCCTGCCCGCTCAAGCGCCGCCCTCACCCGCGTGCCTAGAGACCTCTGGCGCATTGGGGTGTAGGGAGCTCGGAGCCGGATGAAGAGGCTCCGGCTCTGACATCTCGGGTGATCCTGCCGTAGGTAGGCCACGAGGGCTTGACCGACATCCTTGGGGAGCGCTTGCTGAAGTCAGCTCCAGGGAGTTAAGGTACCGGACGACGTAGGACAAGGCGCGCGATAAGAAAGGAAGTGGGCATGGCCAAAACCTTCACACGGATCGAGACGAAGCTGATTCACGCGGGCGAACCCGAACCCCGCATCCAAGGCGCCGTCGTCCTGCCGATCTTCCAAACCGCCCAATATGAGTACGCCGGCGAGGGCCGCTACGAGGATGTCCGCTACATTCGGCTGAACAACACGCCCAACCATCTCGCCCTCCACCGGAAGCTGGCCGCGCTGGAGAACGCCGAGGCGGCGATCGTGACCGCCAGCGGCATGGCCGCGATCTCGACGGCGCTCTTGACGATCCTGCGCGCCGGGGACCATCTCCTGGCCCAGGAGCACCTCTACGGAGGCACGCATACATTTCTCACCAAGGACTTCGCCGCGTTCGGACTTTCGTACGACTTCATCGACGGCGATGATCCGGCCTCGTGGGAACGCAAGCTCAAGCCCACGACGCGCGCCATCTACGTCGAATCGATTTCCAATCCGCTCCTCCACGTGGCCGACCTGAAAGCGGTGGTCGCGTTCGCGCGCGCGCATGACCTGGTCTCCCTCATCGACAACACGTTCACCAGCCCGATCAACTTTCGCCCGGCGGAGTGGGGTTTCGATCTGTCGCTTCATAGCGGCACGAAATACCTCAACGGCCACTCCGACATCGTCGCGGGCGCGTGCATCGGGCGCGCGGACCTCATCGAGCGGATCATCCCCCGCCTCGGCCATCTGGGCGGAACGCTCGATCCGCATGCCGCGTTTCTCTTGCACCGCGGGATGAAAACGCTGGCGGTGCGGATGCGGCATCAGAACGAGAGCGCGCTCAAGATCGCGGAGTTCCTGGAGCGGCACCCCGCGGTGGCGCGGGTGAACTATCCGGGATTGGAAAACCATCCCGCGCACCGGCGGGCCAAAGAGTTGTTCAACGGCTTCAGCGGGATGCTCAGCTTCGAGCTGAAGGGCGGCGCGGACGCCGCGCGGCGGTTCATCGGCGCGACCACGCTTCCGATCGTCGCTCCGAGTCTGGGAGGCCCCGAAACGCTTCTCACGCTGCCGGCGACGACCTCGCATTCGGGCATGACGCCGGAGGAGCGCCGACGGCTGGGCGTCACGGACGGCTTGATCCGCGTCTCCGTGGGGCTGGAAGCGACCGAGGAACTGATCGAGGACTTTAATCGTGCGTTGAAGGCGTAGGCTGGAGAAACAATGGACAAGGACGAATCCATGGCGAATGCGGCTGACTTTCGACAGCTCGGACACCGTGTCGTCGACCTGTTGGCAGATTACCTGGAAGGGGTCGAACAGCAGCCTCTCTTTCCGGCGATCGAGCCGTCGGAGCTGCGCAAGCTTCTGGACGAGCCGCTCCCTCAGCGCGGCACAGATCCAGAGCGGATTCTCGATGAGCTCCGTATCAAGCTGCTGCCTTACTGCACGAATGTCAACCATCCCGGATATTACGGCTTGATGACGCCGACGCCGGCCCCCATCGGTGTGCTGGCCGACTTCATCGCCTCCGCCATCAACCAGAATGTCGGCAGCTATGTGATCGCTCCTTCAGCAACGGAAATGGAGCGGCGCACCATGAGATGGCTGACAGAACTGGTCGGCTTTGGTCCGGCTGCGGGCGGGAACTTCACCAGCGGCGGGACGCTGGCGAACCTGATCGCCGTCAAGCTTGGCCGAGACTTCACGTCCGACCATTCGACGCAGAAGCTCGGCGTTCAGAAAACAATGACCGTGTATGCCTCCGAGGAGCGACATGTATCGATCGACAAGGCCGTCGATATGGCGGGACTGGGGCGAGCGAACCTGCGCGCATTGCCGACGGACGACGAGTTCAGAGTACGTTTGGATGCGCTCGATCGCGTGATCGCCGAGGATCGCGGGAAAGGCCTCCACCCCGCGGTGCTCGTCGGAATCGCCGGGACGACGAATACCGGTTCTGTCGACCCTCTCCCCGAGCTCGCCGCGCTGGCCAAGCGCGAAGGGATGTGGTTCCACGTCGATGCGGCGTATGGGGGCGGCGTCCTTCTATCCGGCCAGCGGCCGGGGCTTCTGAAGGGGTTGGAGCTGGCCGATTCGATCACGCTGGATCCTCACAAATGGTTCTACGCGCCGCTGGATGCCGGTGCGGTGCTCGTTCGGGACGAGAAGTTCCTCACCGCGTCGTTCGGGATGGTGCCTCCCTACTTGAAGGCGGATCCGGATCGCTATCAGTTCTACATTCATGGTTTTGAACAGTCGCGAAGGTTCCGGAGCCTCAAAGTCTGGATGGCTTTCAAGCAGTACGGGGCGGAGGGGATCGGCCGGTGGATCGACCGCAACATTCGGCATGCCGAGCGCTTGTATGAGCTCGCCTCCCGCGATTCCCAGATCGAAGCCGTGAACAAGCCGCTGATGTCCGCGATCTGCCTGCGGTTCAGGTCGGGGGACGCGGAACTGCATCGCCGGGTTGTCGCCGCCGTCGAGCGAGAGGGGAGATTTTGGGTCAGCACGACCCTGTTGAAAGGACGGCCGGCGATTCGCGTCAATCCGATCAATTTCCGCACCACAGAGAGGGACATCGAGGATCTGTTTCAAGCGCTCAAGGAGAAACATCGGGAATTTCATCAGGGGTGATTGCTTTGGACGTTATCAGGTTTCGCCAGGGAGAACGAGTGCATGCAGAGAAATACCTTCGCCACGGGAACCCCTTGGGAACCGATTGTCGGCTACTCGCGCGCGGTGCGGGTCGGCCCCTTCGTCCACGTTTCGGGGACGACCGCCACGGATGAAAGCGGACGCATCGTCGGGCATGGCGATGCCGCGGCCCAGACCCGGCAGGTCCTGCAAAACATCGAGTCGGCGCTCGGGAGGGCGGGCGCGCGCCTGGAAGACGTCGTCCGGACGCGCATGTACGTGATGAACATTGACGACTGGGAAAAAATCGGAAGAGTGCACGGCGAGTTCTTCGGGAAGATCCGTCCCGCCACCAGCATGGTGGAGGTCAAACGCTTGATCTCGCCCGATATGCTCGTGGAAATCGAAGCGGATGCGGTCATTGCGATATGACGTGAGCATGGTTCACCGTATGGACCAGAACCGGTGAACCGACACAGGAGCCCAGCCGATCGGTGCCTTTCTTTCCTTGAGCTTCGCAAGCGGTTCGCTTTGTGCGCCGGCCGCCCTGCGCCGCGGAACGTTCGGCTTCGACGTGAACTTCGAACCCCACGTGGCCCGGCATGGCGTGGAGGAAATCGAGGTCGAGGAACTCTTTCGGGGACAGTTGTTTATCCGCCGGGTGCGGGATACGTATACCGTGCTGGGTTCAACGGCGACGGGACGCCGACTCTTCGTGGTCGTGGCCCGGCGGGAACGCGGAATCGTGCGACCGATAACGGCTCGAGAGATGACCGCTATGGAGCGCCGGTTATTTGAAAGGAAAGCACGATGAAGAAGGCCCCCCGCAAACGCCTTCCGATTCTCAAAACGGAAGAGGAGATCGATCGCTTCTGGTCCACCCACAGCCTGAAGGATTACCTGGAGGATACGGAGGCGGTGGATGAGGTCATCGAATTGGCGCCGGCGCTGGCGCGGAAGATTCGGGAGCGGTCGCGCAAGCGTTTGCTGACGATCCGGCTGGAAGAATGGAGGATTCGACGCGCCAAGGAGATCGCGCGCCGGAAAGGAATTCCTTACCAGCAGCTTCTGCGGGAATGGATCGGCCGCGGGCTACGCTCCGAAAGCGTCAAGACCCGACGGCGCGCGCAGTGATGAAACGCGGGGGAACGCCCCGTGGCAGGCCGGAAACTCGGAGCAGGGAGAACGCCGAGAAGAAAACGAGAGGTTCAGGCGGCCGCGGGGCGAGAGCCGAGGCGTTCGTTTGTTGACTCCTGCGGGCCGCGGCCGTACGTTGGACGTGACCCATGAAAACCCCGGTGGCGTTCGCGAACCGGCTCTCGGAGGCGACCGTCCGGAAGCACTATCACCCGATTCGCGACGTGGATTGGTCCGCCGAGATCGACCTGGATCATTTTTACGTGTGCGAACGATTCATCTCGATCCACGGAACCGAGACGTACGAGCGGATGTCGCCCGCGGAGCGGCGCCTCCTTTCTCTCTACGAATCCGTCAGCAAGTTCTCCACCGGCATCTGGCTGGAGAACGTCCTCATGTACGGCTTCCTGGATCACCTGTATTCAATGGACTATGCGGATCCGGACTGCCGGTACATGCTTCATGAGGTCGCCGACGAGGCCAACCATTCCATCATGTTCCACCAGTACGTCCGGCATGCGGGCTTGGGATATGTCCCGGTCTCCCCGGTCGCGAGGTGGGTGGGGGAGCTGTTCCGCCGGCGGGTCGCCCGCCTGAATCCCTATCTCTTCATGATCGGCGTCCTCGCCGGCGAGGAGCCGCCGGACTATTTCTCGCGCGGAATCGCGGGCGACGAGGCGGTCCATCCGCTCGCCCGGCGGATCAGCGAAATCCACGCCTTCGAGGAAGGACGCCACATCGCGTACGCGAAGGAATTCCTCAAGCGCCATTTCGCGGAAGCTCCCGCGTGGCGCCGCGTGCACGCGCGGATTTTCGCGCCGCTGACGGTCCAGATCATCGTGGGGCAATTCTTCTATCCGCGATGGCCGGTCGGCATGCAGGCGGCGCCCGATCACTTGCGCTTCGCCCCGGAAACACGCGTCGCCATCGACGCCGCCCGCCGCCGGCAGTGGCGCGCCCGCAACCCGATGGTGCGCGATTCCGTCCGGCGTCTCACCACGTTCCTCGAAGAGATCGGCGCCATCTCCCCGCGCTCGCGCTGGATCTGGCGGAACCTCGGATTGATCGAGACTTGAATTACCTGAAGATGTAATTCCGCAACGCCTCCGTCGCCAACCGCTCGCGCTGTTCCTGGGTCAGGCCGGATACGCTTTCCAGCGCTTCCACTTGAGCGCGCATGAGTTGGGCTCTATATTCCAGGAAATGAACGGCCTCGTACGGGTCGTTCGCGCCGGCGCCCCTGTTCGACACTCCGCGCGGGCGGGGCGACCGGCCGTAACGGTTCTGGTATTCCCACGTCAGGCGGTCGGCCGTTGCCACGAATTGCTGCGCCCCCTGCGCGACCGATCCGGAGTTTTGCTCAAGCTGTCGCTGCTGGTCGTCCGTGAGCGGGACGCCCGCTTCGTCGAGCGCGTTTTCATACATGCCGTGCATGAGAGCCGCGTACTGGGCGGGATCGCTGGAGGGGAGGCTCATGAGCCCGCGGTAGCGCATGAGATCGGTCATGCCGGCGATTCCCTTTCGGATCGCCCGGCGCGGCGACGGCGCGGCGGGGGCGGGGAGGCGGGAAGCTTCTTCGACTCGCTCTCGCAAGACCTTCGCGTTCCGCGCGCGGACGGCCGTCAGCTCCTCGCGAAGCGAAGCGGCGGTGCGCGGCGAAGATTCGGGATTCGACACTTCGGTTCGTTCCGGCGGGCGTGGTTCCGGGGAGCGGCTGAGCTTCGCCAGCGCCACCACGTTGAGAAGCGCGGAGACTCCCAGAAGGCCGGCCAGAACGGCGCGTTTCCAGTCCATGGATTATGCAGGTTATACGAAAGATCGACGCCTGGCGCAGTTGCGCTTTGCGCGCGTTCCTGATCCAATCCTCGCCATGTTCTGGATTTTGTGGGTCCTGGCAGGCGTCGCGCTGGCAGTCTGGCTTTTGCCGGAAGTGGGGCCGCTCGTGACAGGCTGGAGATTTTGGCGGCTGGCGGATTTCCCGCCGCCGGAGGATGGGCCGCTGCCGCGACTTTCCGTCGTCGTGGCGGCGCGCGATGAGGCGGAAACGATCGAGCCCGCGATGCGGTCGCTTGTCGCGGCGGATTATCCCGACCTCGAGGTCATCGCCGTGGACGATCGCTCGACCGACGCGACCGGCGCGATCCTCGATCGGCTGGCGTCCGCGGGTCCGCCGCTGCGCGTCGTCCACGTGCGCGAGCTGCCGCCCGGATGGCTGGGAAAAAACTACGCGCTCCACGTGGGGAGCCTTCAGGCGAGCGGCGAGTACATGCTTTTCACGGACGCCGACGTCCATTTCAAGCCGGATGCGCTGTCGCGTGCCGTGCGATATGCGCGGGCGAATAAGATCGACCATCTCGCGGTGTTGCCCGATCTGGCGATGGGCGGATTCTGGGAGCTGCTCGCGGTCAGTTTTTTCGGCTTCATGTATTTCATTTATACGCAGCCGTGGAGACTGGCGAATCCGCGCAGCGGCGCGCACGTGGGGATCGGCGCGTTCAATCTGGTGAAGGCGGAGGTGTATCGCCGCGCGGGCGGATACGCGTCGCTGCCGATGGACACGGGCGACGACGTGAAACTGGGCAAGCGGATGAAGCAGGCGGGCGCGCGGTGCGGCTTTGTCGACGGCGCGGGTTTGCTGAGCGTGCGCTGGGTGGTGGGGCTATGCGGCGTCGTGCGGGGCCTCGAGAAGAACATGTTCGGCGGATTTAGCTACAGCGCGCTGCGGGCGGTTGTGGCGATGGCGGGGCTCCTGATCGTGGCGACGTGGCCGGCGATCGGCGTGTTCACCGGCCCTCTGGGCCCGCGGCTGGCCTGTGCGGGGGCGTTGCTTTTGATGCTCCTGCGTTCCTGGCGATATCATTCAGGGCCGGCGTGGACCCGGGTTCTGGGTTTGGGCTTTCCGCTCGCGGGCCCGATCTTTGCGTATATCGTGCTGCGCTCGATGATGATCACGTACCGGCAGGGCGGCATCGTCTGGCGCGGGACGCTCTATCCGCTCGGGGAGCTGCGCAAGGGGGTGGTTTGACACTTTCACCCGGCGCGCCTAAACTGAAACTTATGGTTTCCCTTAGGCGGATCGCTTCCAAGTACGGGCTGGAAGGCGTGATCCTGTTCGGCTCGCGGGTGAAGGGCGCGCCCCGAAAAGAGAGCGACCTGGACGTCTGCGTCGTCGCTCCGCATTTTCACGGCGACGAAGTCGATCTCATCAATGATCTGGGACAAGTCTTCCGTGCCGAGGTCGATCTTTCATTCTTCCATCGCGCGAGCCCCTCGTTGAAATGTGCGGTGGCTCTTCAGGGGAAACTGGTGTACGGCGATCGCCGCCGGTTCGAGCGGCTCCGCCTCGCGGCCATCAAGGAGTGGCAGGACTCGCGGAAACTGGCCGAGGCCGCCGACGCCTACATCGCGGCCCGGCTGCGATGAATGCCGGGCCATCCTATGTCGACGCTCGACCGGAATCTGATACGGCAAAAGATCAAGCGCATCCTCCAGTGTCTGGAGGAGCTCGCCCCCGTGGCGCGGGCGCGATTTAGGGATTTCGAAGCCGATGCGCGGCACTTTCGGTTGACGGAACGGGATATTCAGCTTGTGGTAGATACGGCCGTGGATATCAATAACCACCTTCTGCAGGCCGCCGGGAAGGCGCCGCCCGACACGTACTACGAGACCTTCATGATGTTGAACACGATCGGGATCCTGTCCCGGCGCCAGGCCCAGGCGCTCGCCGCCACCGCGGGCTTGAGAAATCGGATTGTTCACGAATACGAGACCGTCGATCTGCGCATCATGCACGGGGCGCTCTCCGGTTTTATCAGCAAGTATAGGGTCTACTGCGAGCTGATCAGCCGCCGCTGGGGCGGTTGAGGCGCGTGGCGGTAAACGCCCTCCTGGCCGAATCCGGCGGCAAACCCTTTCCGTTTTTTTCAAGAATCTCCGTCCCAATTCGCCGCCATGGGCTATATCCCTATAGGAAGCTTTGCGAGGTCGGATGTTCACCGCTTCCGATCAATCCGGGCGGAACGCGGGCGGCGGCGGGACGGACCAGGTTCCCGCGCTGCTGATCAAGTATCGCACCCAACTCTACGCATATCTTTTGGCTGTTCTCGGAGATGCGAATGACGCGGAGGATCTGCTTCAGGACGTGTCGCTGGCGGTGATCCAGAACGCGGGAAAGTGCGTCCCGAACACCAATTTCCGGGCGTGGGTGTACGAGTTCTGTAGATTCCAGATCCTGGCGAAGGCCAAAGTCAGATCGCGGCGCGGCCTGGAGCTGCTGTCGCCCGAAGTGCTGGCGCATCTCGAGCTGGCGGATCAGGAGTCAGATGACGGTGTTTCGCTGGACGCGCGCCGTACCGCGTTGCTCGAATGCCTGAAGGCGCTGCCCGGGTTCCAGCGCAAGGCGATCGATCTGCGGTACGCCTCGGGTTTCGACGTCCCGCGAGTCGCCAAGCTGCTCGGCAAGACGCTGCAAACCACGTACACGGTCCTCAAGCGGGCACGGCAGGCGCTGCGCGAATGCACTCAAAGACGATTGGCCAAGGAGTCCGCAAAACCATGAATCGCATCGCGCAAGATTCCAACGAAGGGCTTATCTCCACGGTAGGGGACCGAGTGGCACGAGACCGTCTAACCGCCGGTGTCATCGATAATGAGACAGGCTGGCAGGATCAACTTCCTCTCCTTGGCCCTCGAGCTGATCACTCCTCCGTCGCGTATAACGGCTTCCTCTACGTCATCGGGGGAGCGTGGGGCGCGTTAGGTAGGGGCGACGTCCTGGTTGCGCCCATCAACGCGAACGGCGCCAATGGCGAATGGGAAGATTCCTCTGCGCCCCTTCCTTTCGAACGCTTCGGTCACTCCTGCGTTGCGTATAATGATTCTCTCTATGTTATCGGGGGCGGTTACACTAACACAGGGCTCTACCTCAGCGATGTCCTGGCCGCGCCCATCGAGCGCGATGAGGAAAATCAAAACCAGACGCCCGCTCGCCTTGCCGGCGCCTATTCTCGTCTGGTGGATTTGGGAGTCGATTATCCCGCCCGCTGGATCCGCATCGAGGGTCAGGCCTCACCCGGCGGCCAAGTCCGCCTCCAGATCCGCCTCGCGCCGGACGACACCAAAGTCTTTGGCGAGGAAGCGGTCATCGACCCGGCCCCGTTGGGAAGCGCTGTCTATGTCGCCGGTGCGGCGCGGTACGTGTGGCTCCGCCTGACGCTCGATGATACCGGCACCACCGACGTCGACCAGCCCACGAATGTTTCGGAGATCATGATCACCCCTACGGACGTCATTCCGCCTCCTTCCGCGGGCGTCGTGCGCGACGTCCCCGGCGAGGACATCGATGAGCAGACCTCGACGACCACGATCGAAGCCAACTGGAACGGCTTCAGCGCTGCGGCAGGAGACAGCATCGCATCCTATGAGTGGGCGATCATCGCTGGAAGCGAAACGATCCAGGACTGGATCAACGTCGGCCCTGCGACGCACGCCTCCAATTCTTCACTCGCGTTGCACCCTGACGCTTTCAGCATCTATGTGCAGGTGCGGGCTATCACCGCCGCCGGGTTGGTCTCGCCCATCGCCACGAGCGACGGCGTCCGCGTAGTCAAAAAAAAGGCGTCAGGCGGAGGCGACGGCGCGGCCGGCTCTTCGGCTAGCGGCGGTACGGGCTGCGGCTCGCTCGGGTTGGATCTATTCGCGCTCTTGGGAATCGCGTACGGCGTAGGGCGGCGCAGCATCAAGAGATAGAGGTGTGATCGTCACCTCCGGCGCATGAGTTTCCGCTCCCGCTTGGCCGCCTCCTCCGCCATGTCGATCTTCACGCGGAGGAGCCGCTCGTATTCGGCGTGCGTCTATCGGGCGATTTTTTGGAGACGCTTCTTCGCCCACGGAGGTAGGCCACCGTAGTAAAGTTCGTCCGGACACACGTCGGCGCCGGTCGGCCATACCAAAGTTCCATATTCGACCTTGACCTGGCGGAAAAGCGCCAACTCCTTGAGGGGGCCGAAGATCGGGCCCTTAAGTTCGTTTTCGAAATCGATGACTCGAAAGGTCCCGTCCGTGAAACCGACCTTCAACTTATAGCCTTCAAGGGGCTCAACCGTCCTGATTCGTATCAACTTTTCCTTTTCCACAATCGAATTCTACTCCAGGGGAATGATTTGGTGCAAGGGCTGGCCCGTTTCACACCGGCGCCAATTGTCCATAAGCTCAGCGGGGTGCTTTCGAGCCTACTCAAGCACCAGACCGAGCGCCCGGGGTGGGAGACTACCGGCCATGACTTCGAACGTTTCGATGGTTATCTGCGCTTCCATGTGTGTCAAGTTAACGACCATAAGATGCGAGCTCCACGATCGCGTTGGTTTTGTTGGGTAACTGGGCATGGATAGCAAGGGTATCCAGCAACTCCGAGAGCACTTTTCGCAACG
>JACQVR010000112.1 GCA_016209705.1 Planctomycetota bacterium
CACAGTCCATAGTCCACGGTCCAGAGTCGCCGCGAATCGAGGATCTGACTCTGGACTCTGGACTTCGGACTC
Organism: Planctomycetota bacterium; assembly: GCA_016209705.1. Classification (GTDB taxonomy): domain Bacteria; phylum Planctomycetota; class MHYJ01; order MHYJ01; family JACPRB01; genus JACQVR01. The sequence continues at coordinate 73 of JACQVR010000112.1, forward strand.
TGGACTCCCAGCGCGGCGGGAGACAGCTTAGGAAAATTCGGATTGCGGCTTCGCCGCGCTGGGTCTTCCCCGGCTCACCACGTGATCGCCGCGCCGACATATCCGCGCACGTTGTCATACTCGGCCAGGTCGGTGTCGCTCCGCTTCGCGCGGAACTGGAGCCACGCGTCGAGCGTGAAATGGCGGCCGACGGCGTAGGAGGAGCCGGCGTGCGCCTCCACCCCGAGCCGGTCAAATTCGCCCTCCGACTCGATCTGCTGCTCCACGCCCGCGCCGGCCTTGAACGAGATCCGCTCCGAGTAGCGATGCTCGTAATCGACCTTGAAGGCCGTGATCTGCACCAAGCCGGTGAAGATCGACTCGAGCGGCTGGTGGATGAGCTCCGCCTTGAGCGTGCCCACCTCCGTGACGAACCACGTGATGGATCCGGTGGCGACCGGCCCGGCGATTTCGTCGCTGGGAATCAGGGCGTCGTCGTCGGGATCGGCCAGCCCGAAGCCCGCGCGCAGGTTCACGAGCAGCTTCGCCGTCGGACGCCCGCGGACGCCGACGACGGCGCGGAAAAAGGTGAAGCTGTTGAGGATGTCGTCGTCGTCGTATTCGGTCGCGGCGATGAGGCCTTCCACGAAGACCTGCGTCTTGGGCATGACGTCGTACGCGATCAGGCCGGAGATCGACGCGCGGCGGAAATCGCCCAGGTCCAGCACGGGATCGAAAATCTCCTGCCGGGTCAGCTCGGCGGTGACTTCGAGGTCGATCTGGTTGAAGTCGGCGCCGCCGGTGACCCATCCGCGATTGCTCAGCATGTCCAGGCGGCCCGGGAACTGGAGCGGGTCCAGCGGTTCCTTGCGGTTCTTGTACTCGTCGCCCGCTTCGGCCCAGAACATGCCGGCCTGATACCGGACCAGCGCGTCCATGAAATGTTCCATGCCGTTGAACTGGTTGTTGTCGTTGAAGTGCTGATCGCGCCCGCGATACTTGAACGAAGCGGAGTACGGGTCGAGGTCGTAGCGAAGCTGGAGCTCCGGAATGAGGGCGACGTAGAAATCGTCGATTTCGTTGTCCGCGGCGAGCGTGAGGTTGTTGTCCCACCACGCCTCCGTTTTGAAGCCGCCGGTGACTTTGAGCGCTTTTCCGCCGATCCCGAAATAATCCTGGTATTCCTGCTCTTGCGGCAGCGGTTCCCCCTGGGCGAGGGCGGGGGCCGCGAGGATGAGAAAGACCGCGAGCGTACGCATAGGCATGTCTCTCCAGCTAAGAAGATCCTGTACGGCTTGAAGGTTTCGCTTACTTGGAGCCCGACGGCGAAACGTCGGAGACGTCCTTGTACGGATCCCGCCGGGGCTCGCGGGGGACGTCGAGACCGGCCGGCCGGCCCTGCCCGACGAGCGGGCCCTGAATGCTGCCGGCGGCGCCGCCGATCACGGTGTACGGAAATCCCTGGCTGACGTGGCCGGGGCGGGCGTCGGGGCCCGTGACCTGGACGATCCCTTGCTGCACCGCCAGGTCGAGGTTATCGCCGTCCACGCGCGCCTGGAAGATATCCCCCTTGGTCACCTGGATCACGGTTCGGCCGAGATGAACTTCGAACTTATCGCCGTTGTCCTCGAGAATCTTGAAGTTGAACATCTGGGTGGAAGTATCGAAGCGGACTTCGAAGCGCTGGCCGCCCTTCAGGACGACATAGGTGGTGTCTCCGATCAGCTCGATGGAGACGAGTCCGTCCACGGCGTCGATGACGATCGCGTCCTTGTAGATGACGCGCACCTGGGCGGTCTGGGCGCGCAGACGCGCGTGGCCCGCGACGAGGATGGAATCGGCGCCGGCCTTCCACGTGACGCCGCCGTCGAGGAGCTCCAGCGAGCGGCGGAACTTCACGCCGGACGCGGTCCGCTCCGGAAGCGCGCGGAGCGTGGCGCGGGAATCGGCCGCCAGCGTCGCCGTCCAGCCGCCGTCGCAGCGGATCTCGGCCCGGCCGGCGGGGCCGGTCTTGATCACGTCGAGGTCCTTGAGCGTTACCGCTTCCGTCGCGATCTCCGCCGTCGCGCCGGGACGCTCGATCGTCACGTCCCCTTCGGGCATCAAGAGGTAGGCGCCGCCGCCGGAGTCGGGCGCCGCGTACGCTCCCAGCGCCACGACGGCGACGGCCAGACATACTCCGAAGGTGCGGTAGAACATGGCGGTCTCCCTAAGGTCGCTCTTCATATATTACGTTTGCCGCATATGTCGCGCAAGAAATTTAAGTCGAATCGTCCCAGCTTGGGACAAGGAGCGGATCCTAGTCGCGATATTCTTGAACCTTCTTCGCCAGGTCGCGTTCGAGCGCCGTCTTGCGTTCGGTTCTGTCGCGCGCCTCCCGATCGATCTGGTCGATGCGCGCGTCCGCGTCCAGCAGTCGCTTCAGGTACTTGCGGCGCGTCTCCAGTTCGTCCGGCCGATCCTGAAGGACGGCGAGATTCTGCCGCGCGCGCTCCTGATCCTGGACGAGTTGCCGGCGCTCGTGGTCGAGACCCTGGAGTTCGGACTGGATCTGGGCGATCTCCCGCTGCGTCGCCGCGATCGACTCCAGGAACGCGCGCGCGCGGTCCGAGAGGTAGCGCTGCTGGAGATGAAAGCGGATCGTGTCCGCGGGCAGTCCGAGAATCGAGTACGACTCGGTGCTGGGCGTGGATTGGCGGATCTTGAATTCGCGGGCGGCGCCGGACTGGATCTCCAGCTTGAAGCGGTAATGGCCGCCGGTTTCCTCTTCCGCTGTGGCCGGCTCGGCCAGCTTGTAGCCCGGCTCGATCGGATGGTCGAGGTAGAGGGTGGCGTCGCGGGCGCCTTCGTTCTTCAGCGCGTAGGTCGTGAGGAGGTTGTGGGTGCGGGTGAGGTAGAGGACGCCGTTGGCGATGCGGGCGCTCGAGACCGGCTCGGGCTCGTGGGCGCTGCGGAGTTCGACGGAAACGGCCGATTCGAAGGCGTAGGGAACGATGTCGCCCATGCCCGGCTTGAGGATGCGTTTGAGGAGTCCTTCGCCGATGCAGGTGGAGCCGTCGAAGAAGGTGACGGGGCCCGATTCCAGGGTGAGCGAGGTCGTGTTCTTGAGCTTGACGGCGTTGGCCGCGCGCGGGGCGAACGAGGCGCGGTAGTAGAGGACGCGGTCGGCCGAATCGAGGCGTTCGGAGAGGATGGGCACGAGCGCGGCTTGGCCGCGTTTCACGGTGACCGGTTCTTTGGCTTGATAGGCGAACAGTTCGCCGATCTCTACGCCGGTGGTGAGGGGCTCGATCGAACGTTCGATGTCTTTCAATGCAGGCTCCGAGGCGGCGCCGCGGGCCTTGGCGTAGTCCGCCTTGTCGCGCCTTTCGGCCAGTTGCTGCCTCATGGCTTCGGCTTCGGGAGCCCGGGGCATATCGGGTTGCGCGGCGGCGACGGCGCCGACGGGTACTTCGGGACGCTTGGGGTAGTACGCGGTGTACAGGTCCATGATGAACGAGATGGGCGCGCCGGCGACGAACGACACCTGGACGTTTTCCCAATCTTCGTCGGTCGGGTTCTCTAGGATGGCCCAGCCTTGGAGCAAGGGCTTGCCGCCTTCCTCGAAGAGCAGGCGGTAGGAGGTTTTCCAGATCGGCGTCTCGACGATGTAGCCGACACGGATGGTGCGCTCTCCCTCTCCCTTCGTCTGCAGCGTCACGGTCTTGCGGTCGGCGTACTTGGACTTCAGATGGATGTCCAGGACGCGCTGGAGATCCCGCTGGAGCGGCTCGTCCAGAAGCCTGAGGCTGGAGACTTCCAGCAGGTCGAGCGGCTGGAGCCTGCCGTCGTCGCGGAACACGACGAGCTTGTAGGAGATGAGCGTGCCTTCGGGGGTCTTTTTCGTGATCGGCTCGATGCCGACGATGCGGCCCGTGGCGGTCTCGCCGCCGATGGCGATTTCGACGCGGGCGCCCTTGAGCTGCGCCAGGAACTGGGTGAGGGCGGCGCCTTCCGGGAGGCGGATCAGGATGTCTTCGAGCTGTTTGGAGAGGGGATCCTTGGTATCGTACATGATGGTGGAGATCTTTCCGCCGGACAGGTCGACGGCGTAGAGGGATTTGAGGAGGTCCTTCATCTGGGCGGATCGGAAGGTGAGGTCGATGCGCGCGTCGTCGCGGACCTGGCCTTCGCGCTCGAAGTAGCCGACGCCGTGCTTGTAGACGACGATCTTGCGGATCTTCAGCGGCGTGGGGTCCGCCTCCTGGGCGGGCGCGGCCGCGATTCCCAGCGCCATCACCGCCAGCGGCATGAAGCGTTTCATGGCAGCCTCCCTTGGTTGTGTCACCGGTCGGGGAACGCAGCGCCCCCTCTTTCTTGGACGCCGTGGCCGCCCCGACCGCACGCCCTTCTTCTGTTACAATATATTTTGAAAATTATTCGTAACAGTTACGATAAGTTTTGAGAATTAACTGTAACGTTACAATAAGTTTTCAAAAGTAATCGTAACAGAGGCGCAAACGGAGGCGCCGCGCTCGTCCGGACGGTTGTTACGATTAATTCTCAAAACTTATCGTAACGTCAGGGGAGCGCCAGGCCGGCGGCGGCGGCCCACTCGCGCACCGGGCCGGAGACGGCGCGATCGCGCGACAGCCGGTCGCGCAGGCGGTAGGCCAGGACGTGCGCCGTGTTGGGATCGTGTTGATGGCAGACTTTCGCCAGCGTCTTCATCGGAATGCCGGCGTGGCGCCCGATGAGCACCGCCAGGACGTCGGGGTTGACGTGCGGCAGCGACGGGGCGGTGGAACGGACCGCCTCCAGGAGCCACTGGGCCTGCTGCCCCCATACCTTGTCCGCCGTGGGCTCGCCGGACGGCAGCGCCGACGCCGCCCCGGCCGAGAGCAGCTTGCGGTATTCGACCCGCGCCTTCTGCGGATTGGGGTCGAGCGCCTCCAGCACCTCGGCCGGATTCATCCCGGGCCACGACGACCCCCGCCCCAGGTACGCCGCGCAGCTCGACCACGTGTACTTGTCCGGAGCCTTGACCAAACCGGCCGCGACGGGATTCAAATGAATGTACGCGCTGGTCCGCACCGCCCAAAACGGGCTGCGCTGCGGATACCGCCCGAACAGTCCCTCGAACGTGTGGCCTTTCAGATCGTGATCCTGATTGTGGCGCCGGCTGTAGGGACGATTGGTGGCGTGCATGCATTTGCTGAGCGCGGCCTCTTCGCCGGCCAGGAGGAGATGATAATGGTTCGGCAGCAGGGCGTACGCCAGAATCCCGCAGCCATGCTTCTCGGCGGCCCGCGAGAGGATCTCGAGATACGATTTGTAATCCTCCGGCGTGTCGAAAATCTGGAGCCGCCGAACGCCGCGTCCGATCACGTGCCACATCGGCCGTTCCATCCCTTCCTCCTGTTACAAATAATTTTCAAATGATATTGTAACAAATGGTATTGTAACAGACCAGGGAAGGGAAGAAAAAAATGCGCGGGGCGCGAAAATCAGGCTTCCGTGGGGGCGGCGCGCGGCGTTTCGATCAACGCGGTCTCGCCCAGCTTGAGGCTGCCGATCTTCTGGCTGAACCGCTCCACGTCCTGCCGGGTCTCGTCGTATCGCTTCGCCGCTTTTTCAAGGTGCGCGCCCAGGACGCGGTAGTCCTCCGCGAACCGGCCGAACTCCTTGACAATCGTCTCGATCGCCCGCTGGATCTCCATCGTCTTCTGCTCGATCTTCATGCCGCGAAACGCAATGGCCAGCGCCTGAAGATACGCGTAGAAGCTGTTGGGCGACGCCGGAATGACCCGCATGCGCAGCAAGGCCTGGTGCAGCTTGGCGTTTTTCAAAACCTGGTAGTACACGGACTCCGCCGGCACGAACATGAACGCGAAGTCCAGCGTCCGCGGCGGGCGGATGTACTTGCGGCGGATTTCGTCGGCGCGCTGCCGGACGTCGCGCGCGAACTCGGCCTCGCACCGGGCGCGCTCGTCGGGGCCGGCGGAGCCGTCGATCAACGGCTGCGCGTTGGCCAGCGGAAACTTGGAGTCCACGCACAAGAACTGGCTGCGGTCCGGCCGCACGAAGATGACCGCGTCGGCGCGCTCGCCGTCTTCGATGGCGTGCTGGAGCGAGTACATCTCGGTGGCGTCGCCGAAGAGGTCCGCCAGGAGTTGCTGGAGCGTCAGTTCGCCGAACGCCCCGCGCGCCTGCGGCGTCTGAAGCAGCACGTTCAGATCGTGAATCCCCTGGGAGAGCGTGACGATCTGTCCCGTGGCCTCGTGCAGCTTGCCCAGCCGTTCGGCCACCACCTCGAAGTTCTTCAAGTTGGTCGAGACCGTCTCGCCCAGTTTCCGCTCCGTCGTCTGGCGCAGGCCTTCGAACCGGGCGTCCAGCAGCGCCATGGCCTTCCCGATCGACTCGGCCTGCTCGCGGCGGCCCGTTTCGAGCTCCTGGTGGACGCGGGCCTGGATCCGGTCGAGGCCTTCCAGGAGTCCCGTGGCGAGGTCCTTGCGCACGGCGCCCGAGGATTCCGCGGTTCGCGCGGCCAGGTCCATGCTCGCCTGGCTGATCCCGCGCTGCACGTTTTCCTCGAGCCGGCGGAGCGGCTCCTCGCCGGTCGCGGGCGATCGGCGGAACATTACGAGCAGCAGGACGGCCAGCGCCGCCGCGTTGAAGACGCCCACGATGAGCAGGACCGTGTCCATGAATATCGTGAAATGCTACCAGAAGCGCGGATCGGGAAATAGAATCAGACTCATGAGCCATCTCAATGAAGTGACGGACGCGACCTTCGAGCAAGAGATCCTGAAAGACGGTCCGGCCATCGTGAAGTTCTGGGCGGAGTGGTGAGGGGGGTGCCGCATGGTCGCTCCCGTGATGGAGCAACTCGCCCAGGACTATCAGGGAAAGGTCAAAGTCGCCGGCATGAACGTGGACCACAGTCCCGACACCGCCGCGCAGCTCGGCATCATGGCCATTCCGGCGGCGGTCTTTTTCAAAGAGGGCCGCGAAGTGGCCCGCGTGGTCGGCGCCGCGCCGAAGGCGAAGTTCGTCGACGAGATCAAGAAGAGCTTCGGCATCTGATCCCCAACCACCAAGGTCGGATTTCAAGAATTTTTGCTTCGTGTCTTGGTTACTTGGTGGTTGGATTCGCGTCAGCGGCGCGACAGCAGCTCCAGCGTCCCCCGCGCGAGCGTCGCGACCGCCGCGCGCAACGTCGGTTCCGGCACGGGCGCCCACTTGCTGGAATGCATCGCCGGAACGGTCCCGCGGCGGAGCTGATCCGGATCCGCCGCGCCCACCCAATACTGCAAACCGGGCACCTTGAAGTGCCGCGCGAAGCGGCCGAAGTCCTCGCCGCCCGTCACGGGCTCCGCCGCCGTGACCCGGTCCGCGCCCAGAAGCCGGCGGAACACGTCCGCCATGCGCTCGGTCAGCCGGGGATCGTTGTAGCTGGCCGGGCACCAATCCGGATCGATGCGGACCTCGGGCGGCTTGGGCGTTCCGTACGCCTTGCACACGTGCTCCGTGACCTGGCGAACTTCGCGCAACAGCAGGCCCCGCACCGTGTCCTCGAACGAACGCACCGTCAATTGAAGCCTCACGTCACTCGGGATGATGTTGTGCTTCGTGCCGCCGCGGATGGAACCCACCGTCACGACGGCCGGCGTTCCCGGCTTGATCCGCCGGCTGACGATCGTCTGGAGCGACAGCACGACCTCGCTGGCCACCACGACGGGATCGACGGTCTGATGGGGCCGAGCTCCGTGGCCGCCCTTGCCGAAGATCGTGATGTCGACGGTGTCGACGTTGGCGAACGCCCACCCGGGACACAAGCTGACCGTTCCGGCGGGGCGCTCGTTGAAATCGTGCAGGCTGAGGCACCAGGAGGGCGACCCCCATTTCGCGATCAGCGCCTGGAACTTGGGATCTTCGAGGATCCGCTTGGATCCGATGCCCAGCTCTTCCGCCGGCTGTCCGACGAGAAGCAGCGTGCCCGACCAGCGGTCCTTCAGTTCGAGCAGGACGCGGGCCAGCCCCACGCCGGCGGCCAGATGGACGTCGTGACCGCACGCGTGCATCGCCTCTCCCGTCGCGGTGTACGTCAGTCCGGTCTCTTCCTTGACGGGGAGCGCGTCCATGTCGACCCGCACGAGCAGCATCGGCCCGGGTCCGTTGCGCAGGACGGCGACCACTCCGGTGCCGCCGATCCGCTCGGTGACGTCCCATCCCGCCGCTCTCACTTCGGCCGCGAATCGCGCCGCCGTCTTTTCCTCCTGAAGCGAGAGCTCCGGATTCGCGTGGAACCACTGGTAAATCTCGATCAAGCGCGGAAGTTCCCGATCGACGGCCAGTAGAAGGGCGGAATTGTGTTCGTCGCCGGGGCCTGGAGGCAGAGGCTCGGGCGCGGGCTCCGGCGGAGACGCGGGCTGCGGCGCTTGGGGGGCGCACGCCGCGCATCCGATGAGCAACAGCAAAAGCGCATATCGCATGACCAAAGGCTCCTGAACGCAAGCTATATCAATACGCCCGACCGATGCAAGGAGTTACGCGGAGATGTGGAGATGTAGGAGATAGAGGAGATAAGAGACGGTCGCGGGAACTTGTCTCCGGCATCGCCACGATCTTCCGATCTCCCCTTGACCGGCGCCGTCCGGACGTGATAGAAGTCGGAGTCGTGACCCATTCTTCAGACGAAGCCCCCGATCCTTCCGCCGAACTGGAGGAAGCGGCCCGCCAGATGTCCCGGGACCTGCTGGAGACGGCGGACCTGGGAGAGAAGCTCGGCTGGAACGAGTTCGACTTTGAAGTCGATCCGGACGATCCCTTGCTGGACGATCTGGAAGGGTTGTTGGCCACGGGCCAACCGGCACAGGAAGCGCTTTCCTCTTTGTTCATGATGGGGCTGGAGCGGCACGTCGGCCTGCCCATGCGGCTGAAGCTGCTGCACGAGCTGGAACGGCGGCTGGCCGGCGAAGTCCGCCTCGATGTGCGGGCCCAGGGCGCCACCGTCCTGCGCGCGCTTCAGCATCTGGCGCTTCCGGTCACCTCCATCGGGCTGGTGTGGCATCTGTATCCGCCTTACATGGTGGCCCGCTTGCAGGAACGCCTGCGAAGAGCGGACGAGGAAGAGGCGCGGCGGACCAGCGTGGAAACCGCGCTGGAAGAGGAGCTGAAGGCCGGAACGGGAGACGTCGCCGCGCTGGCGTCCGTGGAGGAGCGCGCCCTGCCGGTGCTGGAGCGGATTCTCCTGGGTTGGAGCCGGCAGCCGCCGCCGAACCTCGCGCTGGCGAAGTCGCTGATCGAACTGGCCGCGCGCTTTCCCGGCCAACGCGCCGCTCGCGCGCTGGCGTCGGTTCTGTGGGCGCGCGGCGATCCTGAACTGACGGCGGCCGTGGGCCGGGCCATGACCGCCATGCCGGAGGCGGCGCGAGAGATCATCCATCACCATCTCAACGTCCACGACCCGCCGCCGGAGACGCGCCGCGGCTTGTACGCCGCCGCGCTGGCGCTGAAAGATCTGCAACTGATGACGGTCATGGTCCAGGACGCCCTGGGAGGGGGGCCGTGGACGGTGACGGGAAACGGGCCGGAGCATGCCCGCGCCGTGCTGGGCGCCGCCCTGGAGACGGAGGATCGCCGCGCCGTTCCCGCCGCGCTCCACGCCATGGCGGATCGTCCTCCCAAGGCGGACGTGCGGGCCGCGGTGCTGGAGGCGTTCGCCGCCTCCCCGCTGGCGGACGAATTCCAGGCCGGACTGAAGCGGCTGGAAGAGGGCGAGCCGGTGACGGTCCGCGCCGACGTCACGCGGGAGGACTTCCTGCGCCGGCATGGATCCGTCAACGCCGGCATGACGGAGGACCAGATCGCCGAGGAGGCGCGCCGCGTGCAGGCGCTGTGGGACGACTGCTACCATCAGCGGCTCGGTTGGCTTCGGCCCCGGGAGGCGCAGGGCGCCATCGGACTCCGCGAACGGGAACTGCTGCGGCGGCTGGACGCGGAATCGCGCGCCATGCTGGGGCGGCTCGCGGGAACGCCCCAGGTGGCGCTTCTCGAGCGCGAGTTCCGGATGAAATGGCTGGCCACGCCGCAGAACGACATCAGCGGGCGCACGCCTCTGGCCATCATTCTGGATGAGCGCGCCGAGCACGCCGAGCCGGAACAGAATCGCCTGGAACGGGAGGCGGAGGCGAAGGAGATCTACGCGATGGCTTGCCGCGCCCAGGAGGCGAAGATCGCCGACGACGCCCGGCGGTACGCGTCCGCCGTGCTTCAGATCCTCCCCGATCATCCGTTCGCGCGCGATTTTCTCGAGCGGCTGGATCGCGGCCTGGGCGTCGGCGGCGTGGATGAGCGCTCGGAAAGCCCGGGCGCGCCAAGGATCATCATTCCGAGTTGACGCGTATGACTTCATCCGCACCGTCCGGCGGGAAGGGCCAGCCGGTCAAACGGGACGAGGTCAAGGGCGCGTTCGAGCGGCTCCGAGCCGCCCTGCGGACGTCCTGCAAGGGCTCCAGCGCCACCCGCTTGATGCAGGTGGTCGACGTTCTCGAGCAGAATTTCATGTCGGGCCGCATGGCCCAATCCGACGGGGCCAAGTCCGAACTCCAGGTCGTCAAAGGGACGGTGCGCCGCCTGCTCAAGGACACGCCCAACGACATGGTGCGGATGCTCAAAGCGATCGACGGCCTGGAAGACGACGTGGTCAAATTTCTCGAGAGTCTGACGCCGCCCCCATGATGCTCGACCGGTTCCATTTCTCCACCCAGGTGCGCGTCCGGCTGCCGGAGACCGACGCGTTCGGCATCGTCTTCCACGGCTATTTTTTCACGTACTTCGACGTGGCGCGGATGGACTACCTGCGCAACCTCGGGGTGGTGGACTTCCTCCGCCCCATCGCCGGCCGGACGAACGTGATCGCGCACGCCGACGCGGATTTCCGCTCGCCGGCGCGGTTCGACGACGAGCTGGTCGTCCACGCGCGGATCGCGGAGATCGGGCGGACGAGCTTGACGTTCGAGTTCGCGATCGTGCATCGCCGCGAGAACCGCCTGGTCGCCGAAGGCAAGACGGTGCACGTGATCCTGGACGAGGCGACGTGGCGTCCGATTCCGGTGCCGGAGTCGTTCCGCGCGGTGGTGCGGAAGTTCGAGGGAACGCGGCTGGCGGAGCGCCCTCCACAAAATCCTTGAATGGCCCGGCTCCTCCCCCTTAGGATTCGCGACATCCCGCCGCCGAGCGAATCCTACGCGGGCGTAGTTCAGTGGCTAGAACGTCTCGTTGCCAACGAGAAGGTCGTGGGTTCAAATCCCATCGCCCGCTCCAACAGGCTCATCACCCGGAAGTGGGGCAAGGGCAGTTCTGACAACTTCGGAAGCATAACTGTTTTCTTGGGTTTTTCGAGTTTTTTGAAAGCGAAGCGAATCCGCCGCCGTCG
>JACQVR010000103.1 GCA_016209705.1 Planctomycetota bacterium
TCGCTAATCCGGAGGATGCTGTGCCCTTCGCGTATCGCCCAGGGCCGGCGGCGCGGCCCCCTTAAATCTGAAGACGAATCAGGGCGTTTGCCGAGTCGAGGACCGTCGATTTTAAAGTGGCATATCCTTCGCCGAATCGTAACATGAGGAGAACATGAAACGGGGCTTCACGCTCATCGAGCTGATGATCGTCATCGCGATCATCGCGGTCCTCACCGCGATCGCCATTCCCAGCCTCCTTGCGGCGCAACGCTCCGCCAACGAGCGCAACGCCTCCGCCTCGTTGAAAACGCTTCCGACGGCGGAAGCGGACTTCCGCGGCAATGATCGCGACAACAATCTGGTCAACGACTACTTCACCGCGGATGTCGCCGGCCTGTATCTCATCGTCCCGGCCGATGGCTCGGGCAACACGCCGGCCGTGCTGACGCTTCAGGGGGCGATCAAGCTGCTGGACATCGGGCTGGCGACGGCTGACATGGACCGTCCGGCCAGCCCGCCCTATGACTCGCGCGTTCCGAACGCGGACGCGTTTGCGGTCTATCAGCCCAAAGCGGGCTATTGGTACCGGGCACTCAAACAAGATCGGACGAATGGAACCATCCTGGATCTGACGGCGGACACGGACGTGGGCTCCGCGTTCGGCAAATGCCACCATTGGGATCGCTTCGCCTTCTGTGCGCTTCCGGTCAGTTCGACGGTCGGAAAGCTCGGGTTCATCATCAATCAGAACAACACGATCTTCAAGATCCTGCTCTCCAGCGCCTACGCCCTTTCCGTCAGCGTAAACGGAAACGACAGCACGCAGGTAACCAGCCTTTCCGGCACCGGAAGCGCCGAACTGGATGCCGGCGACTTCCCCGACAAGCCCACGGCCAGTGGGTTTACAAAGTTGGACTAGCGCTCGCCCCGCCCGTCATCGGACTTTTCTGAAGTACGGGTGAGGCTCGCTTCTGGAACGGCGGCTCCCCTGCCGGTTCGTCCGATTGCCTGGATAACCGGTAGGGTCGCACGCCGTTCCAATTCGGCGGGCGGGGTCCGAAGCTTCCGCCCGCCGCCGAGTGGAAAACCTCTGCCGTTGGTCGCCTTCGCCATAGCGTTAGCTGATGCAGGGCTTCAGCTTACCACGCTGTAGCTTCAACGACGGCGGGGCTACACATTTGTGACGTCGTGACTTTTTTGATGACAAAAATTGTCACTTTTATGCCCGTTTGGCCCATTACGAATGTGTAAATATAATCTACTGAAGTACAATGAGTTATAATTATATCCATGGGATTCTTGGCATGAGGCTTGCTTGATGTCTGCTATGTGTGGGGTTTCCCAGGTCAGACACTTATAAGGAGCCGTGGTATGAAGAAGAAAGGTTTCACGTTGATCGAGTTGATGATCGTAATCGCGATCATCGCCGTCATTGCCGCCATCGCCATCCCGGGTCTTCTGGCGGCGCAGCGTTCCTCCAACGAACGCAACGCCAGCGCTTCGCTGAAGACGATTCCGACGGCGCAGGCCGATTTCCGCAGCAACGATCGCGACAACAACCTGGTCAACGACTTCTGGACGGTTGACGTGCAGGGTCTGTTTTCGATCGCTCCCGCCCAGTCCGACGGCAGCGCATTAACCCCGGCGACCATCAATGACGCCATCAAGCTGATCGAGATCTCGCTGGCGTCGGCCGACTGCGAGGCGGCGGACGCTCCGGCGACGTACACGTCTAAGGTGGCCAACGCGGACCTCTTCACGACGTATCAGGCGAAAGGCTCTTACTGGTACCGCGCACTGCTGAACGACCAGTCCGGAGCCGTGGCGACCCTTTTGGCGGTCGATACGGACAGCGCCGCCGCGTTCGGGGCATGCCATCACGGTGACCGGTTCGCCTTCGCCGCCATGCCGAGCAGCCTGAATTCCGGCAAGCTGGCGTTCATCGTCAATCAGGACAACACGATCTTCAAGATCAACCTTCCGGGCAACTACGCGTTGACGGTCACGGTCGCGACCAACGCCTCAACGACCTCCACGGTGGTGAACACGGGCAACACGCAGTTCGACGCGTGGGACTATCCCGACAAGCCGCTGGCCAGCGGATTCACCAAGATGGACTAACGCGGCCAAGCATTGCGGAAAACCCCCGGCGCGAGCCGGGGGTTTTCTTCTTTAAACCACCAGACACGAAGACACCAAGAAGAGATTCTCTCAGAAAGAACTGCGATGAATCGTTACGAGATCTTCTTCGTGGCTTGGTGTCTTGGTGGTGAAAAAGGACCGGTTAGTCCGCGGAGCATTGCCGCCGGAGCTTGTCGGCGATCACGGGGACCGTCTGGAGCGTGCGTAGCGCGGCGGAGTCCGGCTCCACGATGCACTCGCGCGCGTACGCGGCGTGCCTCAGCGAACGTTCCAGATTGGCCAGAATGGTCTTGGGATCGCTGCGCGCCACGGCCGCTTGCGTCGCCCGATTGTCGTACTCGGCCGCCAGGCGCAGATGGGTTTGCGGGTCCGCCTCGGCGAACTCCCGCGAATCGCGGTCTCCATTGACCGGCGATCCGTCCGAACGGAGCTCCCGGATCCCGGCGCCGACGGACTCCGCTCGCTCGCGCCAGTATTCCGCGGCGGCCGCCTTCAGGTGCGGCATGCTTTCGATCCGGCCGATGTCGGCGCGCAAGCGCTCCATCGCCGCGAGGGCCGCCGACGGATCGCGGTCTCCCTCCGGCATCCGATTCAGCGCGTACCGTTCGAGATGGACGAGGCACTGCCCGATCAGGATGCGATAAAGGACGTCGAGCAACGGGCCGTCCGCTTCGCCGAGTTTCAGGTTCCGGAGCTCCGGACGTTGCAACCGCGACTCCAGGCACGCCGCGATCGCCCGCGCGCCTTCGATCTGGACGGAAGGCGGAACCGAGGCCAGCACGTCCGCCCAGCGGGACGCCCGACCCGAGGTCAGCAAGGATTCATCGAGCCACGCGTCCAAGGGAGGGATCCCGCGACGTTCGTCGTCGGACAGGGTCGCTTCCATTTCCCAGGCGCGCATTCGCGCCAAGGCCCCCAGGATTCGGGCCATGCCGACTTTCGCCAGCACATCCGACGACTCGAATTGCGCCAAGCTTCGGGCAAGGCGCGCATATTCGAGAAGCGCATCCTTGGTCCTACCCTGGCGCTCCAGGTTCTCGGCGTGGGTCAGGTCGATGTTTCCGCCGTTCGGACGGGAAAACGTACCGCATCCGGAGAGCATGAGCGCCGCGACGAATATGACAGTCCAGAATCCATAGTCCGTAGTCCATAGTCGCTGAGAACCCTCAACCCGACTCTGGACTCTGGACTCCGGACTCTGGACTGTGAGCCTCACAGGATTCTTCCTCATCCGGCCTGGACTTCGGACTATTCCTCCGGCCACCCCTCGGTGCCGACCAGCTTCACGAAACTGCACGCGCATATCGTCTGGCGCGTGACGCGTCCTTCCTCGCGCCGGAAGCGGACCAGGTCCTGCCTCCGCTCTCCTCCGATCGGGATCAGAAGACAACCCCCTTCTCGAAGCTGGCGGAGCAACTCGACCGGCGCGTCCGGCGCTCCCGCCGTGACGACGATCCGGTCGAACGGCGCTTCCTCCGGCCACCCGAGCGTGCCGTCGCCGACCCGGAAATGAAGGTTCGGATAACCGGCCTGTTCGAGTTTCCGCCGCGCCTCCATCGATAAAGATTCGATCCGCTCGATGGTGTAGACCGAGCATCCGAGCTCGGCCAGAATGGCCGCCTGATAGCCGGAGCCCGTGCCGATTTCCAGCACTTTCTCGCCTCCCGACAGCTCCAGGGCCTCCGTCATGGTGGCGACCATGTACGGCTGGGAAATCGTCTGGCCCTCGCCGATTCCCAGCGGGCGATCTTCGTATGCGAATTCCTCGGTTCCCGGCGCCACGAAGAGATGCCGGGGCACTTTCCGGAACGCCTGGAGGACCGGAACGGAGCGGATGCCCTTGCCTTCGAGCTGCTCGCGGACCATCCGCTCCCGTTCGTGCACGTAATTGATCGCGATCATCTTTTCGAGCCCGCGGAGGAGTCGGCGTTCACCGAGACAAGATGTACCACGGAGTCACGGAGGACACGGGAAAAAATCTAGGTCCCTTCTTCGCCGATCCGGCTCACTTTGAGCTTGAGCACCTTCAGGGTGTCGTCCGTGATGCGCACCTCGTTGGCGAGCCGGTAACCCACGACCCACAGGATCCGATCCGTGTCGCTGACCAGCGGCACGCGGTCCCGGATGGTCTTGGGAATCTTGTTCTCGATGAAAAACTTTTTCAGTTTGGTCGATCCGCGGGCCCCCAGCGGATTGAACGTGTCTCCCCGGCGGCGCAGTCGCACGACCAGCGGCCCATGGATCTTCTCGAGGTCGAGGATCTCCTCGGTGAAGTCCTTGTTCCGGATGTACTCTTTCAGGCCGACCACCTTCCCTTCCATGATCTCGGCGTCGATCTTGATGTTGAGCTTCTTGATCAGCGTGGTTCCCGGGACTTTGATCCGCTTGCTTCCGAACTTCGGGAGCGGCGGCTCTTCCTTCGGAAGCCAGATCTTCAGGATATAGGACTCGCGCCGCGCCTCGAGCCCCTTGGGCAGGCGGATGGTCTTGGAGTACGCGTGCTCTCCGCACAGCGAAATGATCTCGAGATAGTGTTCGAAATTCAGATGCAGGGGCGCGCCGCGGACCGTGCGCACCGCCTTGTCGATGATCAGGGTCTGGATGGCCGGCGGGAGCTTGGAGAATTCCTCCACCGACAGGCAGACCTCGCGCTCGCCGCTGAGCATCTTGGTGTTCTCGTACACCTCCTCCGCGATTTCGCGCAGGAGGAGATAGAATGATCCCGCCGTCTGACCCAGCTTGACCAGCGCCATCTTCACCCGCGGGTTGAATTCGTTCTCGATAAGCGGAATCAACTTATGCCGCAGGCGATTGCGCGTCAGCGAGATGTCCGTATTGCTGGCGTCGACCTGGAAGGCGAGGCTCTGCTCGCGGAGGAACGACTCGATCTCGACGCGTTCGACTTCGATGAGCGGCCGCACCGCGTACAGATCATGTTTCTTGGAGATTCGGCGGATGGGGGACATGCCGCGGAGGCCGCGCAACCCCGTGCCGCGGATGATCCGATGGAGGATCGTCTCCGCCTGGTCGTCCAGGTTGTGCGCGATGGCGATTTTCTGGGCGTGCAGCTCGATGGCCTTGGCGGTCAGCCATTGATATCTGGCCTTGCGCGCCGCTTCCTCGGGAGACAGCTTGAGCGTCTTCTGCAACTCCCGGACGGAGGCCCGGGCGGAGTGGAACGGCAAGCCGTGTTTCTCGGCCAGCCGGCGCACGAAGTCCTCGTCGTCATCGGCGGCCTTTTCGCGCAGGCCGTGGTTGAAGTGGGCGACGTGAAGCTTCCACTCGAGGAGCTGAAGTTCATTGATGGCTTTCAGGATGGTCAGGAGCGCCACGGAATCGGGACCGCCGGAAACCGCGCACAGGATCGTTTCGCCCTTTCGGATGAGATCATATCCGTCGATGGTCAGGAATACTTTCTTGAGGATGTTCATCGAAAGGCCTCGCGTCCCGTTCTCTTTTCGATTATAGGACGCCGGGAGGAGCGCATCACGTATTTCATCCCTGCATCGATTCGTGCCCGCGCCGTGGGCACCTCCGTGAAACGTCGGCGCCCTTCGGGCGCCGAATCGATGCAGGGATTATTTCAGGTGATCGTAGAAAGGAGATTTCGATCGGTCGTACAGGAGCCTGCCGTTGACGAACGTCAGGTCGACCAGGGTGCGGTAATCCAGCGGATCGCCGTTCAGCACGACGATGTCCGCGTCCTTCCCCGCTTCCAGGCTTCCCACCCGGTGGCTCACGCCGAGCACTTCCGCGGCGGTGATCGTGATCGACGCCAGCGCCGTCCGCTCGTCCAGCCCTCCCCGCACCGCGAACGCGGCCTCGATCGGCAACGTCTGGAGATCCCGCCCGGCGATTCCCCCCGTGTCGATCCACGCGGCGAGCGGCACGACGGCGAACCGCACGCCCGCCCGGCGCAGGATCGCCGCCTGCTCGATCGAGCTGCCCGAAGGGCGATTCGACGCTTTGTCTTGCGGCCATTTCCGGCGCGGCGTCATCACGCACAGGCAATCCGCCCGGCTTATTTCCTCCGGCATCGTCCACGCCTCGCACACGTCGAGCAAAACGGCTTTGAACCGGAACTCGTTGATCAGCGCCAGCGCCGCGAAGGTCGCGTCGGCCGTGGGCGCCCGCATCCGGGCGGCGATCTCTCCGCGCAACAACTGAACGTAGAGTTCCAGCGCGTCCGCCTTCGGAGGCTGCTCGTTCGGGCGCGCCTTTCCCGCCGCCTTGCGGCTTTCGTGGTCCTTCAACTTCTCGATGAACTCTTGGGCCTTGCGGAAGCTTTCGCGGATCTGGTAGCGCTGCGCCGCCGTGCCGCTGATCCAGGAAGACAGGTTGACCGCCGCCGGTTCTCGGACGAGCATGCCGTCGAGGTTTCCGTACGACATCTTGATCACGGCGCTGGTGGCGGACACGCCTTCGGTTCGGTCTTCGAACGTCCCGCCGCTTCCGGATTCAACGTAGGCCGACGTGATGCCGCTGGCGAGCGCGAGCTGGATCGTGTCCTGATACGGATCCAACGCGTCCGCGATCTTCTGGCTTCTGGCTCGGCCGAGGCCCAAGCCTCGGGTCTCCGCCGCGACGAACCCCGGCGCGACGATCTTGCCGGTCACGTCGTATCGGACCGTGCCTTCCGGCAAATCGACGTCGCGACCGATTTCCAGAATCTTGTCGTCCTTGATGAGCACGGTGGCGCCGCGGCGCAACCCGTCGGTCACGGTCTCGACGTCGCCGCCGATCAACGCCACGTACGAAGGCTTCGCCGGCGATGACTCCTGGGCGCCCACGCCGGTGACGGCCAAAATGCCGATGGCCGCGAGCTGATAGTTGATGGCTTTCATGGCTTCAGCTCGAATTCGATCTTCCCATCGATGAAGACTTTCATGATGCGCGCCGTCCCGGTCCATGGATCAGCGTCCAGCAGGACGATGTCGGCGTCTTTGCCGGGCTCCAGCGAGCCTACGCGGTCGCCGACGCCCGCCGCCTGCGCCGGAACGATCGTCATCGCTTTCAGCGCCGTTTCCCGCGCCAGGCCGAGCTTGACGAGGCGGGCGACGCGGAAGAGGAAGGCCGGCAGCTCCGAAGGGTTGTCGCCCGGCAGGAATCCCACCTCGCATCCCGCTTCCGCGAGTTCCGCCGCCGCGTTCACCGGGGCGCGCGTGTACGGTTCCGCCGCCGGTTCCGGGCGCATGAGGAGGCGCTCTTTCCGCGCTCCCATCACGTCTTTCGCGCGGTAGAACTCCGGCGTGAGGGCCAGAAACAGTTTCTGGGCGGGATCGTCGAACTCCTGCATCACCTGGCGGAAGTGCAGGTACTCCGCCGGCTGGGTCAATTCGATCACGCCTCGCAGCTCCCCTTTCAAGAACTGGGCGATCGGATCGGGCGCGGCCGGTTCCGCGGGTTTTCCCGGCGGAGCCGGAGCCGGCGGCTTCTTGGAGGCCTCGATCGCCCGGCGGGCCGCCTCGAACGCGCTCTGGAGCTGCTGCTTGACGGCCGTGCTCGCTTCCATGTTCATGCGCAGGTATGCCGGGGAGTGAAGCATCATCTGCTCGCGGGTCACGCCGCGAGGCTTGTACGCGATGGACTGGCCAGAAAGCGGCCCGCCGTTGGGGTACAGCGCGAGCGTCGTGAAGCCCGACCGCACCACGGCGCGATAATCGTCCCGCGCGGGATTCAGCTCGTCCTTGGCCACATGGGCCGGCTTGCTTCCCGAGCCGGAAGCCGATCCTCCGATGCGGGTGTACGGATGGACGAAGCCGGGGAGCGCGACCCAGTCCGCCGCGCGCACCACGATCGCGTGATCCGGAATCTGGACGTCCGCTCCGACCGCCTCGATTTTTCCTCCGCGCAGGAGGATCGTTCCCTTCACGATCTCCCCTTTGGTGACGGTGAGGATTCTCGCTCCGGTGATCGCAACGGCCGGCTCCCCCGGCGTGGAGTCCTCCTGGATGGCCCACAGGATTGCGGGTATGGCCCAGTATCTCAATATCTTCTCCTCTCCTTCGCCGTGTCGTAGACGACCTTTCCGCCGATCATGACCCACGTCACATGATTGCGGACGTCCAGAGGATTTCCCGTGGTCAAGAGGATGTCCGCGTCTTTGCCGGGTTCGAGGCTTCCCAGCCGGTCGTCGATCAGGACCGCGCGCGCCGGCTCGATGGTGATCGCGCGAATCGCGTCCAGCGGGTCCAGCCCGAACCGCACCGCCATCGACGCCTGGAAGCACAGGTCTTCCTGGGGGATGACCGGGGCGTCCGTGTTCAGCGAGAGCCGCTCGACGCCGGCCTCCCGGTACTTCGTGGGAATGCCGTACACCTTCCCTTCATCCACCAGGATCCGGAAATCGTACAAGCGCGGTCCGATGTTGGCCGGCAAGCCCCGCTTGGCCAGCTCGCCCGCCACCTTGTATCCGCCGAATTCGCCGTGGGAGATGATGCAGGGGAGCCGATACTCGTCGTGAAACATCCGCGCCGTGCCCATGACGTCCCGCGGATCCGCCGTGTGGATGATCACGGGATACTTGCGCTGGAAGAGCCCGCGCATGTGATCCAGGTCGCCCTTGCGATCCGGCTTGAGGCGCGTCTGCCCCGTTTCATACGCCGTCCAGGCCTCGTCGTACGCCTTGGCGCGATCCAGAAGTTGTCGCAACGACCACCACATGCCCATGCGGCTGGCGCCCAGGTCTCCGCCTCCCCGCTCCGGATTCCATGCCTGGGCCACTTTCATGGCGCCGGGAAACCGAACGATGAGCTCGTCGATGGTTTTCCCGCCCGCGGTGTGCATGAGCGTTCCGAATCCGCTCAGATTCGTGCCGCTTCCGGGAATGTACAGCACCGTCGTCACGCCGCCCGCCACGGCCATCTTCAAGTATTCATTGTCCGGATCGATCGTCGGGCGCGTGGTCAGCTCCGGATTGGCGGGATGCACCATGTCGTTGATGTCCCGCATCGATCCGCCGATGTGGCAGTGCAGATCGATGAATCCCGGGAGCGCCCATCGATGGGCGGCTTCCACGATCGTGGCGTCGCCGGGAATCTCGATGTCGCGGGCCGGGCCCACCTTGAGGATCTTCCGCCCGCGGATCAGGATGACCCCGTTCTGGATGGTCTGAGGTCCCTCGATCGCCGCGGTCACGATCTTTTCGCAGCGGATCGCGATGATCTCTTCCGTATTCGTCTCCTGGCGCCCCGCCGCCACGGCGAGAAGGAGCAGCGCCGGGACCCCTCCCCGGATGCCTGATGCCAGATGCTTCATGCCCATCACTCCACTTGGTACACGATTTTCCCGTTGCAGATGACCATCCGGATCCGGCTCGAGAGATCGAAGGGATCTCCCGCGGAGAGGACGACGTCTCCGTCGCGACCTCGCTCGAGGCTTCCGACGCGGTCGTCCAGCCGCAGCATGCGCGCGGGGTTGACCGAAACCGCCTTGAGGGCGTCGAAACCGTCGAGGCCGTAGCGCACGGCATGAGCCAGCGTGAACGGCAGATGGACGGCGCCGGAAATCGAACTGGAGGCGATCCCGATCGGAACTCCATTGGCGGCGAGCGCTTCCGCCAGATTGGCCACCGTCCCCCGCCGCTCTCGAAGGAACGCGGGGCCGAACAGCGCGCCGGGGACCCGCAGTGCCGCATAGTCGACGTCCGGCGGCGCCAGCAACGTCCAGGGAAGGTTGAAGTCCTGATCCAGCGCGCGCGCGGCGTTATCGATGGAGGAGACGTCCGGCGCGACCACCAGGGCGGGAATTTCGCGGCGAAACAGCCCGCGGTAGAGTTCCAGAGAGTCGTCTTTCCTGGGTTCTTTCGGACCCGTGGCGGCCGCCGCGCCGGCGGCGGGCGCCGTGGCGACCCGCTTCGCTTCGGCCGGGCCGGAGATTTTCGTCTCCTGGGTTTCGATCTCGAGCTTCCCTTTCAGCGCGTCCCGCTCCAGCCGGCCGGTGAACTGGACTTTGACGCCGGGCGCCTCCCCTTCGAGGTGCAACACGGAATCCGTCAAGGTGCCCTTCAGGTCCTGGGTGAGATTCACGGGAGCGGCGACGATCAACGTGCCCGTGACCGCGGCTCCATCCGACTTCAACTCCAGCGTGAATTCGACGCGCGGCCCGGCTTCGACGGAATCGACCGTTCCTTTCCAGGTTCCCGCGAGCGGGTCGGGCCGTCCCGAAGGAGCGGCCGTCTTGGCTTCCTCCGCTTCCTGGCGCGCCCGCTCATACGCTTCCCATTCTTCGTGATAGCGTTTGGCGCGGGTCAGGAGCGCTTTGAGCGTTTCGTAGCCGGAACTGCCGCCGGCGACGGAGATCTTGACGGCCGCCGCCTGGCGGAGCAGGTTCGCGCGCGTTCCGTCCCCCGCCGTTTTCAGGGCGGCGCAGAGGCCGTTCGTTTCGGGCGCCAGCAGGATCGTCGTCACGCCGGCCCGGACGGCTTCCTTGTAGACGGGATCGTCCAAATCCACGTACTCCGAGGGGGGCTTCAAGCTGGTCGGCGGCGGGCCGGCGCGGACGCGACGGCCGCGACGCGCGCTTTCCGTGGCGTCGGTATGAAAACCCAGGAAGGTGTGGGCGTCGATGAATCCGGGAGAAGCCGTCAGGCCCGCGGCTTCGATGATCTTCGCCTGGGAGGGAATCGGCCTTCGCCGGCCGACGTAAGAGATTTTCCCGTCTTCGATCAGGATGAGTCCCTCGGGAATGATGCCCTGGGTCATCGTCAGGATTCGGGCCCCGCGAACGGCCAGGACCCGGGTCCTCTCGCTGGAGGCGCGGATCCGCGAGGAAACGTCGTACGTCTGGTCGTCCTCCGGCCGCCGTTCGAAGACGATTTCCCCTCCGATCATCACCCGCTGCACGACGGTGGAGGAAGCCAGCGGCGGGCCGCTGAGGAACACCAGATCCGCGTCTTTTCCCGCTTCGAGACTGCCCACGCGGTCGGCGATGCCCAGGATCTCGGCGGGCGTGAGCGTCACGGCTCGCAGCGCCTGCTCCGGCGTCGCGCCCGATCGGCACGTATAGGCCGCCAGGAGCAGCAGATCCCTCAAATCCCGATCGCCGGCTGCCTGGAGCGCGGCGGGGACGCCGCTTTGAATCAGCGCCGCCAGAAGCGCCGGATCTCGATCGAGCTCCGGAAGCGGTCGCGCCGCGTCGCCCTCGTAGGGCTCGCCGGGAAAGATGGCCGCGCTGGCCCAGACGGGAATGTTCCGGCGGGCCAAGAGGTCCTTCACATCGGCCGCTTCCTCGGCTTCAAGGAAGACCACGCGGATGTCGGCTTCCTCCGCGAACATCATCGCCTTGATCATGTCGTCGGCCGTGTGGGCGGAAACCATCAGCGGCCGGCTTCCGTCCAGAACTTCCTTCAGGATGTCGCGTTCGTGCCGGGTCAAGTCGGATTGCGGCTCCGCGGCTTTGCTCAGCAAGCGCCGCAACTCGGCGAATTGTCCCATGCGGCTGGTCGGATACTGGCGCTCCATCGGGCGGATGGGATCGTCGGCGGAGGGAGGCACGGGCGGTTTGTAAACGCCCGGCGGATTCTTGGAAGCTTCGCCCAACGTCACGCGAAGTCCGCAGGACGAGCGCAGCACCCTTGCCTCTCGGTCCGAACTGGCGGTCTTCACGACGGCTCCCTGTCCGGAGAGGAGCCGGCGGGTTCCGGGAGACAGGAAGGAGGTGGTGATCCCGCCCGACAGGAGAAGGCGATTTTCCTCGAAGAAATCGTAGCCGTCGATGGCCCGGACGTCCGGAGCGATGGACCGGTCCGTGTCCGCCCCGCCCTGGACCGAGTGGACTGCGCCGATCAGGCCCGGAATCACCGTCTGGGCGGACGCGTCGATGAGCTTGAAACCTTCGGGAACATCGCCTCCCGCGCGAATGTCCACGATGCGTCCCCGCTCGATCAGAACGACGCCCGATTCGATCACCGCTCCGCTGACCGTGTAGACGCGGCCCGCTTGGACGGCGATGCGCTCCCCCTGGTCCTGGGTTCCGAGCATCGCCAGCAGGGCTATGGTGATCGTCAACCGTTCCATGGGAGATCCTTAGGCTGGAGTTTCGCCATTGATTATCCGGTCAAAAGCCACAGGGGGAACAGCGCTGCGATTTTTCCGCCTACCCGCTTCAGA
>JACQVR010000105.1 GCA_016209705.1 Planctomycetota bacterium
CGGTGGTTCCGAATGGAAGGGCCATCGCTCAACGGACAAAAGGTACTCCGGGGATAACAGGCTAATCGCGTCCAAGAGTCCACATCGACGACGCGGTTTGGCACCTCGATGTCGGCTCATCCCATCCTGGGGCTGGAGAAGGTCCCAAGGGTTCGGCTGTTCGCCGATCAATAGCGGTACGTGAGCTGGGTTCAGACCGGCGTGAGCCAGGTCGGTCTCTATCTGTGGTGGGCGGAGGAGAATTGAGAGGAGCTGCTCTTAGTACGAGAGGATCAGAGTGGACGTCCCTCTGGTGTGCCTGCTGTCGCGCTCGCGGCAATCGCAGGGTAGCTATGGACGGCACGGATAACCGCTGAAAGCATCTAAGCGGGAAACCGCCCTCAAGATAAGTTCTCCCCGAAGGTCCCTCGAAGACTACGAGGTTGATAGGCCGGATGTGTACGACCTGTGAGGGTCTCAGCTTACCGGTACTAATCGACCGTTCGGCTTATCCGCATTTATTGGAATCCCATCCCGCCCCTTCTTGAGCTTTTGACCCGATCGCGGCCACGATTCGAGTCGAGAGAGGAAGCGCCTCATGCAGGCGCTGAGCTTGAGAAGGGGCGGGACCATCCTTGTCGCTGGATTGCTTCAGACCTTCCCATCCGTTTTTCGCGCTTTGAATCCGGACCGATCCCTATGGTGACCCGACTGCTCGGCCGCAAGCTCGGCATGACCCGCATTTTCGACGCCAAGGGCCGTTGCTGGCCCGTGACCGTGCTCGAAGCGGGGCCCTGCACCGTCCTCCAGGTGAAGACGAAGGAGCGCGACGGCTACAACGCGCTCCAAGTCGGCTTCGGAGAGCGCCGCCGAAAGAATGTCTCGCGGGCGGAACTGGGCCACCTGATCCCCCGCCCCGCTGGACAGGCTCCCGAAGAGCGCAAGAAGCAGGTCGACCACGATATCAAGCCGCTCCGGCCTCCCGAATTGGTTCGGGAAATCCCCTGGGACGGCAAGGAAGAGGTCAAGGTCGGACAGAAGCTCACCGTATCCATCTTCGAGAACCAGAAGAAAGTGGACGTCGTCGGCACCTCCAAAGGACGCGGCTTCATGGGCGTCGTCCGGCGCCACGGTTTCCACGGGCTTCCGGCCACCCACGGCCAATCGGATCGGGAACGGGCTCCGGGCTCGCTCGGACGCCAGCATTCCATCAGCCAGGGCGTCTATCCGGGCAAGCGCATGGCGGGCCATTGGGGCCACGAGCAGGTGACCTCCCGGAATTTGGACGTGGTTCGGATTCAACAGGACAAGCATCTGATCTTCCTTCACGGCGCCGTGCCCGGCCCGACCGGCGGATTGATCCAGATCACCGAGTCCCACTGGACGCCGCCGAAGCCGTCGACCGTGGTGTCCAAGAAGCAGAAGGCCGCCGCCAAAAGGTAGAGGGGCGACACGAGGTGGGAATGCGGCGAGTATGGACCCGCGGTTCGCCGCCAGCCGGCGCCGTTCTGACTCGGGACACGGTGCGCCGCCCTGATTCTCCTCGCCTGGGCCGGGGCGTCCTGCACCTCCAGCTCGATCGCCGGAGTTCCGGGCTTCCGCGTCAATCACGCCGTGCTCACCTTCGTTCCGCCCGGCACTCCGGAAGACCGCATCATTCAAGATTACGCCCGCCTGTGCGACGCCCATATCCATCTCATGCATCGCTCGTCGCTGAGCCAACGGCGCGGGAACATCCTCTCGGATCTCCGCCGTCTCCGCTCGAGGTTCGTCACCGTCTTCGTTCCCACGGAAATGCTGGATGCGAACTTCGCGTTCGAATTCCAGGATCTGGCGGCGTCCCTCGATGCCGACCTGTTCACGGACTTCGCCTACAGCTTCGTTCCCGTCGCGAATGACGCCCTCCTTCAGCGTTGGGTGAAGTCGCTCAAGATCGCGGATCACCGTCTCGACCGGCGGTTCGTCTCCACCGCCTGATTGGAGCTGGCCACCACCTCGGAAGAAAGCGTGGAGCGCATCGGCTGGGCGGCCGGACTGCCCCGTAAAGTGATTCTCCAGACGCTGGGAGATCGAGACTGGCTCCGGGGCATGCCGCCGAGCTGAAGCGGGCCGATCTGCTGCTGGTGACCGGTCCGGGCGGAGTCTCCGGCGTCGAAGGAGGGCTTCAGGTCCGCGACGTCGAGTCGCTCAACTTCGAGGGTCAGATCGTCTTTCTGGGCGTGCCCTATTCAGGAGCCGTCGGAGCGCGCTTCGAAATGGATGTGGCCGCGCTGGCCGCCGAACCGCTGGGCCTAGTGATGAAGCGGACCTACGACGCCGCCCGTCTCACCCGCCATCCTCATTACGAGCCCCTGCCCCGGTTCGAGGCAGGACAATTCGTGCCGGCCGGGTTCGAGCGGAATCCGAAGCCCTATGAGGCGCTTTCACGAATCCTGATCGGCGATCCCTCCCAGACGTTCTTCACGCGCGCCTCCCATGATCTGGTCCGCTTCGATGGCGCGACGCCCGCCGCGGGAGCGGACGGCCGCCCAACGACCGTCATCCGGTACCGCGTCGTGGCGCCGGACGCGAAATTGTTTTTCGCCGATGCGATCGGCGAGGGAGATCGCCTCCACATCCGGCATCCCCTCCCCCCGGGCTCGGAGCAGGTCGCCTGCGACCTCGCCGGAGTGGAGGTGGATGGAAAACAGGTAACGGCCCGCCTGCTGGGCCAGGCGCTCGAGTCCTGGGAGGAAACGCTGTATCTGCACGCGCTGGTGGGCGCGGACGCCGGCGCGCTGAGCCGGCTGGACCTGACCGTCAGCCTCAGCATTCGACAGAAAGAATGAATCGAACGGCCGGCGGCGCCGTCAGGCGAATCGGCCGATCACGGAATCCGCCAGCAATTTGCCGCGAGGCGTCAGAGCCAGGAATCCCCCTCGCCAGGCCACCAACCCGAGGTCCATCAACTCCGCCACGATCGGCCCATAGCGCTGTTCGATCGAAACGCCGAACTCCTCCGCGAACGCGGGAGCGAACACTCCCTCGGCCCGGCGTAAGCCCAGGAAGATGCGCTCCAGCATCCGTTGTTCCACCGTGAGGCGTTCTTCCATGCCGGTAACCGGCTCGCCCCGCTCGATGCGCTCGATGAAGAGCGGCACATTGGAGATCGCCGCCCAGCGACAAGGCGGCACGTAGGAATGCGCGCCCGGGCCGAAACCCAAGTACGGCCGCCCTTCCCAATAGCCCAGATTGTGGCGCGACTCGAACCCAGGCCGCGCGAAATTGGAGATTTCATAGTGACGGTATCCGCTCCGGGACAGGGTTTGGATCGCCGTCTCATAAAGCGCCTTTTGCGTTTCGTCGGCGGGCAACTCCAGTCCGTTCTGCCTCCGGCGCTCCAACGGCGTCCCCCGTTCCACCGTCAATCCGTACAACGACAGATGGGGGACGTCCGCCTTGACCCATCGCTCCAAGGCGAACTTCCACGCCTCGACGTCTTGATTCGGCAGGCCGAAAATGAGGTCCACGCTGATGTTATGGAACCCGGCGGAGCGCGCCGCGTGGTACGTCTCGAGGGCTTGCCGCCCCGTGTGCGTGCGTCCCAGAAACTCCAGTTCCCGGTCGTCCGTGCTTTGCGCGCCCAGGCTCAGCCGGTTCACGCCGGCTCCGAGGAAATCGCGGAGTCGACCCAGCCCCAATCCGTCCGGATTCGCTTCCAGAGTCACTTCCACGTTGCCTTGGGCGACGAAGCGGGTTCGCGCGGCCTCGACGAGCCGGGCGATCTGCGCCGGTTCCAATAGCGATGGTGTCCCGCCGCCGAAGTACAGACTGGTGAACGGCGGGCGGTCGAACTCCGCGGCGGCCCGTTCCATCTGGCGCTCGACAGCCCCGACGAAACGCTCGTGAAGCGAGCCATCGCTTTCGATGAGGACGAAGGCGCAGTAGGGGCAGCGTTTGAAGCAAAAGGGAACGTGGATGTAGAGGCCGAACAAAGAGGCAGCAAGCATCAGGCATCAGGCATCAAGCATTAGGAGGTTGATCATTCGAAATAGTCAAAATAAGGCGCTTAAGCATCCTGGAAACCGAATCCAAAAGTTTATTCGTTTCCTCGACGCTGCGGGTATATCCCAAATCTTTGCCCAAAATCAAATAATAGCGCAATTCTTCCACAGATCCTTGGCTCATGTTGTAGAAACGCATCTTGTCCTTAGGCTGCCTCCTTCTGAAACCCTCTGCGATATTCGCGGGTATGGAAACGGCCGCTTTGCGCATCTGCGCGGTCAAGCCGAACAACTCCTGCTTCGGAAAGGCGTGGGTAATTTTATAGGTAGCCAAAGCTGCCTGATGCGCATACGGCCATACTTCAAGCTGCGTGAAGCTGACGATTCCCATGTTCTTACCCCGGCTGCCTGATGCTTGATGCCTCGTTACGGATAGATCTTATACAGCATCCTCGGAAACGGCACACACTCGCGGATGTGATCACAGCCGGTGATCCACGCCACCGTGCGCTCCACGCCCAGGCCGAAACCGGAATGAGGCACGGTCCCGTAGCGGCGCAGATCCAAATACCATTCGAACGCCTCGCGAGGAAGCTTGTGCTCCTCCAAGCGCTTTTCGAGAAAGGCCAGATCATGGATTCGCTGGCTTCCCCCGATCAGCTCGCCGTATCCCTCCGGGGCCAGGAGGTCGCAGGCCAGCGCATATCGTGGATCCTTCGGGTCCGGCTGCATGTAGAACGCTTTCACGGCCGCCGGGAAACGGTGAACCAGCGCGGGCCTGTCGAAGCCTTTCATCAACGCTTCCTCGTGCGGAGCGCCGAAATCCTCGCCCCACGGGATTTCCACCCCCTCCTTCCGGATGCGCTCGAGGGCCTCTTCATAATGGAGGCGTGGAAACGGAGGCTGCACCCTCTCCAAAGGCGCCAGGTCCCGTTCCAAGACCTTGAGGTCTTCCGCGCGCCGCTCGAGAACCTGCCGCACGAGGTGGGTGACGAATTCTTCCATCAATTCCATTAAACCGTCGAGCTCCAGAAACGCCACCTCGGGCTCGACCATCCAGAACTCGGTCAAATGCTTGCGCGTCTTCGATTTTTCCGCGCGGAAGGTGGGTCCGAAGCAATATACCTTTCCCAACGCCATGGCCGCCGCTTCGGCGTAAAGCTGACCGCTCTGGGTGAGATATGCCTGCTCATCGAAGTACTGGACTCCGAAGAGCGTCGACGTCCCCTCGCAGGCCGCCGGCGTCAGGATCGGCGAATCGACGAGAACGAATCCTCGAGAATCGAAGAAGTCCCGAATGGCGCGGATCACCTCGCTTCGCACGCGCAGCAAGGCGGCCTGCTTCTTGGAGCGAAGCCAGAGATGCCGGTTCTTCATGAGAAAGCCCACGTCCGGCACAACGTCCTGAATTTGAATGGGGTAATCCGCCTGAGCTTCGCCCACGACGTCCAGGCTTCGCAACGCCAGTTCCACGCCTCCCGGCGACCGTTCGTCGGCGCGGACCAAGCCGGTCGCGATCAGAGAAGACTCCTGCGGAAGCCTCGCGCAAAGCGCGAACGACGCTTCCCCCATTTCGGACTTGACGGCCACCGCCTGCACGTGGGCGGTGCCGTCGCGCAGGATCAGAAAGGCGATCTTGCCCTTTGCGCGGCGATTGTACAGCCAACCTTTGACAGTCACTTCGTGGCCGACGTGCTTCTTGAGGTCCGCGACGGCGACATGCGGTGCATTCATATTGGTCAAGATTCTGACATGGCGGCAAGCCGCGAGTCTAGTGGGAGATGAGGAAATGCGGGCCTACAGGCTTCGGCGAGCCTCGCCGTAGCCCCGCCCATTTTTCCGAAAATCCTAAATGGGCGGGGCAGAGGCGGGACACGAAGACACCAAAGGGATGGACCGGCGGATTCCTACCCCCCAGCCGTCCATCCGGACGCAACGCCGTCGTTGCGGCCGGACGGACAGACGATGGCAGCGCCGCCGCAAGGCGGTCTGGGAGCCGTTTCGGCGGCGCGCGTTCGTCCGCGATGCGGCGGGCGGACGAACGCGGAATCCGCCGGCCCAGAACTATCTATTCCCAGTCGCTTCGTGGTGGTGAATAACGTCTCGGATGTACGCAATAACCGGAAGAGCCATATTTTCGTGGGGGGGGAACGACTTCCCTGCCTTGTCCCATCTCCAGATCTCCTCAAATCTCCCTATCCCCTTGAGTTTTCTCCGTGCCTCCGTGTCTCGTGGCTGCCCTCTTTCTCCGTGAACTCCGGCCCCTCGGTGTTCTCCCCTACCATTCCGGAGGCGGCAGCCAGCCGCGCGTCAGAGGATCGTACAGGCTGAGCGTGATCAGAATCGCCAGCCAGAAGAAGCCCGCGCCCGCGAAGAGCCAGATCAGTCGGCCGGCGCTGCGCGCGTGCATGAAGTACACGATGACCGCGAGCGCCTTCGTTCCGGCGATGGCCAGCGCGATCGCCAGGTTGAACCGCCCGAGATCGAATCGCGCGGCCGCCACGGTCAAGCCGGTCAGGGCGAGGAGCACCGCGTAGACGCTCACATAGACTTTGGGAGGGGTTCCCTTCCTCACATGAGGAGTCGTCATTCTCAGTCTGCCCTTCGCTGACGGTCGGGTGAAGTCGTCGAACGCCTTTCGTCCCAAAGTATTCCACCGATACCGCCGGTTTCGGCTATTAGAAATCGCGACATCTCGCAATCCGAGCGATTTCTAATGGGCCCCCATCAAATAGAGCATTGGAAAGAGAAAGATCCACACGATGTCGACGAAATGCCAATAGAGCCCGGCGTTCTCGACGAGCGCGTGGCGCTCGGGAGAGAACACCCCTCGTCGCGCCATTTCCCAAAGCGTCACGAGGACGCAGATACCGATTACCATGTGGAGGGCGTGCACCCCCGTCATGACGAAGTAAAAACCGAGAAAGAGGCGAGTTTCCTGCGCCCACGGACCTTCGACCGCGAAGTCGAATCCGGGAACGAGGTGCTCGGCCGCCTTGTGCGCGTATTCCCAGAATTTCACGGCCACGAAGAGCGCGCCCAGCAGCGACGTCGCCGCCAGGAAAAGCTGGAGGTCCCGGCGCCGCCCGAGCCGCGCCGCGCGCACCGCCAACGCCATCATCAGGCTGCTCGTGATCAACACCGCGGTGTTCCCCGCCCCCACCCGCCAGTCCAGAAGGTTCGCCGCGCGCGCGAACGCGTCATAATGCGTCGAACGGTAAAAAGCGAACGCTGCGAAGAGTCCCCCGAAGAAGAGGATCTCCGTCACGAGAAATACCCACATTCCCAACGCGGCCGCCTCGCGTTGCTGGCCGAGGTCCTCGAAGTGATGCGCGGGAGTCGTCACGGCGCCTCCTCCGCTCCATAGGCGTAGGCTTCTTCCCGCACCTCCGGGACGCGGGCGAAGTTCTCCGTGGGAGGCGGAGACGGCGTACGCCATTCCAGGCCCGTCGCTTGCCATGGATTGCGCCCCGCGTCCCGGCCGTACTTCAGCGACAGCAGCAGATAGACGAACGGCAACAGGTACCCCGCGCCCAAGATCGAGGCGCCCGCGGTCGACAGGACGTTGAGAACCTGGAACTCATCCGGGTAGGCGTGATAACGCCGCGGCATTCCGAGATATCCGAGCACGAACTGCGGGAAGAAAGTCAGGTTGAACCCGATGAAGATCACCGCCGCCGATACCCGGCCCCACCATTCCGAGTAGAGCTTGCCGGTCATTTTCGGCCACCAGAAATGAATGCCCCCCAGATACGCCATCACCATCCCGCCGACCATGATGTAATGGAAATGCGCGACGACGAAATACGTGTCGTGAACGTGGATGTCCACCGCCAGCGTCGCCAGGACGAGACCGGTCATCCCCCCCAGCGTGAACAGCCCGATGAACCCGAGCGCGTACAGCATCGGCGTCTGCCAGGAGATGGATCCCCGATAGAGGGTCGCGGTCCAGTTGAAGACCTTGATGGCCGACGGAATCGCCACCAGGAAACTGAGGATCGAAAAGACCATTCCGGCGTAGGCGGACTGGCCGCTCACGAACATGTGGTGGCCCCACACGAGAAAGCCCAGCGCGGCGATCGCGAGGCTGGAAAAGGCGATGAACGGGTATCCGAAGATCCGCTTGCGCGAGAAGCACGTGATGATTTCGCTCACCACTCCCATGCCGGGCAGAATCATGATGTACACGGCCGGATGGGAATAAAACCAGAAGAGGTGCTGGAACAGAAGCGGATCCCCTCCGATCGCCGGATCGAAGATGCCGATTCCCAGTCCCCTTTCGGCCACGAGCAACAACAGCGTGATTCCGAGCACCGGGGTGGCCAGGACCTGGATCAGGCTGGTGGCGTACAGCGCCCAGACGAAAAGCGGCAGGCGGAACCACGTGAGGCCGGGCGCGCGCATCTTGTGCGTGGTGACGATGAAATTCAGGCCCGTCAGGATGGACGAGAAACCCACGATGAAAACGCCCAGGACGCCGGTCACCACGTTCGTGTGGGCGAACATCGTGCTGTACGGCGTGTAGAACGTCCATCCGGTGTCCAGCCCTCCCATCAGGATGGCCGTCGTGGCCACCGCGCTGCCGAGGATGAAGAGATACCAGCTCAGGAGGTTGAGCTTGGGGAACGCCAGGTCCCGCGCTCCGATCATCATGGGAAGAAGAAAATTGCCGAGGACCGCGGGGATCGACGGGATCAGAAACAGAAACACCATCACGACGCCGTGCATCGTGAACAGCTTGTTGTACGTCTCCGGCCCCACCAGGTCGCCCGGCGGCGTCATGAGTTCCAGCCGGAAGAGTACCGCCGCCGCGCCGCCGACGAAAAAGAAGAGGGTGATGGAAAGCAGATAGAGAATCGCAATCCTCTTGTGGTCCGTGGTCAACAGCCACGAAGAGACCGAATAGTCCGCGTTCAAGTAGTCGTCCGGGCGGTTCACGCGGTTCTCCCAAAGAAGCACGAAGCCAGGAGCCAGAAGAGAATGAAGAATTCAGAATATCAGAATAAATGTGCGCGAAGCGCGGTCCGTATTCATTCTGGTTTCTGGCTCCTGAATTCGGGCTTCTGTTCGTTGAGGCTCTTCAGCCACGCGAGGATTCTCAGCATGTCCTCCTCTCCGATCTGCCCCTGGTACGTGGGCATCAGAGGTTCATAGCCGGCCGTGATCTTGGCGGCGGGATCGAGAATCGATTCGCGCACGTACGCTTCGTCGGCGATCCGCGCGGTCCCGTCGCGGAGCCGGACTTCCTTCCCGAAAAGACCGACCAGGTCCGGCCCGCGATCGCCGCCGCCCGGAACGTGGCACGTCAGGCATCCCAGCCGTTCCGCCAGACGCCTTCCGGAAGCCTCGATCGTTTCCCCCCTCCCGCCGCCCTCCAGCCAGCGTTCGTACTCGCGGGGTTCCATGACGACGACCCGACCCGTCATCGCGGAGTGCCCCGCGCCGCAATACTCCGCGCAGAACAGGCGGTGGACCCCGGGCCGGGTCGCTTCAAACCAGGCGACCGTGGTGCGTCCCGGGACGGCGTCCTGTTTCATCCGAAACGCGGGCACATAGAAGCTGTGGATCACGTCCTCGGAGGCCAACGTCAAGCGGATCGGGCGGCCCACGGGGACGTGCAATTCGTTGATCTCGCGCGGGCCTTCGGGGTGCTGGATCTTCCACATCCATTGCTTGCCGACGACGAAAACTTGCAGCGCGCCCGCCGGGGGACGGGCGGCTTCGACGTACAGCGCCGCGCCCCAGATAAAAATCCCCACGGCGATCGCCAGCGGAACCGCGGTCCACGTCAGTTCCATCCAGAGCGGCTCGCGCGTGCGAAACACGGAAGACCGGCCGGGACGCCTTCGATATCGGATCGCGAACACCAGGATCAGGCCGAAGATGAGCGCCGTAAAGAAGCCGGCGACGCCCAGCAGCGCGAAAAAGAGCGCGTCGATGCGCCCGGCCATCGTGGAGGCCTGCTCGGGAAAAAGCGGGGCCTGCGTCGGCATCAGGTCGGCCTCCGGCGCTTCCGCTCTCGGCGAAGCTGAATCCAGATGGCCGCTCCCAGCGCCAGCACCGTCAGAATCGCTCCGGCGCGGATCAGATTCATGACGGCCACGCCGTACTTGCCCGTGGTGGGATCATAGCGGTAGCACAGGAGCAACAACCGGTCCGCGAGCCCGCCGATTCGCCCTTTCGAGGCTTCCACCAGCCCCAGCCGCAGGTCCCGGGCCGAATATTCGATGCCGTAGAAATAACGCGACAGACGCCCGTCGGGCGTCAGGATCATGATCCCCGCCGCGTGCGCGTACTGCCTTGTCTTGGGCTCATATCGGAAGCGGAATCCAACATCGCGGGCGAGCCGGGAGATCTCCCCTTCCCTGCCGGTGAGGAAATGCCAGCCCTCTTCGCGGTCGGTTGGCGTCAGATACGCGCGCTTCTTGCGTGCGGCCAGCTCCGGCGTCTCCATGGGATCGATGCTCACGGCCACGACGTGAAAATCCTCTCCCGCGCGCAGTCCCAGAGGCTTGAACGCCCTTCTCAGCCCGTTGAGAACCTGGGTGCAAAGCAGCGGGCATTCGAAATACACCAAGGCGAGCACCGCGGGCCGATCCCCCAGGCAATCGCCCAAACGAACGTCGCGGCCGTCGTCGTCGCGGAACGTGAGGTCCAGTGAGACGCGCTCGTTGAGGCGCTGGTCGATGCCCACGCCTTCGGCCGGGCTTTGGGGGAGATGTGAAGAGGCGTGGAGATCGGGAGATGCGGAGTGCACGGAGACACGGAGAAGATTTAAGGGGATAGGGAGATCGTGGAGATGGGGAGATATTTGTTGTTGGGGGAAACCCATGTCTCCGATCTCTATATCTCCTCGATCTGTCGATCTCCCAGAATTTTTCTCTGTGTCACAACATCGTAAGATCTTCGTTTTTTGAGACGTTTTCATGCGGGTTAGAGAGCTTTTTTCAACGCGAAGACGCCGAGACGCGCCTGCGCCGCCGCCCTCCTTCGCCCCGCCCATTTGTCCAGTGGAGTTCGATATGGGCGGGGCTGCGGCGTGGTCTTGCCGAAGCCTTGGCGGAGGCGGAAAGCGGCGGCTACGGCGTCGCGAAGGCGCAAGAGCGCCAAATATCCTGTCACGAAAAAATGGTCTCCAATGCGCGACCACAGTCTGAACCGGTTCCCTGATTGGCGATTTGGCGATTTGGCGGTTTAAAGAAAAAAATATCTCCTCATCTCCCCAACCTTCGCGACTCCAAGGAAATTTTGCTCCGTGTCTCCGTGTCTCCGTGGTTATTCCGCTTTCCGTGCTCTCCGTCTCCTCCGCGCTCTCGTCATGGACCGGCGAATTCCATGTACCGCTCTGGAATAGTAGGAGCAAAAATAAAGCGTTCATCGGTTCTCCTCCGGCGAGGGGCGCGCGGGAAGCCCGCGCCGCCGCAGCACCTCCATGGCGCGCTCGATCGGGATCCGCGCGATGCCTTTGTCGCGGTCGATCCATCCGTAGCGGTTCAGTTCCTGCTCTTCCCACGCGCGCCACTGATCGAGTTCCAGGATCGGATTCACCTGGAGGCGCGGCGCGGGCAGCACCTGGACGGGCTGGCGGACCGGGGGAGGCTCGGCGTCCCGGACGGCCGTACGGCGGGCCAAGACGGCGAACAAACCGCCCATCGCCAGCGAGACGAGGATCAAGGAGATCACGAGCCCCAGGCCGAAAATCTCGATCGCCCTCGGTCGGAAATCGCGCCTTTCGTAACGATCACTCATGGATGGGCGTCTCCGCAGTGAGCGGTCCGAGCGGCGCTAGGAGCGGAGCGCTTCGAAGCCGCTTCAGGAATACGGCCAGCCAGAAGCCGCCGATCGCCGCCACGGCCGGCGAAGCCAGGACGTGGGGACCGAGCCCGGACGTCGAAAAGGGCGGCGCCGTGAGCCAGTAGAGATCGAGGAATCGCGCGACCAGAAGCGCCGCCGCCAGCGCCCCGAGCCGCCGCGCGTTCCGCTTCACGTCGACCGAAAGCAGAAGGAAAAACGGCAACGCGAAGTGCAGCACGACGAGCACGACCGCCAGCACGCCCCAGCCTCCGGCGGCTCGCTCCAGATACCACGGCGATTCTTCGGGCAGGTTTCCGGACCAGATGATCAGGAACTGGGCGAACGACAGGTACGCCCACAACAGGATGAACGCAAGCAGGAGATTCCCCAGATCGTGAATCCGCGCCGGCGTCAGGGCGCCGCTCAACGGCTCATATTCCGACAGGACGCCTGCCGCCGCCGCGGCGAACGCGAACGC
Organism: Planctomycetota bacterium; assembly: GCA_016209705.1. Lineage (GTDB taxonomy): Bacteria > Planctomycetota > MHYJ01 > MHYJ01 > JACPRB01 > JACQVR01. The sequence goes on from JACQVR010000105.1 coordinate 12,235, forward strand.
CGAAAGCATCTGGCCGGCGATGAAGACCGCGCCGTAGGCGGTCGAAATCCACTGCGGCTCCAGGGACATGACCCAGTCGATCGACGCGAACGTCAAGGTCAGTCCCAGAAAGATCAGACCCGGCCCGCTGAGGCGTCGCAGAAGCGAGGTCGCCGCCGGATCGCCGTTCTGCCGCCGCGACCATCGGTTCAGAAGCACCGCCAGCGCGATCCATACCGAGAAGAACGCGACCGCGCGCAGGGCAAAGAACGGCGGGTTCAGGTAGGGGCTCTTGTGGCGCAACAGCTCGTTCTCCGCGGCTTCGGGGCGAGCCCAGGGATAGATCTCGGACAGACCGGCGAGAAGCGGGAGGAACGTGAGCCCCAGGAGCGGCAGCGTTCCCGCTCCCGCCTCGAGGATGCGGCGGATCCCCTGCCCCCATTTTCCGCCGGTCAGATGATGAATCATGAGCACGCCCATGCAGCCGGCGGCGATGCCGAACCAGAAGAGAAACGCGACCAGCCATGAACGGAGGAAGGTCGCGAGGTCCCACAGCGCTCCCCCGAGGCTCACGGCGAGCGCCGCTCCTCCGACGACCGCCGCTCGGCGGCCCGCCAGGCTCAGGATGTCTCGCAACGCCTCCTCGCTTTTCACTCCACATCCTCCAGCCGGCGGCGGTCCTCTTCCGGCAGGTCCGCCGCAGGCGCGTGGCGGCTGAGCTGGAGCGCGCGCAGGAACGCGACGATCCTCCAGCGGTCTTGCGGGGGTATCAGGTCTGCGTAGGACGGCATCGCGCCCATTCCCTGGGTGATCACCTCGAACAGGTATCCCACCGGCTGTTCGCGCAATCGGGGCGTATGAAAGGATTCGGGCGATCGGAAGCCGCGCTGCACGACCATCCCGTTGCCCGTTCCCACGGCGTCGTGACAAGGCGCGCAAAAAATCTGATAACGCTCGCGTCCTCGCTCCAGATCGGAGCGCTCGACGGCGAACGGTAACGTTTCGACCGGTCGTCCTGCCACCTTTCCGGCGTGAAGGTGGCCATCCGCATGGAGATGCCCCCGCGGGACTGTCCCCGGCACCTGCGCCCGCGACGCTCTTCCATCCTCGAAAAAAGAGCTCGCCTCCAGGGGTTCGTGGCGCGGCTGGTCGCGCATCTCCTGGTCGCACCCGGCCAAAGCCAGCGCCAGGGCCAAGCACGGCAGGGGAGATATTTTTTTTATGAACCGCCAAACCGCAAAACCGCCATAGAGCGAATCGGCTGACCGTGTGGCCGCGATTCGGAGATCGTCTTTTCCGGATAGAGCGTTTGGCGCTTTGGCGCTTTGACGGTTCACGTCGGCGAAGGTGAACATGAATTCATTCCTCAACTTCCACCACCTCCCGGGGCTCCAAGGATTCCAGGAATCTCCGCGTGGCGCGCACGTCGAACTTCGGATCCCGCGCCTCGATGCAGAGAAAGAAGCGGTCCCGCGTGGCCCGAGCGAAGGCGGGCACGGCGAACAACGGATGGTGCGGCCGGGGGAGGCCGTTCAGCGCGAGCATGCCGACGACGGCGGACAGCGCCGCCACCAGGATCGCCGTCTCGAACGTGATCACGATGAACGCCGGCCAGCTATTGTGGGGCCGCCCGCCCACGTTCAAGGGGTAGGCGGAGACCGATACCCAGTACTGGAGCAGGAAACCGAGCAGCGCGCCGGCGAGGCCGCCGCCCAGGACGATCGCCGGCAGGCGGGTGAAACGAAACCCCAGCGCCTCCGCGAGACCGGCCACCGGCATCGGAGCGTAGGCGTCCATCCGGAGAAATCCCGCTTCGCGCGCCGCGCGCGCGGCACGGAGCAACGCCTCGGGCGTGTCGAACTCCGCTAGCAGTCCATGAATTCGATTCATGCCGAAGGCTCCCGCGCCGGCGGCACCAGCGTCCGCATTTCGAACATCGAGATGACCGGCAGGAAGCGGATGAACAGGAACAAGAGAGACAGGAAGAGGCCGAGCGATCCGAAAAAGGTCGCCCAGTCCCACAGGGTCGGCACGTACATATCCCACGAAGAGGGCAGGAAATCCCGATGCAGGCTCACCACGACGATGATGAACCGCTCCAGCCACATTCCGGCGAGCACGATCAGCGCGACGGCGAAGAGAAGGGGGACGGAGCGTCGCGCCCGTTTCCACCAGAACACCTGCGGCGCGACGCCGTTGCACGCGATCAGCAGCCAATACAACCACCCATAAGGCCCGGTCATGCGATTCAGCGCCACGTAGGCCTCGTAGGTGCTTCCGGAGTACCAGCCGAAGAAAAGCTCCACGAGATAGCCGTACACCACGATCCACCCGGTCGCCAACAGCACCTTCGCCATGTTGTCGAGGTGCCGGAGGGTGATGAACGCCTCCAGCCGGTACCATGCCCGAAGCGGAATCGCGAGCACCATCACCATCGCGAAGCCCGAAAATATGGCTCCCGCCACGAAGAACGGCGGAAAGATCGTGGCGTGCCATCCCGGCACGATCGAAATGGCGAAGTCGAAACTGACCACGGTGTGCACCGAGACCACGAGGGGCGTCGCCAGCCCCGCCAGCAGCAGGTACGCCTTCTCGTAGCGCAGCCAGTGACGCGCCGAACCGCGCCATCCCATGGCGAGCACGCCGTAGAACATCCTCACCCATTTGCGCCGGGCGAAATCGCGCATCGTCGCGAGGTCGGGAATGAGCCCGACGTACCAGAAGAGAAACGAGACGGTCGCATACGTCGTGATGGCGAATACGTCCCACACGAGCGGGCTGCGGAATTGCGGCCAGACCCCCGTGGTGGCGGGATACGGGATGAGCCAGTAAAAGAACTTCGGGCGCCCCAGATGCAGGAGGGGAAAAAGTCCGGCGCAGGCGACGGCGAAGAGCGTCATGGCTTCGGCGAACCGGTTGATCGACGTCCGCCACGGCTGGCGCAGGAGCAGCAAGATCGCCGAAATGAGCGTTCCCGCGTGGCCGATGCCGATCCACCACACGAAATTGATGATCGCGAAGCCCCAGGCCACGGGGATGTTGATGCCCCAGATGCCCACGCCCGCGGCGAAGAGATAGAGGACCGCCGACACCAGCACGAACAGAAGCGTGAAGGAAACGGCCAAGCCCATCCACCACGCCGCCGGCGTCCGCCCCGTCAGGACGATCGAACTGATCTGGTCCGTCACCGTCCCGAACGTCTGGCCGGGTCCGATGAATCGTCCGGTCGGTTGGGGGTTGGTATTCTTAACCACCAAGACACCAAGACACGAAGGGATTGACGCGGATAACCGCCCAAATGACATGGTTTCCTTGGGGTTCATTTGGCGTTTTAGCGTTCTTGCGGTTCATCTCTTTTCTTCCAGAGTATTTTTCTTTGTGTCTTGGTGTCTTGGCGGTTCAGGGATTTCGGGATTCGAGTTCCACACTTTCCCCAAGTACGTCGTGCGGGGACGCGTGTTCAGCTCGCCGAGCAGCGCATAATGCCGCGGCTCCGCGCGGCGCCGCGAAATCGCGGTCCGAGGATCGGCGATATTCCCGAACGTGATCGCCTTCACCGGGCAGACCTGCTGGCACGCGGTCCGGATCTCGCCGTCCCGGATCGGGCGCCCCTCCTTGCCCGCGTGGATCCGCGCTTCGCTGATCCGCTGAACGCAGTAGGTGCACTTCTCCATCACGCCGCGTTCGCGCACGGAGACGTCCGGGTTGCGCATCAGCTTGAGCGCCGGCGACCTCGAGTCCGCGTATTGAAAAAAATTGAATCGCCGCACCTTGTAGGGGCAATTGTTCGAGCAGTAGCGGGTGCCCACGCAGCGGTTGTAAGTCATTTCATTGAGCCCCTCGTCGCTGTGCGTCGTGGCTCCGACCGGACAGACGGGCTCGCACGGCGCCTGCTCGCAATGCATGCAGGGGACCGGCTGGTGCAGGACTCTAGGAGCGGACGGATCTCCCTCGTAATAGCGATCGATGCGGATCCAGTGCATCTCGCGCCCCAGGAGAACCTGCGAGCGGCCCGCCGTCGGGATGTTGTTCTCCGCCTGGCAGGCGGTGACGCACGCGTTGCATCCCGTGCAAAGACTCAGATCGATGGTCATCCCCCAGGCGTTCTCCGCCTCCGGATGTTCGGGATATAAGGAAGGCGCCGGCGTTTCGACGTGCTCCATGCGGCGGAAAACCTTCGGATCGGACTGATAGGTCTCGACGGCCGCCTCACGGACCAGATGGCGCCCCTCCATGGCATGGTGGGTCTGAGTGCTCGCGAGCCGATGCCTCCCGCCGGCCTTTTCGATCGTGGCTTCACCGCGGGTCCAGAGCCCGTCCATCGTGCGAAGCGCGTAGGCGTTGAAGCCCAAGCCGTTCCCGACCCGGCCGGCCCGCGAGCGGCCGTATCCCAAATGGAGCGTGACGCAATTCTCGGCCTGTCCGGGCAGGATCCATAGGGGGGCCCGGACGCGCCGCTCGCCGCGGATCACCTCGACGACGTCTTCCTGCTTCAGGCCCAGTCGTGCCGCCGTGGCCGGGGCCACCATGGCGGCGTTTTCCCATGTCAGCTTGGTGAGCGGTTTGGGAAGCTCCTGCAACCAGGCGTTGTTGGCGTAGCTCCCGTCCCAGATGGTAGGGTCGGGGCGAAAGGCGATTTCCAAACCGCCGGGTGGGACCGCCCATTCTTCATCTATGTCCCGCCGGATCGAGACCGGGACGGACGGGAGAGCCGAGCCCGCGACCACTCCGTCATGCAGCGCTTTCAACCAGGCTTTCTCGCCTCCCAGGCGCTCCTGCCAGTACTCCTTCACCGTGTCATGCGCGTTCCGGTTCGGAGTTCCGAGCAGCACGGAGAGAAACTCGTGCGGCGACTTTCCGCCGTACAGCGGAGCGATCAGCGGCTGCTGGAGGGCGACTGTCCCGTCGTACGCGCGCGCGTCGCCCCACGTTTCGAGGAAATGCACTTGAGGAACATGCCAATGGCACAGGCGTGAGGTTTCGTCCTCATACAGCGACGCGTGGACGCGAAACGCGGCCCGCTCGAAGCGCTTCGAAAGTTCCAGATCGGCCGGCGCGGTATAGATGGGATTTCCTCCGAGGATGAACAACGCCTCGACCCGCCCGGCTTTCAAGTCTTCCACCAACTCGGCCAGCGATCCGGCCGGATCCGCCGGTCCCGCCTCGACCGGTTCGCAGAAGTCGACGGTTTGTCCGATGTTCCCCAGGGCGTCGTTCACCACATGGGCCAGGGCATGCACCCACGGCGGCTGTGTTTCTCCGACGAGGACGACGCTCGTTCCTCGATGCCGTTTCAAATCCCGAGCGACCGCGGCCAGCCAGTCATCCTCGGGATCGGCATCCTCGAGGATCGCCCGCGAGAGCTTGCGCGCCAGGGAGTGCAGGAGCGACGGCGGCGCGGCGCGGCGATGGTCCGCCATCGCGCCCGTGATCGAAGGCGTGCTCTCGATCGCGTAGAGCCGGTTGATCGGCGCGCCCGAAGCCGGGTCGCGGCGCCGAGCGAAGTCGCGCGCATAACGCACGCGGCCGGGTCCCCAGGCCATGAAGTCCGCGTCCAGCGACACGACCACGTCCGCGCTTTCGAAGCGGTATCGCGGCGTGAGGTTCCGTCCGAGCGCGCGGATCGTGCCGGCGGCTTCGTTGGCACGGCCGACCGGGTCCCAGACGTGCCACTTCGCTGCCGGGAATCGTGCCTGGAACCGGCGGATCTGATCCGCCAGCGACGGCGAGGTGACGGTTTCGGTGAGAAGGCGCAGCCCGGCGCCCCCGGAGTCTTGATGCGACTTGAGCATCGCGTCCACGGCGGTGAGAAACGAGACCCAGGTGCTGATGCGCCCGGCGCGCGTGACGACTTGGGATCGCTCGGGATCGAAAAGCGTCAGGAGCTCCGCCTGCGCCAGGGCGTCCGTCGCGCCCAGGCTGGCGGGGTGGTCCGGATTGCCTTCGATCTTCGTGGGCCGGCCCTCGTGGCTTTCGACCAGCAGTCCGAGCGCATAGCCTCCCAGCGCGGACGCCGTCGCGTAATGAAGGGGCTTCCCCGGCACGGCGAGTTCCGGCGGGACGGCGTGGGGGACGATCTTCTCATCCGGCTCCCGGGTGCAGGACGCGGTGCCGGCGAGGGCCAGGGCCGCGGCCATGGTCTTGAGGAATTCGCGCCGCGTGGCGTCGTTCTCACCCATCCGGACTCCATGAGGGAATTCGGAGCGCAGCCGGAGCGAGAACTCCGGCGAGCCGGCGAGTTCCTCGAGGCTGCGCCAGTAGGCCTTGCCCGCGCCGTCCACGGAATGGAATGGGCTCATCGGTGGCAGAAGGAGCAATTGGTTTTGGACTTGATGTCGTACTCTTTCACGAGGCGCGCGCCCATGCCGGGCGGCGTCTCCCACGCGGGGTCGAACACGGCCTCCCGAGGTCGCACGTAGTTTTCGGGATGGCGGTGGCACTCCAGGCACCATTCCATAAAGAGGGTGTGCGTCTTCCACGTCAGGGGCATTTCGTCTACGCGGCCGTGGCAGGTAACGCAGCCGATTCCCTTGGCCACGTGAATTGAGTGGTCGAAGTACGCGAAATCGGGCAGGTCATGCACGCGGGTCCACGCGATGGGAAGGCCGGAGCGGAAGCTCTCCCGCACCGGTTCCAGCACGGGGCTGTCGGCCCAGATTTGCGAGTGGCAGTGCATGCACGTCTTGACGGCGGGGATGCCGGCGAACGGCCCCTCTTCGACGGAGGTGTGGCAATACCGGCAATCGATGCCGACCCCGGCGACGTGATGCTTGTGGCTGAAGGGAACGGGTTGCGGCCGGGCCACGCCGGCGCCGGTCACGTACGCCGATCGATAGACGCGCCCCCAAAGCCAGGCGCCGAGCGCCAGGAAGAAGACGGCGCCGAAAATGCCGGCTTTCGCGACGACGTTGGCGGCCGGATGGAAGAGCTGCGCCATCTCATCCTCCGCAAGTCCCTTTCGAAAGGCCTTCGTGCATAAAGGGGCGATGTGACGCCCGTTCGGATGGTACCTCGCGGGCGGACCCAAGCGCGGGAGCGGAGAGGGCGAGAGTTTCGGGAGGCCGCTTGGCGATCCGGCGCTTCAAAAGGCCGAGACGCTCACCAAGAGCACTCTATCGCTGATTGGAAGTCTGTCCAGGAATTTCAGAATCGCCACATCAACCCGGCGGTCAGGAATCCGATGCGGTCGCCCGAGTCGGCGATGGCGATGTGGGGGTCCAACGTGACCCAGAGCCGAGCGACCAGCCTCCGGCTGATTAGCCCGCCGACAGCGAGGGCGACGCCGTTTTCAAGCCCCCGGGCGACTTCGAGGAATCCGTACTGGAGGCCGATCTGGCCGCGAACGAGCCAGTCCTCCTCCTGGACGAACGCATAGTCCAACGCGAGACCGAAAAACAAGGGATGGCCGGCCATGTTGTCCAGGTCCGGATCGAAATCGCGTTCGACGGAGGTGGCGAAGAACTGAGCCACCACGCCTACGTCTTCACGACCGCTCTCCGGGGACGACCAGCGCGGAATGGGAATCCGGAAGGCGGCGCGCGCGCAGGATTCCGGCTCCGCGTCGAAATCGGGGCTGAAAATCGCCACGCCCAGGGAGAGGGACGCCTCCAGACGGCTGAAATCCAAGATAAGGCGCTCCACCGCCGCGCCTCTCGATTCGTCCTGGAAGCGATCGATCCCTGAAACCGGCCCTTCGATCGGATCGTCCTGCCGAGGCCGTCGCTCCGGAACGGCCGGAAGCTGAAGGCTTTCGTCCGACATGTCCAGGTGGGCGTCCTGGGCCGGAATGGCGAGCCCAAGAGCGAGCATCCATCCCGCCGCGGAGAGCGACATCATGCATTCCTGCCTTTCGTGATTCTTGTCCTGACGGTCCGGAAGGCCCCGCTCAGGAGGAGCGCTCCGACGAGCATCCCCATCGATCCGGCGGGGCCGCCGGGAACGGCGCTGCCCGAGCAATACCCGGCGCGCTTCGAACCGGGATCGCGGACATCCGCGACCGTGATGGTGACGGTGGTCGCGGGCGAGCCGGAGACGCCGTCGTAAGCCATGTAGGTGAACTTATCGGTACCGAAGAAATTGATGTCCGGAGCGTACACAAACGAGCCATCCGGATGCAGCTCCAGCGAACCAAAGGAGGGACCCGAAATCAGCACGGCGGCCAGCGGGTTGCCTTCCAGGTCGCTGTCGTTGACGAGGAGGCCCGGAGCTCCGATGAAGAGCGCGGTGTCCTCATCCATCGAGTACGCATCCTCGTTCGCCACGGGCGGATCGTTCACGTCGGCGACGGAGAGAAAGACAGTCGCGACGTCCGAAACCAGCTCGCCGTCGTAGCAACGGTACGTGAACGAATCCGGGCCGTTGTAATTCGCATTTGGAATGTAGGTGAACGAGCCGTCGGAGCTCAGGTTCAGCGTTCCATTCGACGTCCCGGAGACCAAGAAGACCGTGAGCGGATCATTTTCGACATCCAGATCGTTGGCGAGCAGGCCTCCGATCGCGGTCACGTTCAGGGGTGAATCTTCCTGGACCGTAAAAGCGTCGTCCAGAGCGGAGGGAGGATCGTTGACGGGATGCACGGTGATGGCGACGGTGGCGGTGTTCGACATGAATTCCCCGTCGCTCACCTCGTAATCGAACTGGTCCATGCCGTTGAAGTCGGGTTCTGGCGTGTAGGTGAATGACCCGTCCGCGTTCAGCGTGACCGTTCCGTGGAGAGGACCGGACACGACCGAAGGCGTGAGAATTTCGGCGTCCGGATCCACGTCATTGGAAAGGACGCCCGGCGCCGAGACCGCGAGCGGCGCATCTTCGTCGGTGGCGTAGGCGTCGTCGGCGGCTACCGGCAAGTCGTTCTGCGGCGCCACGGTGATCGATATCGTGTCCGTATCGCTGAGCGCTCCGCTCTGGCCCGAATTCCCCAGATCTTCGGTATGGATTTCGAGGCTTGCCGGTCCGACGTAGTCGAGGGAAGGGACGAATGTCAAATCGACGAGCGCCGCGTTGATTTGGTCCAGCATTCCCCGGAAGGTCATGCTCGCGTCGTCCGTGCCGTCTCCGATCAAGAACGTCAGTCCGTCGGTGCGGCCCAGCGTGAGCGCACCGTTGGTGGCGGTCAGGCGAACTTCCATCTGGCCTGATTCCACGTCGTAGTCGAAGATGGACATGAGATTGGCGTTGCCTTCGGAGAACGCGAGCGGAGTGTCCTCCGCGGTGCTTTGGGGATCGGGAATATTGTTGACGGGAGCATCGTTGTTGAAGCAGTCGGCGCTCGATGTGGTGCCGGGGATATCCTCGCGAGTCAGCGACGTGGATAACGCGGTCCCCGGATTGCTGCCCGCCCCCGAAGACGCTCCCCACGGGATGCCTCCTCCCGTCAGGCCGTTCGCGCCTCCGCTGAGATCAGGCGTTCCGTTGGCGGGGCTGGAGAGTCGCGCCACACCGCCGCCTCCGCCGCCGCCGGGGCCCACGTTGTTTCCGCCCAAGTGGGCGTCCGCTCCGTCGCCTCCCTTGGCGATGACGGCAAGATCGGTCCAGGCGCCGCTTCGGGCGATGCAGAGGACGGAGCCTCCGGCTCCTCCTCCTCCTCCTCCGTCTGAACCGGTGGTCAAGGCGTTTGCGCCGCTGGCGTTGATGGTTCCCCCGCCGGATACCGTGCCGGATCTGATGATGACGATTCCGCCGCCGGCCGCGCCATGGCTGGGAGCTCCTCCGCTGCTGTTGCTGTTGCGGCTTCCGGATCCGCCCCCGCCGCCCATCAGCAGCCGGCCGGCCGATCCCGTCACCGCGGCGCCGCCATGCCCGCCGGTAGGCGCGCCGGCTTCGCTGTCGCCGCCTCGACCGCCGGCGCCCCCGTTGCCGCCGCCGCCGGCGCCCGCGTTGTCCGAGTTGCCGCTGCTGTCCAAACCGTTGTTGCCGCCGCCGCCGGCGTTGCCCGGAGCTCCCCGCCCGCGGCTTCCGTTCGGGTAGCCTTCGAAACCCGTGTCGAGCACCGTATCCGTGAAGGCGTCGTACACGAATCGAGGCGTGCCGGCGAACCCTTCGCCCTTGTTTCCGTTTCGCGGAGCGCTCGCGGGCGTGCGATAGTCGGTCGGTTCGGTGGACGGTCCGGTTCCGATCGGGAACTGTCCCCCGCCGCCCCGAAATCCCCTTCCCACTACGGAGACGGTGGCGTTGCCCAGACTCAGATTCTGTTGCACGTCGATGACCAAGACGCCGCCCGTGGACCCATCCCAGGGGCGACACGTCAAGCCGGAGGTCAGCGTCGCGTTCGCGTATCGGGGGACGCGGATGACTTGATAGCGCCGCTGGCCTTGCGCGCTCGTGGAGTCGGCGAAGGTGTAACGGTGGATGAGCCCATCGTTGGGACCCATCCCATGAATGGGCAGGGAGCCCCCGATGACCGATCCGTTGGCCACGACGAATTCGTACAAGCCCGAACTGTTCACCGCCGTCGTCCCCGAGGCGGGATCACCGGGCACGCCGTCGCCATAGGAGCTGGTGTTCGTGGCGTTGATCGCGGCGTCTTGCATCTGGATGACCAGCAGGAGGTCGCCGGCGCCGATCGCTTTGGCGGCGCCGGTGGGAACCCCTACCGGAATGGAGGTCGCGCCGACGGATACGGAACCCGTTGCGGGGTAATAGGTATTGACGACCCCGTTGAGGTTGCCCCCGGGGTCCAACGGCGACCAGGCGCAGACCTCGCCTTGCTGTGCCAGGGCGACGCTCGGCGCGAGGAGCAAGAGGAAGGTTCCCGAACGGCGAACGAGCTGGATCAAGGGTGTGGGGATCATTGCTTTAGAAGTTCCATTTACTGTGAATGATGATCTTATAATATTGAAACTTCAGGGCGTCAAGAGGGGAGCGGAATTTATGCTGCATATTTTCAAAAAATCTGGCCTAGGTGCAATTCCGATTCTGGAGCTTACCGCGCGCACCGGGCTTCGGTACCCTGCCCCGCGTGTGGTACGGGGGGGTCGATCTCGGAAAGCGGAACAGCAAGATCGTCGTCTTGTCGGCGGGCGGGAAAACCATCCTGGAGGCGGGCGTCAAGACGACGGCCGAATCGTTTCGGCGGATCTTCGCCCAGATGGAGGGTCCCGGCGAGATCGCGTGCGAGCCGTCCATCCGTGCCCATTGGTTGGCCGCAGAGTTCGAGCATCTCGGCATTCCCGTTCGTATCGGCGACCCTTCCAGGATTCGGCGGCTGAGCAAGACAAAACTGAAGAAAGGTCGCATTGACGGACGCACCTTGGCGGAGCTGCTGCGGTCCGGACTCTTTCCGGACCTGCGGATTCCGCCTTCGAAGACGGCATGGACATTCAGCTATGATCCCAAATAAGCCGCGGTCCTGGGGAACCGAGCCGTGATTCAAATGGGCGGGGGCGTCGGAGCGGAGAGGGTGGGATTCGAACCCACGGACCCCTTTCGAGGTCACTCGCTTTCGAGGCGAGCCCGATCGGCCGCTCCGGCACCTCTCCATGGTCAGGGGGGCGCGACCCGCCTTCGCGATGGCCGTCGCCGCCGGCGGCGAGAGTGAAGCTGCGGGTGGGCTTCGGCGGGTGCACTGTATCACGGACGCCGCTTCGCCGCAACCCGCCTGCGCGCCTTGTAGGAGGCGCACCGGCGGGCAAGCCCCAACGCGTCGTTGTCACGCCCTGTGCGGCCGGGTAAACTCAAATCATGCCGCTGCCGCGCCGCCGGGTCATGGATGCCTTTCCCGTCAAGACGGACGGCGAGATGTATTTCGTCTTGCGGGATGCCGAGGGCATCCTGGATGATCCGGTCGTCGTGGATCCGCTCTCCTTTCTGGTGTGGAACCTGCTGAACGGGTATTCGGACGTGGAGGCCCTCCAGGAGCGGATCGCCCCCTATGCCGGTGGCATGAAGATCCCCGAAGGGAGGCTTCGGAGTGTGGTCGATCAGCTCGATCGACATCTTTTGCTGGAGTCGCCGGCCCTCGAAGCTCGCCGGGAGGAACTGGCGCGCGCGTTCCGAGCGGCGGCCGCCCGGCCGGCGCGATTCGCCGGACGCGGGGGGTATGCCGAAACCGAGGCCGAGTTGCGCCGGGAATTGGACGCCTATTACGAGCACGAGTTCGGAGCGGGACGCCCCGAATACACGCGCCGCCATCCGCCGCCGCAGGGCGTCCTGGCACCCCATATCGATTTCCGGCGCGGAGGAACGTGCTATACGCACGCCTATCGCGCTGTGGCGGAATCGCAACCTGCGGAGACGTACGTCATTCTGGGAGTGGCGCACGTTTCGCCGCCGAAGCCCTTCGTGCTGACGACGAAATCCTACGAGACGCCGCTGGGAACGGCGGAGTCCGATCTGGAGTTCATCCGGGAACTCCTGTCTCGGACGGGTTCGGACGCCGGGTTGCTCGATCACGAGATGGTGCATCGCAACGAGCACTCGATCGAATTCCAGGCGGTATTCCTAAAGCACGCCCATCCCGAGGCCGCCTTCCGCATCGTGCCGATCCTGTGTTCCTCGTTCGAGCCGCACCTCAAGGCAGGCGCTCCGAGCGATGCGGCCTTGATCGAAAGCACGATCGAGGCGCTGCGCGAAACCATTCTGAACGTGGGCCGCCGGGTGACGATCATCGCGGGCGTGGATCTCTCGCACGTCGGCCCCCGGTTCGGGGACGACACGCCCCTGGATCAGAGGCTGGTCGAGTGGATGTCCGAGGGCGATCGAAGGTCCCTGGAATACGTCGCTAACGCGGACGCCGACGGGTTCTGGAATTCCGTGATGGCCGACGGGAACCGGCGGCATGTCTGCGGACTGACGGCGGGCTATACCGCCTTGCGCCTTCTCGGAGGCTCGCGCGGAGCCCTCCTGCGCTATGGTTTCGCTCCGGATCCCGCCGGAGGTCTGGTATCTTTCGCCAGCGCCGTGTTCCGGTAGTTACGCTCGCGCCCTGCGGGCGCTCGCTCAAGCGGAATGATCCCGCCGCAACATCCTTCGCTGAAGCTTCGGAGGTCAGGAGCGGCGGGGCTTGTTTTAACTTGTCACGGCGATCGTAACTCCTGCTGCTACTTCTTGCGCGTGTATTCAATGGTCCCGAGGTCCATGTCTTTGCCGTCCGGGCCCTTCATGGAGAACGTCATCACGCGCTTGTCCTTGTCCTTGATTTCATGCACCATCTTCATCTTCATCGGCTGCCCGCTTTGAGGATCCGTCCCTTCCATCCACTCGGTGAAGACCTTTCCCTTTTCGTCGCAGGTGCCTTCGATCAGGTAAACCCCCGTGGCCATCGAGTCGATCCACGCTCCGGTGAACTTCTTCTTGTGGACGTCATAGCCCATCGTCCCGTGCCCAACGAACTTCTGGCCCATCATGTCTCCTTCGGCATCGAAGACGATGAAAAGACCGCCTGCGATGACGCGAACCGTCTCCTTGCCCTTGGATACTACGGGCTCTTTCCCCGGCTTCATCATGAACTTCGATACGAAATCCCACTGCCCTTCGAACTGTCTCAGGAGCTCATGTTCCTTGCCGGGCTTCGGCGCTTCCGGCCCTTCCTGAGAAACGGATGCCAGTAGCAGGGCCTGGCATCCAATAAGGCACAGCACCCCGGCGGCATAACGAGAGCGCATAAGAGTCCTCCTGAATGGATGAACGTCTATAACACGAAATGAACCGGCCGGCCAGCGATTCAGCGATGGCCCGGTCTCAGTACCGCTACCCGCAAATGGATGACCGATTGCGGGTGGCGGAGTCCCGAGTCGGATAGCCGCCCACGGGGAACGCCACTCACGACTCGGGACCCGCGACTCGCGACTCCGCGCCCCAGAATAACCGGACAGCTATCTCCGGGGCGCGGTATTTAGCGACCGCGAAAAAGTCTCGGATACCGCGTAAATTTCCGTATCCCGTCTCTTCCAAGGTCGGACCAAAGCCTCCGGCATCACGGCAGGACAATTGCTAACCCTCCGGGGAAGACCGTTTCAACTTCCCCAGGGGGCTGCGGTGAACGAAGCATTGGAGCGGGTTGTTCCCTATCCCGGCATTCCGAGCGCGCTCGACGGGTCGGCCATGGCCGCGTGGGTCGAAACCCACGTCGGCGAGATCGCCTGCGCGTACCCGATCACGTCCTCCCAGGTCATCGGCCAGACGTTTCAAGCGGAAGTGGCCCGCGGACGCGCGAACCTGTGGGGCCAACCTCTTTCGTTTCTGGAGCCGGAGTCCGAACATAGCGCGCAATCCGCGTGCGAAGGAGCGGCGCTGGCCGGCGCGCGCGTCACCAACTTCACCTCCGGCCAAGGCCTCATTCTGATGAAGGAGGTTCTGTACGTCATTTCCGGAAAACGCCTGCCCATGGTGCTTCACGTGGGTTCACGCGCCCTCACGTCCCATGCGCTCAACGTGCACGCGGGCCACGACGACGTCATGGGCGTCGCGGACGTCGGCTGGGGCATCCTCTTCGCCCGCAACGTGCAGGACGTGGGCGACCTCGCCCTCGTCGCGCGCCGCGTGGCGGAAGACACCGGTTTCCCGTTCATGGTCGCCCAGGACGGATTCTTCACCACCCATACCATCGAGACCTGTCGGCTGCCGGAGCCCGAGCTGATGAAGCGGTATGTGGGCGATCCCCGCGAGCGGATCGAGAACCTGTTCGACCCGGCGCATCCGCTCATGTCGGGTCCGGTGCAGAACCAGGACGCGTACATGAAAGGAAAAATCGCCCAGCGCGACTACTACGGAGCGGTTCCAGGATCCTTGCGCCAAGCGATGACGGAGCTGGAAGCGCTCACGGGACGCGCCTGTGCGCCCCTTCACGCCCACCGGATGGAGGACGCGGAATGGGCCCTCGTGGCGATGGGGACGATCTACGAAACCGCCACGGTGGCGGCGGACCACCTGCGCCGGACCAGGAACTTGAAGGTCGGCGTCGTGCATCTCACCTCGTTTCGGCCGTTTCCAGGACCGGATCTGGTGCGTCTCTTGAGCAACGTGCGCGCGTTCAGCGTCATCGAGCGGATGGACGCACCGCTGGGACAGTCGAATCCCTTGACGGCGGAAATCAAGGCCGCCTTCGCGGACGCGACGGCGCGTCATCCGGAATATCCGCTGGTGGAACGGGTGCCGCCGGCGTACAGCGGCGCGGCGGGCCTGGGCGGGCGCGATACGCGCGTGTCCGATCTGATCGCGGCCGTCGAAAACATGGCGGGCCCTGGCGGCCGGCGCTCGTTCGTCCTCGGTATCGACCACGAACAGGCGCTGCGTCCCAAGGAGGAAATCGTGCTCTCCGCCGCGCAGGGCTTCTCCTTGCGCGGCCATTCCGTGGGAGGCTGGGGCTCCATCACGACGAACAAGATTCTCGCCTCCCTCGTTTCCGAACTCTTCAATCTGAACGTGCAGGCCTTCCCCAAATACGGCTCCGAGAAAAAAGGGCTGCCCACGAATTACTATCTCGTCCTTTCCAGGGAACCCATCCGGACGCACCACGAGCTGGAAACCGTCGATTTCGTCGCGGTGCACGACCCGTCCGCTCTGCGGGGATCGAACCCGTTCGCGGGCCTGCAACCCGGCGGATGGGCCTACCTCCAGAGCCCGTGGCGGGCGCCCCGGGAGTTGGCCGAATGGCTTCCGGATCCCGTGCGCCGATTCCTGATCGATCGAGACGCGACCCTTCTGTCGCTCGACGCGGTGCGCATCGCCCGCGAACTGGCTCCCCGCCCCGACTTGGAGCTTCGGATGCAGGGCATCGTGCTGCTCGGCGCCATCTTGCGCGTCCTGCCCTACCGCGATCCGGCGTCAACGTTCGAGGATTTGCGCGCGCCGCTGTCGGAATCCCTTCGCAAGTACTTCGGGCGTCGGGGCGAGGAGGTGGTCGCCGCCAATGTGAAGGCCGTCCAGCGGGGATACGAAGAGGTGGTCGCCGTTCCCGGCGCGCGCTTGAAAACGATCGGAGGAAGCCATGCCGTCGCCGCTTCTTGACGCGCGCGAATTTTCCGCGCGCGTTCTCACGGCCTATGAAGAGGGAACGGCCGATCGCGGGTCGCCCGCCACGCCCGACATGTCCCGCAGTCTCATGCCGCCGTCCACTTCGGCGGTGCGGGATTTTTGGTCGATGAGTCCGGACGTCCCCGAGTTCTTGCCCGAGGCGTGCGTTGGCTGCATGGAGTGCGTCACGGAATGTCCGGACACGGCGATCGTGGCGCGCGTCGTTCCCGAGCCGCAAGCCCGCGAGCTCGTCGCGCAGGTGGCCGATCCGGACGATCGCGCGTTCGTGGAGCGCCTGTGGTCGAGGCCGAAGAAATACGGCGAGCATTTCGAGAAGCAAGGCAAAACGCCGGGCCGGTTCGGGCTCTTCATCGATCCTACGAAATGCAAGGGATGCGGCGAGTGCGTGGCCGTATGCGGAGACCGCCGGGCGCTGCGCATGGTGCCCAAGACGGAGGAACGGCGGCGCCGGCATCGCGCCGGCATGCGGGTCTTCCACGCCGCGGGGCGCACCCCGCGCGAATACCTCGTCGAAAAATCGCTGATGGACATGATGCTGGCGTCTCCGGTGCTGGAGGCGTATTGCGGCGGCGCGGGATCGTGCATGGGATGCGGCGAGGCGACCGTTCTGCGGATGATGCTGGCCGCCACCCAATTCGTCTACGGAACGGAGGAGATGGGGATCGTCGCGGCCACGGGGTGCAACACCGTGTACACCTCGACGTATCCGCACAACCCGTATCGCCTCCCCTGGACGAACTCGCTCTTCGAGAACGCGCCGGCGGTGGCGATGGGAATCCGGATGGCGTGGGACCGCCGCGGCTGGAAGGAGAAGCGGCTTTGGGTGGTCGGCGGCGACGGCGCGATGTTCGACATCGGCTTTCAGGCGCTGTCGCGCATGCTGGCCTCGGGAATGGATATCAAGGCGCTCGTCCTGGACACGCAGGCCTACTCCAACACCGGCGGTCAGGCATCGACGAGCTCGTTCACGGCCCAGGAAGCGAAATACGCCGCCATCGGGTCCGCGGTTCCCGGCAAGACCGAGCGCCGGAAAGAGCTCTCGCTCATCGCCATGATGCATCCGGAGGTTTTCGTCGCCCAGACCACGGCCGCGCACACGAATCATTTCTATCGATCGATTCTCGCAGCCAACGAATTCCCCGGTCCGGCCGTCGTGATCGCCTACGCGGCGTGTCAACCCGAACACGGGGTCGGCGACGATCGGGCCTATCATCAGGCGAAACGCGCCGTCGAAAGTCGCGCGTTCCCCCTCTTGGTCTACGATCCCCGGCGCGGGCCGCGCGTCAAGGATCGGTTGGATTTGGGAGGGAACCCCGCCGTACGGGAAGACTGGGCGAAAGAAGCCAAGACCGGAGAGCTCGTCGACTTCATCTCCTTCGCGCGCACGGAGGGCCGATTCGCGGGACAGTTCGATCGGGACGGTCATCCCAGCGCGGCGTTGAACGTGGCGCGCGAAGATCGACTGCGGAATTGGCGGATCCTTCAGGAATTGGCCGGCCTTCGATGACGCGGCCGCCCTATCCTTCCTGACCCGGACGGAAGATCCAGACCATCGCCCCGACCGTGGAACACACCACGGCGATGGCGGTCATGATGAGCGGCAGAATCGATCCCGCCGCCATCCAGGCCCGATCCGCGATCGCGTGGGAAAGACCGATCAATCCCACGGCCATGCCCACCCAGCCGGAGAGGATGCTCACGACCAGTACCGTGCCCAAATGTGAAGTCTCCTCCTCGGCCCCCGCGGGCGCCGAACCCTTCGCGGGTGCGGAGGTCGAGGTCTCGTCCTTCGCCGCTACGACCGGATCACGCATGATGGCGACCATAACATCTCCTTATCGAGGAATTTCGAGGATGACGCGCGTCCCCTTCCCGGGATCGCTTTGAATGCCAATTGTCCCTCCATGGGCTTCCATGATCTTTCGCGAGATGGCCAAACCCAAACCCGTGCCGCGCGTCTTAGTCGAAAAGAAGGGTTCGAAGAGCCGCCGGGCGTTGGAAGGAGAAACGCCGGTGCCCGTGTCCGTGAGCTCGACGCGAATCGGGGTCGCGTCCGAAATTCGGACGACCACATCCCCTCCTTCCGGCATGGCTTCGATGGCGTTCTGTAGGAGGTTGATCCACACCTGGTTCAGGAGGCGCGGGTCGGCCGCGACCCGCACTCCGCGGGCGCCTTCCAGGAGGAGCCGGACGCGGGTTGCGCCGGGCTGGCACGCCAGGAGCTCCCACGCTTGATGGATGGAATCTTCCACCGCCAGTTCGACTCGATCCGGCATGGCCGGCCGGGCGAACAGCAGGAGATCGCGCACCGTGTCGTCCAGCCGGCGGATCTGTTCCAGAATCTCGCCCACCACGTCGCGCCTCGAGTCGGTGAGCGGAATCGCCTCCCGGAGCACCTGGATCGCTCCGCTGATGCCCGCCAGCGGATTCTTGATTTCGTGCGCGATGACGGCCGCCATTTCGCCCACGGCGGCCAGGCTTCGGGAGCGGATCACTTCGGCCTGAAGCTGTTTGAGATGGGTGACGTCCCGAACGATGCAGGAGCGGCCCAACACGCGGCCGTCCCGCCCGCTCACCAGCGTGGACGTGACGTTGACCGTGAGCCGCCGCCCGCTCTTGGCCATCCGTTCGCATTCGTGATCGGTCACGAATCCCTCGCGCTCGACCCAGTTCTTGATCCGCGTCGCTTCTTCCGTCCCCTGCAACTCCGGGGGAAGGAACATCGAATAGTCGGCTCCGATGGCTTCGTGCGGCTCATAGCCGAACATCCGGCGCGCGCCCTCGTTCCAGCTTCGAATCCGGTTGCGCGTGTCGACCACGACGATGGCGTCCGCCGAGTGGTTGAGCACGCTCTCCAGGAACTCCGTTTTTTCCCGAAGCTGCTCCAGAAGCCGAGCGCGTTCGATGGCGACCGCGACATGTCCGACGATCCCGCGCAGGAATTCCTCGTGCTGGGGACGGTACACGTCGGGATGTCGGCTGGAGAAAAACATGACGCCGATCGCTTCGCCGTGAGCGATGAGCGGCAAGGTCAGGCTGGAGCACATCCCTTCGCGGACGATGAGGCGGGTCGATTCGCTGTCGGGTTTCCCGGCCAGGTAGGCCCGCAAGTCGCCGATGATCCTCGACTTGCGCTCCCGCAGCAGCGGCTCCAGGCTGCCGCCGGTGATGTCCGCCGAGTACCCTTCCCGCAGGATCGTCGGCCCGTCCGAGCGCGCGGCGACCATGGAGAGCCTTCGTTTCGGCTCGTCCAGAAGGGCGACGGCGAAACGATTGTACGGGAGCGCCCCGGACAGCCGTTCGTAGATGAGGCTGAAAATCTCCTCGAAGGACAGGCCGAGATTCAGCTTCTCAATGAGTTCCGTGAACAGCTTCGCCTTGTCCGCATCCTCGATGCGGCGGGATAGATCGCGGCGCGATGAAGGCATGCGGCGTGTTGTGCAAGTCTCGTACCAAGCGAAAGGAAGCTCCCAGTGCCGTTCTTTCGCGGAAAACCGCGCGTCCGGCGCGGAAAGTTCCACGCTTCGGCGCTTCCCCTCCGACGCCGGTGCGCCGGACCGCGTCTTTGCGGGGCACGATTTTTGCGCAAACTCAAGAGGCTTCCGGATATGCCATGAAGAGCGCGGCGATTGGCAACATTTTGCGGGCATATCGATGCCCGTATACGTACGACCCGATCCACAACCCCCACGTCGTGTTCGGCTTCCTGTGGGGCCTGCCGATTCCCGTCTTCTCCTTGCTCCTGGATCTTTGGTTCCTCGGCTCCGAAGGACGGACGGTCTCCAGCGTCTTTCGCGAACATCCGATCCATCTCGTGTTCTTGGTTCATCCCCTCTTGTTCGCCGTTTTCTTCGGGGCGCTGGGAACCGCCCGTCGGGATGCTCAGAGGCGCCGTGACCGGCAATTGGAAACACTCCAGGAGCTGGCGATGACGGACCCTTTGACCGAACTGAATAACCGCCGATACCTTATGGAGGAATTCTCTCATAAAGGGCTATTTACTTGACTCAACTGACCCCCATATGTAGTGCTGGAGGCGGTGAAGGAATACCCGTTTACCGTGGCGGAGTTCGAGCGCCAGTTTGC
>JACQVR010000106.1 GCA_016209705.1 Planctomycetota bacterium
CGTAAGGAGGGGGGAGGGAAGCCCCTTCGGCGCCGCGCCCGAGCCCTCCGCCCCGATGGCCTTGTCGCACTACGATCTTCGGCCCGCGGCGACGGCACCTTTCCTTTCGTCAGGCCGTCCACCCGCTTCCCCGGCGACCCTCCCCGCGAAGGTCGGGGAGCCGGGAGGCTCCGAGCTTGCAGCGGCGGCGGCAGAGAGGGCGGTGGAACTGGAATGCGAAGCGTGCCGAACGCCGTTGACGCTGGACGAACCGGGCGCCTACGAATGTCCCCGGTGCCAGTCGCTTTTCAGGTATGAGGGCGGATCCCGGGTGGTCTTCCTGCCTCCGCCGGAGGCCTCGCCCATCCGGCTCAGTCTGGGTTTTTCGGAGGAAGCGACGGAGGGCCTGCTTGGCTTCGTGCGCGCCGTCGTCCGTCGCGCGGGTTTCTCGGAGACGGAAGCGTCCAGCTTCGAAGCCGCGGTCAAGGAGGTCGTCCAGGCCATTCGCCGGATCGCGTACGACGGGCGGGACAACCAGGTGTACCATGTCCTGATCGTCCGATCGGGATCGGAGGTCGAGCTCCATTTTGCGGATTCCGGGTCCCGAATGGTTTCCGACGAGAATGGAGAAGATCGCCGCACGAGATTCGCCGCGGCCCGCGCCTTCATGGACCGATTCGAAATCAAGGCGGCCGCTCGGGGAGGCAATGTCGTGACCCTTACCAAGAAAATGAAGTCGGGTTAAGGAATCCAAGATGAATCTGCATATGGCCGGTTTCATCCCCATCGGGATGCCGGAATTGCTGGTGATCCTTTTGGTCGTCTTGCTGCTCTTTGGAGCGGCCAAGATTCCCCAGCTCATGAAGGGCCTGGGCCAGGGCATCAGCGAATTCAAGAAAGGCGTCAAGGAGGGAGGCGAACCGGAAGCGGAAGAGAAGAAAAAGGAAGAGAAGCCGCCCGAGGAAAGCAAGAGCAAATAGGCGCTCTCCCATCGCACCTCCCATGAATCTGGACGTCTTGGCGTTCGCCGCCCATCGTGACGACATCGAAATTACGTGCGGCGGCACGCTCGCCCGGTTGGTGGAGCAGGGCCACGCCGTGGGGGCGTGCGACCTGACGATGGGCGAGATGGGCACGCGCGGCAGCGCGTCCGAGCGGCAGGCGGAAGCGGAAGCGGCGGCCCGCATTCTCGGCCTCAAGGCGCGCGTGAACTGCGAGCTGCCGGACGCGGGACTGTTCAACGTGCGGGAGCAGCAACTGCGGATCGTGGACGTGCTGCGCCGGTATCGCCCTCGCGTCGTTCTCGTGCCGTCGCTCGATCAGCGACATCCCGATCACGCGACCACTCCCCGCCTCGTCTTCGACGCCTGCTACGTTGCGGGCCTGGCAAAATTTCCGGATCTGAAGCACGACGCGAATCGAGCCCATCGTCCGAAGAAGATTTTCTGGGTTCACAGCTCCTGGACGCCGGCGCCCCCGACGTTCGTGGTCGACATCACCGCCCAGATGGACAAGAAGCTCGCTTCGATCCTGGCATACCGGACCCAGTTTCCGCGAGAGCCGAGCGGACCCAGCGCGCGATCTCCCGAAGACGAGATCGTGGAATGGACCCGCGGTCGGGGCCGGACGTACGGAATGATGATCGGCCGGACCTACGGGGAAGGGTTTTCTCAGCGAGAGATGATGGAGGTCGAAGACCTGGCGCGCGTCCCCGGCGCCTCCATATAGTTACAAATAATTTTGAGAATATTTCGTAACGTTACAAATAATTCTCAATACTTATCGTAACTACCGGCGGATGCGCAAGGAGGGGGAGCGGCCTTCCGTCACGACGGCGATTTCGAGATCCTCGGCGTGAAGGGCGCGCAGGAAGTCCGGGAGATCTTCGCGCGGGATAAACGCGAGCTTGCGCACGCGCGTCTTCTCGCGCACCGGAACCACCCGCACATTCGGAAACAGCGCGTCCAGCGCCCCCACAAATTCGAATTGGACCGGCACGCCGGCGTCCAACGTGTCCACGTACTGGAACAGAAACTCGAAATGGGTGATGCGCGGAAGCGGGATCTTGCCGCGCGGGGAAACCAGCCATGCGCCGGATCGCGCGCGGATCGCCCACGCCTCCAGCGCGACGCCGTAGGTGTACTCCCGGACGTCGGCGGCGCCGAGTCCGAGATGCGCCAGAGCGGCCTCCAGCCGAAACGCCCTCGGAGTCACGCGAACGTCCAGATTCAAGTCCGCGCGGCGAGGGGCCTCGAGGACCGAGTACGCGTGGGGAAAGACGATCCTCCGGCGAGCGGCGGCGGAACCGGCGGAGAGCTTCAAGCGTTCCGCGACTTCACCCGCGAGCCAGCGGCGATACCGCAGGCGCTTGTCCTCCGTCCGTTCCTCGAAGTACACATTTCCCGCCAGTTCTTCGGCCGTGTAAGCGAAATAGTTCAGCACGTAGCGGCGTGGAAAGTGTAGCAGTCGAATCTGCGGCCGGAAACGGAGCGTCTCTCCCGGAAGCAGAAGCCCGACGTTCAGCGCGTCGGCGTCGGGAGCGCCGTCCGGATCCTGGAGGAATTCGTCGCGGACGGAATCGTATCGGAGCGGGCGGGGAGGCGCGGTTTGCCACGACAAGACGGCCGTGCCGTCCGCCAGGGTGAGATCTCGCAGGATCACGAAACGCTCCGACGCATTGCGTACTTCCATCTCGAACTGGGCGAGGTTGCCTTCGATCGGAGGGGGACCTTCCAGATCCAGACGCCCCACCAGGACCAACTCCGGACCGGAAGGAGAGGAGGGGCGGGAGGGCCCCTGACATGACGTCAGAGCTGCGGCGAACCACCAGGCCAGTCTCTTCATAAATCGCTGAAAAGGCGCGCCGCCGCGCCGAAGATCCATCACGACGTTACGGCAGAAGGTTTCCGGGCTTGAGCTTCAGCACGCGGGGCCCCTTGAAGGCCCGGGCTTCAGCCGGGTCGAGCAGCGCGAACCCCATGAGGATGATTTCGTCTCCGACGTCCGCCAGGCGTGCGGCGCTTCCGTAGATGCCGATGATTCCCGAGCCCGCCTTTTCCGGAATCAAGTACGTTTCCAGCCGGGCGCCGGTGGAGACGTTGGCGATCAATACCTTCTCGTACGGAGCCAAGCCCGCCGCTTCCAGGAGGCCCGAATCGACGCCGCAGCTTCCCTCGTAGCGAAGCTCGGAGCGCGTGACGACGGCGCCACAGATCTTGGCGGTGCAGAATTCGCGAAGCATGGTCGCGTCACTATACCGCCGCCCGCGGCCGCCCGCAACTGTTACAAATAATTTTCAAAATATATTGTAACGGTCAGGGGGTGGTGCGTTCGGCGGCCGCGCTCCAGAGGGGATCCGTTTCGCGGGCGATCCGGACGGCGCCCGATTTCTGAAGCACGGTGCCTCCCTGGCCTTGACCGTGGTCGCCGGGCGTGTCCGCTCCCATCGGGTCGGTCTCCACGAGGGCGTCGACGTCGCCCCGGGGACCTCGATACGAGATCCGTTCGGAGGACCACGGGCATCTCAGAATCGGGGAGTCCGGTTCGATCGCGGCGTTCGGGCCTTCGGCCAGCGCCCCCCAGAAGCGCGCTCCGCGGGCCTCCGGCCACTGGCCCCGCGCCTGCCTCGCCTCGTTCATGGATTGCCACAGATGCCGGAGGTTGGAGGCACAGGTCCGAACGCGCTCGTTGCGAGCCGCGCGTACGGCGGAAGGAACCACGAGAGCCGCCGCGAGGCCCAGGATCATGATGACGATCAGCAGCTCCACGAGCGAAAACCCGCTCAGGCCCCGGCGCGCCCGGGGTGAAAAAGCCCCCGGCAGGCGCCGGGGGCTTTGGGTCGCGTCACGTTCGCCGCAGGTTCCGTCAGGGGGCGGTGTCGGTATCCGCCCGCTGCCACTCTTCATCCGTATCCCTCGCGTCCACGACGGAACCGTCCTTGAACAACAGGCTGCCGCCTTCCTGATCGCCGTGATTGTTCACCGGTTGATTCTTGTCCGCTCCGCAGATTTCCTTGGACGCCATCTGAGCGAACTTTTTCGCCGGCCCCCGATAGTCGGTCTGGCCTTCCATGGGCTCGTTCCCGCTGAGCGGGCAGAAGTACAGCTTCACGTCATCCACCAGCGGCTTGGGAACCTGGCGGAACTTGAGCCAGAACGCGCTACCCGTTTCCTGCGGATAGTAGCGGCTCTTGCCGTAGTCCTGGAGGTACACCAGCGTCATCTTGAAGAGCTGGGACAAGTTGTTGCGGCAGGTGGTCTTGTTGGCCTGTTTGATGGCCCGCGTGATAGCCGGCAGCAGCAAGGCCGCCAGGATGCCGATGATGACGATGACGACGAGCAGCTCGACCAGCGTGAATCCTTTCTTGCGCGACGATCGCATTCCGGGATCTCCTAAAAAAACGAAAAACTATAAATGAAATAAAAACAGTCGGCGGTACCCCACTCCTGCGGAATTCCGCTGGAATCAAATCATCTTATCCGTTCGCTCCACGGAGTCAAACGCATTGTTCGCCGCGGCGGCGGCCGGTCGTCTATTGGACGCCGGCGCGGCTTGCTTCACGGCGCCGCTCCTTCCGCTCGCGCCTCATGGGCGGCGAGGATTTCGAACACGCCGCGCTTGCGCTCCTCCAGCAGCTCGGCGGTTTTCGCTTCCATGTTCAGGCGCAGCAGAGGCTCGGTGTTCGACGGCCGCAGGTTGAGCCACCAGTCGGGGTATTCAATCGTGATGCCGTCCAGCCGATCCTGAGTCGCGTCGGGAAACGCGCGCGCGACGCCTTCCATGGCTCTCGTCTTGTCCGCGACGTGAAAATTCAATTCGCCCGTCGCATGATAGCGGCGGTACGGATCGAGAAGCTCCGAGAGGGGCCGCGGCTGACCGCCCACCAGATCGAGCACCTTGGCGAACGCGAGCAGTCCCGAGTCCGCGTAGAAGTGTTCGCGGAAGTAGTAATGTCCCGACAGCTCGCCGCCCAGAACCGCCTCCTGCCGCCGCATCGTTTCCTTGATGAAGGCATGGCCGACGCGCTCGCGGATGGGTTTGCCGCCAGACTTTTCGATTTCTTCCCGCACCACCCGACTCGACCGCAGATCGTACACGATGGCCGCGCCCGGATGGCGCTCCAGCTCGCGCTTGGCCAGCAGCACCGTCACCAGGTCGCTGGGAATGCGCCGCCCCTCGCCGTCCAGGAACATGCAGCGGTCGCCGTCGCCGTCGAAGGCGGCTCCCAGATCCGCTCCCGTCTCGCGCACTTTGCCGACCAGATCGCGGATGTTTTCGTCCTTGAGCGGGTTCGGTTCATGATTCGGGAACCGGCCATCGGGGGGGAAGCACAAGCGCTCGAACCGGACCGGCAGGTCGCCGAAGAGCGCGTCGAAATGAACGCCGACGCAGCCGTTGGCGGTATCCACGGCGACCTTCAGCGGTCGCAGCCGGCCCACGAATGTTCTCAAGTGCGAGCGATATTCCGATACGATCGACGTCGTCTCCACGGTCGGCGTCGAGGGTACCGGAACGATCGGCTCCCGGACGCGTTCCTCCAGCTCCTTCAAACCCGTCCGCTCTCCGACCGGATACGCCTCGGCCCGGCAGATCTTGAATCCGATATCCGGGGGAGGATTATGAGAAGCCGTCACCATGATGCCGCCGTCGAGCCGATACCGCCCCACGGCGAAATAGGACATCGGCGTGGTGACGACGCCGAGGTCGAGGACATGGGCGCCCGCCTTGGAAGCGCCCGCGACGACGGCCGCGGCGATGCGAGGCGCCGCCAGGCGAACGTCCCGCCCCACGGCCAGACGGCGTGCCTCCAGGATCCGGACCGTCCAGTACCCGATCCGCTCCGCCAGGACTTCGTCGATGTCGTCGGGATATCGGCCGCGAACGTCGTATGCTTTGAAAATACCCATGGAAGGATCGTGAAGGCGGCGCTGGAGACCGGAAGCGCGTCAATAATCCCAGATGTTGTATCGGGATTGAAGATGCAAGGCGGCGTCCGAGCCGCGCTCATCCTGGGGGTGTTCCCGCGCCAGCGTTCTCCAGACTTCGATGGCTTCCGTGTTCTTACCGAGCTGCTCCAACAGTCGCGCGTGTTTTTCGAGGGCGAGAGGCCGGCGCGGCTCGTCCGGATAGCGGGTCCAGAATTTCTCGTAGGACTCGGCCGCCTGCTCCGGCCTCAGCGTGGCATCATAAATCCATGCCAGCCGGAACTGCCAGTCCTTGGAAGACGGCGATTCCTGGTACTTGTCGATGCGCTTCTGATAGCAGCCCATGGATGCGTTGTTGAAGAAGAGCAGGGGACTGGTCAAGACGAAGAGGAAAATCGCGCCCAGAATCCACCATTTCTTCCCTTCCACCGTTCGCGCTCCTTTCCCGGTATTCTATCACACCGGCGGTTCATCCGGCGCACTATTTCAGAAAAACGGCGGCCGCCAAGTCCGTGAAAAAAAAAGACCAAGGCCAGCGCCAGGAAGAGGACCCGGCTCGATCGCCGCGTTTCGGGTCCGCGCCGTTCCAGACGGGCGAGTTCCGAGGGCGCGATGACGCGGCGCCCGCCCGTGCGGTCCGCGATCCGATGAAGCGTCTCCTCATCGGGTCCGACGGCATCGAATTCCGGGGCATGGGGTCTGGATGCGGCGGCGACGACCCGGCCTCCAAGACGCAGCGCCACCGTGCCCGGGCGCGCGGGCACGGAAGCCTCGTACAGATTCTCGCCGCGCCGGAACAGTTCCAGGGGGTCCGTGCTCCCGTCCTGAAACTGGAGCCGCGCTTCGAGGCGATCGGGTCGTTCGGAACCCTTCAGGCTCGCCGTGACTTCGAGATGGCGGCCGTCGAAGCGGAGACGCGCCTCGATCGGCGTGCCGGAACCGGCCGGGGCGACCCGCTCGATGGCGCGAGTGAGAAAGCTCGAGAGGGCTTCCCATCGCTCCAGCTCGCCCGCCCATCCTTCTTCGAGCGCGAGCGTCGAGGCGCCCGTCCTTCCCCGCCCGGCCCACCCGAAGGCGACGATCGGAAGCTCGCCCGCTCGGGCGGCCGCTTCGGCGCCTTTCTTGGGCGAGACGCGGTTGACTCGATCGGGGCGCGGAGAGGATAACCCCGCGAAGAGATCATCGGCCCATTGGACCGCCTCCGCCGGCGCGGCGGTCAGTTCTCGCGTGCGGGCCAGCGCCTGAGCGATCGTCTGGTCCAGCGTCGAAAAGTCGTGCGCGTCGAGGATCTCAGCTCCCTCTTCCTTCAAGACACGAAAGGCGGCCGACGTGGCCGCGGAAGTCTTGGCGACGACCAGCTTGATGTTTTCCCCGGCGAGGAGTTGGGCGGCGGCTCGTATCGTATTTTCGTCCTCCTCGGTCTCTCCATCGCTGACGAGCAGGATGCGCCGTCGCGCCGCCGAGGAGCCGCGGGCGAGGGCCGCCGCTTCACGCAGCGCCGGAGCCACCAATGTGGAATTGCCCGCCGACAGTCGTCGCAGAGCGGCGGCGACTCGCCCGCGGTTTGCGCCGGGAACCAACGGACAGTTGGTTTGCTGATCATCCGCGAACGACATGCCCGCCACTTCATCTTCCGGGTGCACGAGTTCCAGCGCTCGGGTGATCGCGGCGACGGCGTCGTCCAGCTTGAGGCGAGGCCGCCCGGGCGCCGGATGGCCCATGGAGCCGGATCGATCCAGGAGAATCACCAGCGCGACGCGTTCATCCGGAAAGGCCCACAGCGGAAGAAGGTCTTCCAGGGCGGTGCCGGCGAATCCGCCCAACGCGTAGCTGGAGGAGCCGCCCAGGGCGAACAAGCCGGTGCCTCCCTCACGAATGGAGCGGCTCAGTCGCTCCAACTCCTCGGAGGTCACCGCGCTCGCGGGAAGACGTTCCCAGACGACGACATCTGCCGAAGCCGCGCCGGTGAGGCCCGGCTCGACCTGCACGTCGAACCGTTCCGGGTCCAGAAGAGGCGCTACGGCGGATGGCCCCGCGGCCGCGATATGAATTCGCAGCCGGCCGTCGTCGATCCAGATCGCGCGGCGCGCGCGATCATTCTCGGGGCACGCGTCGGGAGCGGTCGATTCCAAGCGCATGGATATCATTTGCCGCCGGCTTCCGCGAGTCGCCGCGGGAACGTCCAGGACAATGTCCTGGATGGAAGGCCCGGCAAAAGCGAGATCGAAGGCGCGTTCGACCCCTCCGGCGTGCGCGACGAATCGCCCCTTCCAGGGTCCGGTGGATTCGATGCTGATGCGCGCGCGGAACGGAACGGCCGGAGGGACGGTGGCCGGCGCGTCGATCGAACGAATGCGGACATCGAGGGCGCCCAGCGGTCCGAGGGCGAACGTGTGAATGGGAACGCGGCGCGCGCGCGCCAGTTCCACGGCTCGCTCCAGGTTCGGGAGCGTGGAACGCCCGTCCGTGAAGAGCACGACGTCGCCCCCCGCCGCCGTCGCGATCGCCGCTTCGATGGCCGCGGGCAGGTCCGTCGCGTCCGCTTGAACGCCGGTCAGAACGGTGGGAACGGGAACGTTCTTGATCCGCGAAAGGGTAACCAGGGACACCGGTCGCTCCCCGAACGCCAGGATCGCCGCTTGGTCCGAGCCGTCCATCGCGCGGAGGTCCTGATCGACGAGCCGCGCGGCGTCGAGCGGCGTGAACGACTCCCGCGCGGCGCGAGCCTGGACGGAGCTGGACGCGTCGATGAGATAGACGCGGATCCGCGGACCGCGGCCGGGAAGCGAAACATCGAAGAACGCCAGCGCCAGCAACGCGACCACGGCCGCCCGCAACATCCATCGAAGCGCGCGTCGGAACGAGGCCATGTCAAAACCGGAAAACGGAACGTTTCGCCCGCACGACGTTGTACGCCCAGAAGACGTAATCGTCGTAGTCCTTGGCGTCCGTGAACGCGAGCCATCCCCAGGCGCCTCTCGTGGCGAGCCCGCGAACGCCCTCGTTGACGACCGTGCCGTCCCGGAGGTCCAGGAGATCCGCGGCGAACATCGAAAGCGAGGCCGATTCCTCGCCGTGGCCGTCGACACGGCGCGACAATTCGACGGAGCGGGTCGCGCGAATCGCCGACGACCGGCTCAGAAACACATCCACGAGCGCCGTCCGGTTCACGAGCGCGCCGAGCGCCAGGAACGGCGCGGACCAGGGGGTTCGCCGCATCGCGCCCTCGATGGTCCAGGCCAGCTCGAGTTCGTTCCAGGAGAGTCGTTCCGGAACGAGCGGCCGGGGAGGCTGCGTGGCGGGGATGTCCGGAATGAGAAGGCTCGGCATCCCGGCGCGATGAAGCTCCCATTGGATGCGTTCCGCCCGCTCTTGAGGCACGCCGCGGACGATCACGCCGCGCGTGCGGATCATCCGGTCGCGGACTTCGCCCGCGGGCTCAGACGTGACGGAAGAGACGATGGCTCCGATCTCGCGCAGGTGCGTCAACTCGGGAGCGGAGCGGAGCACGGCGAACCGGTCTTTGGCGTCCTCCAGGATCAGCAGATCGGCCTCGTCCGAAGACGCCGGGACGCGCTTGGCCGGGAGGACCCGATCGGACATTCGCGAGGAGATCAGGAATTCCAGCGGAGCCTCCGGCGTGGCGTGCGCCAGCCCGAAGCGGGGAGGGAAGAGCAGATACTTCCACGGGAGGGACCACGCCAAACCCACCACGAAACCTCCGATATGCGCCGTGGTGGCGATGCCGATGGTGTTCGCCCAGGTAAGCAACAATTGTTCGAACACCCAGAAACCGATCCACCAGAAAGCGGGGATCCGGTAGATGTCGATGAAAAACCAGAGCCAAACGAGCATCCGCACCTTGTGCCGAGGGAAGAAGACGACGTAGGCTCCCAGCACGCCCGAGACCGCTCCCGAAGCGCCCAGGGTCGGTATGTCGGGACGCTCCGTGGTCACCACGTGCAGCGCGCTGCCCGCGATTCCGGAGAGCAGATAAAAAGCCAGGAAGGGCAGGTGTCCGAGCTTGTCCTCCACGTTGTCGCCGAAGATCCACAGGAAAATCATGTTGCCCAGGATGTGCAGGATGTTCGCGTGCATGAACATGCTGGTCAGGACGGACTTCCACCATCCGGGGTCGCTCCAATCCTCGTTCATGGGCCAGAGGGCGTGTTCGGGAAGATGGCGAACGAGGGTCCGTTCGGGGAAGCACCAGAGCAAGAACAGCAGGATGTTCAAGGCCACCAGGGCGTACGTCACGTACGGGGTGCGTTCACGCGGGTTTTCGTCGCCGATGGGGATGAACATGGAAGCCAGAAGCCAGAAGCCAGAAGTCAGAAGTCAGAAGTCAGACATCGAGCTGTACTCTAGGAAAAACCGGCCGAATCCGAAAGGAGATATCGAGGTAAGGGAGATAGGGAGATGTTCGGATTCCCTTCCACTCCGACATCGGACGTGGGACATGGGACGTGGGACGGGACATCCGACATGGGATATCGGATTCAGGATTCTTCAACTGCGGCTTCGCGCTCGATTCGCTTGCGCCCTTTCTCGGCGAGGATTTTCTTGCGCAGTCGGATCGATTGAGGCGTGATTTCGACCAGCTCGTCCTCCTCGATGTATTCGAGCGCCTCCTCGAGGGAGAAGATTCTCGGCTGGGCCAGCACGATGGTCGCGTCGGCGGTGGAAGCGCGCATGTTGGTGAGGCGTCGTTTCTTGGCCACGTTGACCACCAGATCCCGGTCCTTGCAATGTTCGCCCACCATCATTCCCGCATAGACCTTGGTCCCCGGCGTGACGAAGAAAGCGCCTCGGCTCTGGAGGTTGTCCAGGGCATAGGTCGCCGCTTCACCGTCCTCCATCGCGATCAGGACGCCCGCTCCGCGTCCGGGCAGATCGCCTTTCCAAGGCTCATAGCCCTCGAAAGAGGAATGCAGAATGGCCTGGCCGCGGGTGGCGGAAAGGAGCTTGCCGTGCAACCCCACCAAGCCGCGGGCGGGGATGCGGAACTGAAGGTGCGTCCGCTCGGTCTTGTGGTCCACCTTGTCGGGGACGCCCCGGCGGGACCCGAACAGCTCGATGCACCGCCCGACGTATTCGTTGGACACGTCCACGTGGGTCATCTCCACGGGCTCGCACAGCGCTCCGTCGATCTCGCGGGTGATCATTTCGGGCTTGGAGACTTGCAGCTCGTATCCTTCGCGCCGCATGTTCTCGAGCAGGATGCCCAGATGCAGCAGTCCACGCCCGCAGACCCGGAAGGCGTCGGGCGAGTTCGTCGGTTCCACGCGCAAGGCGACGTCCGAGAGGGTTTCGCGCCGGAGCCGGTCGCGCAGATGGCGCGACGTGACGAACTTTCCTTCCCGTCCGCTGAAGGGGGAGTCGTTGATCATGAACACCATGGAAATCGTGGGCTCCTCGATGTGCGGGAAAGGCAGCGATTCGGGAGCCGCGCCGCCCGCGATCGTGTCGCCGATGTCCACGTCGGGAAACCCGACCAGACAGACGATTTCCCCCGCGGGCGCCTCCGCGGTCTTTTCGCGCCGGAGGTTGGAGAACGTGAGCAGTTCCTCGATGCGGCCTTCGATGCGGCGCCCGTCCCGTTTCAGCAGCGTGACGGGGGCGCCTTGGACGGCCAGGCCGCGTTCGATGCGGCCGATGGCCATGCGACCCACGTAGTCGTTGTAGTCGATGGTGCACACCTGAAGTTGCACGTCGCCGTGGGTCGAACCCGCGGGGGGCGGAACGCGCCGGAGAATGGTGTCGAACAAGGGGCGCAGATCGCTCCACGGGTCTTCCAGGCGAAGCTTCGATCGTCCCGCCCGGCCGATCGTATACACCACGGGAAAATCCGTTTGCGCATCCGAGGCGTCGAGCTCGAGGAAGAGGTAGAAGACCTCCTCCAGGACCTTCTGCGGCCGCGCTTCCGGCTTGTCCAGTTTGTTGAGGACGACGATCGGCTGAAGCCCATGCGCCAGAGCCTTGCGCAGGACGAAACGCGTCTGCGGCATGGGACCGTCGGCGGCGTCCACGAGGAGAAGGCACCCGTCGGCCATGCGCAGAACGCGCTCGACTTCGCCGCCGAAATCCTGGTGGCCGGGAGTGTCGATGATGTTGATTTTCGCGCCCTGGGTGAAGACCGAGGTATTCTTGGCCAGGATGGTGATGCCGCGCTCCCGCTCCAGATCGTTGGAATCCATGACGCAATCGGTCACTGCCTGGTTGGATCGGAAGGCACCGGTCTGGCGGAGCATATGGTCGACCAGGGTCGTTTTGCCGTGATCGACGTGCGCGATGATGGCGATGTTGCGGAGGTCGGTCATGGAACTCCAACAAAAGGAAAGGGGGCGAATTCTAATGAACACCCTCTGGGAATGCAACCGGAGCGCGTACTGGCCCTATCGCTGATCGATGGGAACATACTTCAGGTCGACGGGTCCCGTGTATTGGGCCCGGGGACGGATGATGCGGTTATTGCTCCATTGCTCCAGAATGTGGGCGGTCCAGCCGAGCATCCGGCTGAGCGCGAAAAGCGGCGTGAACAGGGCGATCGGGATGCCCATCGCGTGATTCGTGGAGGCGGAGTAGAAGTCGACGTTGGGATACACTTTCGTGTTCTGGCGCACGACGCGCTCGACTTCGCGGGAGATGTCGTACCATTTCGAATCTCCCGCGATCTTGCCCAGCCGTTCCGAATACCGGCGCAGAATGGTGGCGCGCGGGTCTTCCGTCCGGTACACGCGATGGCCGAAGCCGGGAATCTTGACCTTGCGGGACAGGGCGTCTCGTACCCAGGTTTCCGCGCGCGCCGGGTCGCCGATCTCCAGCAGCATCTTCATGACCTGCTCGTTGGCTCCGCCGTGCAGCGGGCCTTTGAGCGCGCCGATTCCGCTGGTGACGCACGAATACATGTCCGACATCGTGGAGGCCGTGACGCGGGCGGCGAAGGTCGACGCGGGCAACTCGTGATCGGCGTGCAGGATCAGGCAGACATCGAGCGCTTTGACGTATTCGGGATTCGGCTCCGCTCCGGTCAGCGTATAGAGGAAATTGTAGGCGACGCTCTGGCCCACTTTGGGCGGAATCGGGTCCTTGCCCTGGCGGAGCATTTCGTACGCGGTGACGATCGAGCCCGTGCGCGTCGTCAGGCGGATCGCCTTGCGCAGGCAGGCGTCCCACGCCGTGTTCCCGCTGTCGGGGTCCCAGTGGCCCAGCGACGAGATGGCGGTTCGCAGCACTTCCATCGGCGTGGCGGTCTTGGGGAAGTGCCGCATGATCTGGACGGTCTCCTGCGGCAGCTCGATGGCGTCCCGGAAGGTGGTGCGAAACGGACCGTACTCGTCCTTGGCAGGAAGGCGGCCGTACCACAGGAGGTAGGCGACTTCGGCGAATTCCGACTTCTCCGCCAGTTCGGTGATGTCGTATCCACGGTAGAGCAGGCGGCCCTTGACTCCGTCCACGAAGCAGATCGCGGACGTGGTCGCGGTCACATCCTCCAGTCCTTCCTTGAAACCGGCGGGGTCAGTCATAAAGAAACTCCGATATCGAGATGTGCCAGACCGTTCCTGAAATCACGCCTCCCGGGGCCGCGCCGAGCACGCGGGAATGTGGCGGAGGCGCATGGGAATCGAACCCACCTTCCAGCTTGTGACCGGAACCACGGGTTTGAAGCCCGGGGAGCCCACCAGGAGCCCGTCCGCCTCCGATTGGCTCGGGCATCTCCATGGAGCCAAGCCTCCGTCGTGCAGAGACTTTACCCGCGTGCGAAGCGATGTCAAGTTAGAAATTGCTCAGGTCGTGGGATGTCGCCATTTCTAGGCGACAATGGTTTTTGTTGCAGCCCTCGCGCCGAGTGGCTACGCTTTTTCCTTCGTCCCTGATCGTTAGGAGATTGTCGTGTATTGGAGATGTGGAGCTGTGCCTGCCGCATCGGGGGTTTTATCTCCGGCACCCCCCTCCCCAGTTTGTTACAATTAATTCTCAAAATATTTTGTAACGATGTCACTGGAAAGTAACAGTGTTACCTGGCGGGAGGCCGTTTTGAAGCTCTCGCCGCCGGCTTGCGGGAGCCGAAATAGAATCTGCCAAGGCTCTGTTTTTATTATTTGTGCTCCAAGTAGTTAGGAGGCGATCGGGACTTCTTCAAGGCTCAGGCGCCCGTTGGACGCCGGCCCTTTCCGGCCGGCGATGGCATGAACTTTGCGAGTTAAGGAAAAGCACATGAAAGTTTTCTCCCATGGCACGGCGGTGGTGATTTTAGCGGTTTCCTTCTCTCTGCCCTCGGTTCAGGCCCAGGACAAGGACAAGGACGCGCTTCGATACGAGTTCACCAAGGGGGACGTCCAGAGTTACTCCGTGGATCTCAAGCTGCACATGAGCATGGCCGGCAGCGACCCCGTCTTTACGAAGGATCTCGGCGAGCCGCCTTTCACCATGACGCTCAACGGCGTGGTGAACAACGTGGTGTTGAAGGTCAACGAGGCGGACGGCACGGCGGAGCTGGAGCGCCGTTTCCTGAACATGAAGCTCAACGGCAAGTTCCGCGACAAGACGTTCAGCTTCAGCTACGACCACGAGAAGGACAAGAACAAGAGGAAGACGCCCGACATGTCGGTGGAGCGCCATTTCGAGGATTATTGCGTCGACCCGCTCAAGTTTTCGGTGACTTCGGAGGGCAAATATTTCGTGTCAGATCCCGATCCGATGAAGCAGATGAACTTCAATCGGTTCGTGACCCGCGCGGGCGCGATGTACTGGCCGCTGGCCGGCAAGCCGGTGGAGAACGATCCGATCGCGTGGCTCACCAAGGAAGAGATCGCCATTCCGGCGCTCCACGACCACATCTTCGTCGAAATCCGCAACAAGAAGGTGAAGGTCATCACCGGAAAGAATTTGATGGTGATTGAAGGCGAAGTGCGGTTGAGGGAGAAGAAGCAAGCCGCTTCCGAAGCCGCACCGATCCCGGGGATGGACATCAAGTACAACGTTCAGGGAAAGGTCACCGTCGAATTCGATCTGACCCACAAGCGCCTTCATTCGAACCACGTCCAAATCACGATCACGCTGGACGGCCAAGGGGTGACTCCCTCGGGAGATCCGGGGCCGATCAAGGGAAAAGTCCAATACGAAGAGAGTCAGGTCTGGAAAGATAAGTGAAGGAGAGCGTCATGAGCGTCTTTCGAACGGCGTACGCCAAACGGCGAGGCATGGTGTTGATCATCGTGCTGAGCGTCTTGGCGGTGATGGCGATCCTGGGGGTCAGCCTGGTGGCGCTGAACAATCTGGAGCGCCAGATCTCGCACAACTATAAGTATGAGACGCAGGCGCGACTGGCGGCCAAGGCGGGCGTGGAAGATGCCTTGTCCCGCCTTAAGGACGGGTACGCGCTGCGCGTGGCCCTGAACGATCGGTCCGAATGGATGTATTTCGGACGCGACACGGACGGAAAGAACCCGACCGAACGCGCGGCGTCGCTGGCTTACGCCACGCGACCCTCGTTCGCGCTGACGCGGCCCGACGGCACGCCGATCCTGATGCAGGTCTATCGCGAGGACGGCAAGGCGACCGAATCGATCGGCGTCAGCGGATGGATGGCCGGACAATTCGGCAAAGAGGGAGCGAGCTATGTGGGGGGGAACAGTTATGCGCTCGAAGTGCGCGATCTCACGGGATGCGTCTACCTCAATGACGGCGTGGGATTGCACGGGGGGAACAACTCGAGCGTGTCCCAGAACCTGAAGCGGATCCTCAACGCGCTGGGGACGCACCCGACGGTCAACGTGCCGGGCTTCGGCGACAAGGTGTTGATGTTCCGCCCGAGGGGAGGCTTCCCCACGTGGCAGGATTTCAAGACGATCATGAAGCGCAACGCCGGGTTGGCGGAGGTGGATCTGATCCGCCTGGAGCGCTACGTGACAACGGTGGCGTGGGTGGACAAGAACGTGGTCAATCCCGTGCCCTTGAGCCGGGCGGTGCTGAACAGCTATCCGGTGAAATACGAGCGGGGCACCGCGGACGTGGCGGTCTACCGCCGGGGTCCTGGAAAGAACTACCGGAACCAAGACCGCAGCAAGCGCGAAACGCTCGGATGGTTGCCCGACTATCAAGGAAACACGGGCGGCGGCGGGACGATGGCGGCGGTGTACGGCCAGGATGAATTGAACCCGACGTACGTGGAAGTGACGCATCGCGCGCCGGTGAACGTGAACACGGCGGAAGAGCCGGTGCTGGCGGCGCTCCTGGCGGAGCTGAAGGGATTCTTCATCCTGGAGAAACCCTCGGGCGCGCCGTTCTCGAACAGCCCGGCGTTCGTCGATTACACGTCGGAGAACTGGTACTACAAGAGCCACAAGGTGGGGATCAAGCCGAATTACACGTGGGAGTACATGGGTCATACGTACGATCCCCAGCAGTATCCGGCGATCACGAAGGTCATCGAGCAGAAGGCGTGGAACGAGGTGACCGGCGGAACGAACCCGAGCACCAGAGTGGAGACGCAGCTCTTCGACGATCATGACGAGCTGGGATATCTGTGGATCACGTCGGGCATCGTGATGGGCACGCCGGGGATGACCTCGGCGTCGGCCGAAGGCGTCTCGGCGCGGGCGATCGCGCGCGAGATCATGCGCTGCCGCAATCGGGAAGGGAACTACGCGAAAGAACCGTTCGGCGGGCCGTTCAAGAACTGGGCCCAGTTCTACGCGTTCTGCGACAACCTGACGACGACCCGGCCGGACGGAAAGCCGGGATTGGGTATCCTTCGGGACGAGCGGTTCACGGAGCCGGTGCTCAAGCGCCAGGCTGAGCAGGCGATGGCGGACGTGCTCAAGGCGAACTTCAATCCGAACTTCCATCCCAACGAACTGAACCCGGACCACAACCTGTACCTGATGGTGGACAAGACGGACCTCGTGGTGAACTCGACGGAGTTCTGCTTCCTGCCGATGGGGTACTTCTCGGTGACGGCGGTGGGGCGCGTGCTGAGGCCCGATCCGGAGCACGGCAAGACGCGCAGCGCGTCGGCGGTGCCGCAGGAGGTGCTCGCGCAGGCGCGCATCCAGGCGGTGGTGAAGGCGCACGAAGCGTACCGCGAGACGAGCCAGAGGCATTTCTGGCACGGGTCGGCGACGCCGGCGAAAGAAGCGTCGATGACGAACAACACGCTGACGGTGGAGGACGGACCGGAAGCATACAACGGCCCGCCGATCTACCAGGAACACTTCAACGAGTATCGGGCGTTCCTGAATCGGGACCTCGACGGCTACGCGATCTACGACAACGACACGAGGCGGCAGCAGATCTCGGGATGGGGGTATGAGGCGTCCGGATATCTGGCCCTGCCGACCATGGGTGGCGTGGGATTAAACAAGGCGAAGGGCCAGATCCAGAAGACCCAGGCGCTGTCGAAGAACGGCCCGGCCGATCCGCCCCCCCTGGACGAAACGGACAAGATGGCGGGCATGGAGCCGGCGACCATCCACGGTCACTTCTCGCTGGACGACCGGCTGCACTACAACGAGTCGATCTATCACCAGGTCAGCCCGGCGCCGTTCCTCTTCATCGAGAACATGGCGTCCGTGCAGATGAGCGGAGAGAAGCAGATCACGATCAGGGTGTACGTTTACAATCCTGCGGTGTGCGCGGGCCAGGTCGTTCAGAGGCCGACGTCGGTTCCCAGCGTGGAAAAGGTGTCGGATTATCCGGATCCGGGCGAAGACGTGAACAAGCGGACCGGTGAGATTTTCCTGGGCCCGTACGATCCGTACGACGAGAGCCGGTTCCGGCTGGTGCGGTCGTTCCGGCTGCCGCTGGAGAAGCGCACGGAGGGTGTGGCGGGACAGACGACCGCCGAGGTGGCGGACGAGGTGCCGCTGCCGCCCTTCGCAGCGACGGCGCCGTCCGACCTGCGCGTGGACGGTTTCTACAGCGAGCGTCACTCCGGCTTGGCGTACTGGATCGACGAGCATGCGTGGGAGCCCCGGCAGGATTACAACGGACAAGAGATTCCGCCGGCTCCGTTCGACACGCGCAAGGGCACGGTGTGCTTCTGGTTCAAGCCGAATTTCGATCCGGCGGCGACAGGGAAGGTGCGGACCATCGCCAGCGTGTCACGCCTCCACCGGACGAACTACTATTATCGCAATCCCAGCCCGTTCACGCTGTACCACTTCCCCAACAGCGACGCGCCGAAAACGAATTCGATGGCGCAATACGTGGGCGCCTTCCCGAGCACGCCGTGGCCCGGATTCGGGGCGAGCATGCCGATCCCCAGCGTGAGCGGAGTCAAGGGGCTCAGCAAGGTCAGTCCGTCTTCGCTGGTCTTCAACGTGGCGTGGAGCTTCTACGACGGCTGCGGATATGATAACGAGTACCCGCTGCCCAAGGAGCCTCCCGCCCGGTTCCCGCCCGCCACGGCTTCGGAAATGGAGCGGTACGCCGTGACGGGGACGGTGAACGAGCGGGCCGTCGGCGCGACGGCCGAGAAGGACACGGATGGGTTGAGAGCCCGCCGGTGGAGCCACGTCACGATGGCGTGGGATCTGAACAAGCAGGGGGAGGATCAGCAGCCGCATCCGGGCCTCTGCGACGATCAGCCGTTGAAGATCCTGCTCAACGGCCGGGAAATTGCCAAGAGCGTGAATACATTGGCGCCGGCCAATCTGCGCAACGAATTCGGCGGATCGCAGCGGTCCGTTTCCGACGAGCGGCCGAGGTTCGCGATGCAGAGCTTCCTGGATCACAGCGATCCGGAAGATCCGCGCTGGCTGATCACGCCGACGGAAGGGTACACCAACCGTGCGATCCAGAACACGCTGCGGTTGGGCGAGTGCTCGACGCATTCGTTCATGCCCTTCCCGAGGAACTACTCTTCCGACGGAACCTACGACGAGCTCTTTGTGTGGAGGACGCTGGGACCGGCGGATCTGCCCCGAGGCAACATCGATGTCGGACTGGGAAAGAAGGGAGCGGTGTACAAGTATCGCCAGAGCCGCTACTACGTGCCGTCCAACGCGGACGAAGATTGCCTGTGGACGTCGCCGGAACTGCGGCTGGGCGGATCAGGAACCCGCGAGCTGGCTCCTCCGTCGGCCGCGGTCGCGTCGGGTTCCGGAAGAGCGCCTCAGGGCTACCAGGCCGTGGGTATGACCGGAACGGAAAGCGGCCGGGGGCTGAAGCTCCTGGGCGTGTCGTGGACCTGGTATGCGGAGAAGTACGTGGAAGGGTCGGGTGGAATGACCGGAGCCGGAAGCTATCCGAAGATGGTCCCGGTCATGGTGGACTATCGCATGGCCGCCAACCCGAAGGATCTGCGGCAGGAGAAGCCGTGCGCGCGGGTCTTCGTGAAGACGGACAGCGCGCGGTATCCGCTCAATGACGCGCAGGGATATTGGAACGACGCGTTCTCGCCGACGGAAGACAGCAACGGCAATCCGGTGTCCTTGGATAAGGAGGGCCGGTTCCAGTATCAAGTCCAGTTCATGGTGGATGGCGTGATGAAGAACGACCTGATCGGCGGCACGGTGCTGTTGTCCACGCCGATCTTCGACGACATCACGATCTTCTATCAGTCGCCCAACGGCGTCCAGTTCCTGGAATACCTGATGGCAGTGGGCTTGGAGTAGGGCTCGCGCACCGCGCACGCTTGTGGAATTCCGGATCGGCAACCTCCGAACGCCGATCCGGAATTTTTTTTTATTGACATTTGTAATTTACAACGTATAAAGTACACCAACACGCCTGATCGGGGTGAGAGGGGAAGGCCTTGCAGGGAACCGACGTGGCGGGCCCGACTCGTTCGCTTCGGCGGGCGACATCACGAAAAGGAGAGAGGGTATGCCGCCAATCACGTCGAGTTCGTCCTCCGAGACGGTCCTCAGCAGCGACGCCTCCTTCAAGGGAGAGCTCAGCTATGAGGGGGCCATGCGCATCGAGGGCCGGTTCGAAGGCAAGATCACCAGCAAGGGCCGGCTCGTGGTCGGAAAGGGCGCGCACGTAGCGGGAGAGGTCGCCGTGGCGCACGCCTCGGTGGAGGGCGCGTTCAAGGGCAACGTGGTCGCCTCGGAACGCGTCGAGCTGGCCGGCTCCGCCCAGGTGACCGGCGACATCCGCGCTCCGCGCCTGGCGGTGGCGGAAGGCGCCACGCTGGTGGGGAACTGCGTCATCAATCCGGATGCGCTCAAGGGCGGCGACGTCCGCGGCGCCGCCGAGCGCGATCACATCCTGGGGTCGTCGGCACCGGCCCATCCGCAGCCGATGGCGTCCTCGAAACGATGAACCGGGGCCGAAGCGGGCCCCGCCCTTTCCGTGAAAGGGCGGGGCGAGGATGGCTCGTTCGTTGAGGCTCCATGAGGAAGATCGCCGCCCGCCGTTCGCTCCAATGCCCGCGTTGCGACGGCCCGATCGATGTCGGGGCGATGACCAAGTCCACGGTTTGCCCCGGCTGCGCCAGGACCATCCGCACCGAGGACGAGACGGTTGCGGACTATCAGGCGCGCGCGGAGTACTTCAACGAGGCGCGCGTCGAAGTGGCCCGTAAAGGCATCATCATCGGCGAAGTGCGCGTGCGGCGCCTCGTCGTCAAAGGCGAGGTGCGCGGCAACGTCCGCTCGCGTGAAGGGGTTCACGTGAACAAGACCGGCCGTCTTTACGGCGATGTCCGCACGCCTCGGCTGGAGATCGAGGAGGGGGCGATCCTCGTGGGGCGCGTGGAGATCGCGCCCCTTCAGTCGCTGCGAAAACCCGTTCAAGCGGCCGGGTAGTTAAGAGCCTGGCGATCCTTCAGTCCGTCAGGTTCTACGGTCGGGGCTCCGGCGGCGGAGGCGGCGGGGGTTCGTGCACGTGGTGGTGGTAGTCCAGGATCACGAACACGACCCACACCACGAGGGCGATGAAGACGATCGCCACGATCGCCTCATGGAAGCCTCCGACGAATTCCTCCAGGCCTTCCGATTGGGCTTCGCGCAGCGCGTAGTCCTGCGCTTCGGCCGCGAGGCCGGAGTCTTGTGCCGGCGCCGCTGTGACCCGCGCGCCGGTCGCCCACAGGAGCGACAGGGAAAGCGCCGTCAGGAAGATTCGCTTTGCGTTCATGTTCCACCTTCCTTTGGGGGCAGCACGACCAACGTCAGACGTCGGGCGGGCTCCCATTCCTGTAGAAACCCTTCGAAGGTGTTTTGCCTCCACCCGGCCGCGGGGTCGAGCGTCACGACGATGCGCTTGGAGGGATGAATCGCCACGATCACTTCATAGTGGGTCTTCATGCCATGGACATGCGCTTTGACCAGCCCGACCAGCGCCGGACGGCGGCGCGACACTTCACGCTCCAAGTCGGAGAGACGGCCGGGGAATAGGTAGGCGCGCATCCTTTTCGCTCGCGCGTAGTCGCGCAGATCCCCGGCCCGGATTCCCCCCTCCGCCCTCGGACACGTCTCGGCGATCTCTTCGACCGTCGCGGGGACGCGCCAGTACGCCAGAATCATGGCCAGAGCCGCGGCGCCGCACTCTCCGTCCTCGTTCTGGAGAATCTCAGGAACTTGGTTCACGGAAATCCACCCGGGCTCGGCGTCCAGCGTTCGGGAATCGAAAGATCGGGCGGATCCCAGATAGGTGCACCCCGCGCTCGACGCCGCGACGAGCGCGAACAGTACGGCGGCCGGACCGCCCGCGAAGGTGCTGCGCATGACGAGATCCTATTGAATCACCTCGATCGCCCGATCGAACTCGGACTTCATGCGGCGGACCAGCATCTCGTTGTCCTCGCTTTTCGATACGCCCGCGATGAACGTCACCTTGCACCGGTTTTCCTGCTCCCGCTCCGCCTTGATGCGCACGGGAACGGACGCTTCTCCCCGAGCATCCAGTTGGATCCAGCGCTCGTGGCGCTCCTCGTGAAGAGCCGTCAGTTCCAGCACTTGAGCGACTCGCTTCGCGGCCGCCCAACAGGTTCCCAGATCGACGGCGTATGAGTGCTCCAGGCTGTTTCCGCCGAACCATCCGCGGCGGACTTGACCCAGGCCCAGATTCTCGGCGATCCGCTCGTGCAGCAGGTTGGCCATGTCCAGGTCGCCTTCACCCGCCCGGACGGAGACCAGGGTGTGACGGTCGTCCACGTTTTTCACGTGGATCTGGATCTCGCGCAGGTTCGCGCGCCGCGCCCGGATCTCGCCGCCCAGGGCGTCCCAGGATTTGCTTTCGATGGAGAGCCCGGCGTCCTGGACGCACTGTAGGCTGGCGTCCCAGACCTTGTCGGAACTCATCAAATATTCCCGCTCGACCGTGTTCATGCCGGTGCCCAGATCCGTGCTGCGACAGGCGGCGGACGTCCCGGCGATGACGGCGGCGGCCATCATAAGTAGGTGCTTCATGGTCAGCCCTCCTTTTCGCGAACCTACCGCCCCGGATGAGGTTCGATCCACATAGGTTCCGATGCGCGGCGGGTGGCGGATGTTACGCGGGTTTGGGCCGCTTCTTTCCGTAACAAAGCGCCGGCGAGGCCATCAATAAGAGAGGAACCGCGTTTTTCGCTCTGGGCGCTCCTGACAGGCGCCAAAGGAGGAGCGATGAGAAACAGCTTGCGGATGTTCATTCTGGCGGCGCTGCTCTCGGCGGGCGTGGCGGGATGCGTGGTGCACGGCCATGGCCACCGCTATTATCGCTACCACGGCCACCCTTATGCCGGCGTTCGGGTCTACGTGCCGGCATCGCACGTGCACGACGCTCACTGCGGTCACTACTACTGGCACGGCCGCTGGTATCATCACCACGGCCATGTCCACGGCCCGGGCTGCGGGCATGTCTTCATCGGCGGCTTTTGGACGTTCGATTAGCCCCGCCCGTTCTTCAGAAAAGTCGGAAAGACGGGCGGGGCGAGCGTCGGTGGCGACCGCATGGCCGGGGAATGCTCTCCTTCCGGCGGAACGCCTTCGTCGCTTCCCTCAAATGTATTGCCCATCATCCAGGAGAGCATTAATCTTAGCGGAGTGCACTCCCAGGACTTGAACGCCTCCGATTATGAGATCTACGAAGATCAGGTCCTCGGGCAGGGAGGGATGGGCACCATTTGCCGGGGGCGCCAGATCTCCCTGAATCGGCCCGT
Organism: Planctomycetota bacterium; assembly: GCA_016209705.1. Classification (GTDB taxonomy): domain Bacteria; phylum Planctomycetota; class MHYJ01; order MHYJ01; family JACPRB01; genus JACQVR01. The sequence continues at coordinate 22,993 of JACQVR010000106.1, forward strand.
CGCCATCAAGTTCATCCGTCTCGATTCGGCGAACGGACCCGAGCTGGTTCATCGCTTCCGCCGGGAGGCGGAGCTGCTGGCGCAGATCGTCGACGCCCACGTGGTCCAGATCTTCGGCGCCGGCGAGTGGAGAGGGCGGCACTTCTACGCCATGGAACTCGTCTCCGGCGAGGACTTGGCCACGTTGCTGCGGAAGGGTCGCTCGTTTACGCCGGAAGAAACACTGCACATCGCCGCCGGGGTGGCGCAGGCGCTCCGAACGGCGTGGAAGTTTCGCATCGTCCATCGCGACATCAAGCCGTCGAACATCCTCCTGACGCCCGAAGGCCTGGTCAAAGTCACCGACTTCGGACTGGCGAAAAGCCTCCGGTTCGATGCGGGTCAATCCTCCGTGATCGCGGGGACGGCCCGATATCTATCTCCCGAGCAAGGCCTGGGCCTCGCCGTCGACGTCCGTTCCGACATCTATTCCCTCGGCGTCGTCCTGTACGAGCTGACCCTTTCGCGCGCCCCGTTCGAGGAAGAAGCCGCGACGTCGCTCATCTACCGTCACGTGCATGAAGACCCGGTGCCGCCGCACGTGATCGACCCGACCGTCCTGGCTCCCGTCGAGGGGCTGATCCTGCGCTGCATCGCGAAAAAACCGGAGGACCGCTATCAGACGCCGGAAGAGCTTCTCGACGCCGTCGGAAAGGTGAAATCCGAGGTTGCGGCCGGTGCTCCCACCGTGAAGGATGTCGTTTCGCGCAAGCGGCGGCTGGTCGTGCTGTTCTCGCTGCTCGTCGTATCCCTCGCGGCGTTCGCGGTGGTGCGCGCCGGGGGCGACGGAGAACACGCCAGCGCGCGGTTCCAACAGGAGATCAACCTGGCTCTGGGAATGGGTCGATACCAGGACGCCTTGAGGATCTCGGAAGAACATTTCGGGACCGAATCGAAAGAGTACCAGGCGGCGTATCGACAGTACAAAGAGGTTCAGTTCCTGGACCTGCAAGGGAAAGCGGCCGAGGCGGTGGCTCGCAAAGATTGGAAGGAAGCGGTCCGGCTGTACCTGGGCATGTCGGAGTACAGCGATGAGAGTCGCAAGAAGGCGGTCACGGCGGGACTGGATTTCTGTCGCGACCTGCTCCTCGGCCAGGAGGCGGAGGAGGCTGGGAATTGGAGCCGGGCCGAGGAAATTTACCAACGCCGCCTGGCGTCTCCCGGAGAACATAAGGCCTACGTGGAGGAATCCTTGGCCCGGGTCCGCGCCAAATTGGCGGAAGAGCTTCAGAGGAAACGCGACGAGGCGCAGCGGCTCTTTGAAGAGCGGCTGGCGGAAACGCACGCCTGGCGTCGCAAGCTTGAATGGCAGAAAGCGCTGGACGCCGTCAAGAAAGCTCGACAGATGCTCCTGGCCGTCGGGATGCCGGTTCCGCCGGAGATCAATAAACTCCAGCAGGAACTGGAAGCGGCGCTCGCTCCCCGAGCGGGGTTCGTCTTCATTCCTTCCGGACCCTTTCCCATGGGTTCCGACGAAGGACTGCCGCAAGAGCGGCCCCGCCATCAACACCAGGTCCAGGCGGCGCCTTTTTACATCGGTCTGCGCGAAGTCTCCCGAGCGGAATACGCCCGGTTCCTGGCCAGTCCGAACTCAAAGAGCCATGAATCCTGCCCTCCGGGCGAACCCGCCGGCAAGGATCACACCCCCGAAGGATGGTCTCCCGACCTTCCTCAGAACGAACCGGTGACGGGCGTGGACTGGTTCGACGCGACGGCGTACGCGCGATGGGCGGGTTGCCGCCTTCCGACGGAGGCGGAATGGGAGAAAGCGGCCGCGTACGACTTTGAAGCGGAGCATCACCGGAAGTACCCGTGGGGCGATACGTACGATCCGAACGCCAGGGACGTGAGTTTCTTCGGCTGCCGGGGAATGGGGGGAACGATCCTGGAATGGACCCAGAGCGAATTCCTTCCCTACCCGAACGCTCCCCACGTGCACGCCGACTTCGGAAAGGGCTTTCGCGTGCTGCGCGGAGGCGCGCTTGAAACCGCACTCCGGCAAGACCACGCTCGCACGAGCCATCGCCTCTCGCGGAGCCCCGAGACCCGGCACCTGCGGTTCGGTTTCAGGATCGTCAGGGACATTCCGTAGGAGCGCCTTCAGAGGGATCCTTACCTCTGTGGTCCCGGCGTTTTGAGGGCGTCTTCCTTGAGCTTGCTTTGGAGGATGACCCTCGCGCGGTGAGAGAGGGCGCGGGCCGCCCCGGCGGTCGTCTGGAGGATTTCCGCGATCTCCTCGTAGGGGAGCGCTTCCATGTAGTGCAACACGAAGACCTCGCGCTGCTCCTGGGTCAGAAACCCGAGGGCGATGGCCATGCGCCGGCTGGTTTCGTGGCGCAGGAGGCTCGTGAGGACGCCGCGCCGCACGGGACCATGAGGACGGCCTTCCTCGAGCGCCGCCGTTTCGGCGGTCGTTTCCCGCATGTTCCGCTTGCGAATCGCCTGGCGGCACACGTTCAGCGCGATCGAGCACAACCACGCCTTGGGGCCCGACTTGCCCTGGAAGCTCGCGATGTGTTCCAACCCGCGCGTGAACGTCTCCTGAACGACGTCTTCCGCCGCGTCCGCGTTGTGCAGGATCAGGTACGCCATTTGCCAGATGGCCGGCGCCAGACGCTGGTACAACGTCCCATACGCTTCGCGATGGCCGGCCTGCGCCTGGCGCATGAGATCCATTTCATCTTCCCGCGTTTGGCTGACGATGTGGAGAACGGATTCATCGGTGTGCTGGCGAATGGCGTTCGCCATCGATTCGGCGGGATCAGGCATGCGCAATACTCCCTCTTGCGAGACCTCGGAATTCAATGTCTGTCAATAATGTACGATGATCGAGGAGGCCATAATGTTATGAGGGAAATCGAAAAATTTTCGCGAAATTCGCATCACAAAACCAGCCCCTTCGCATCTTAAGCTCTAGATCCATATGAACGCCGTCGGGATCTTGGTTCAACGATCGGTGGTTCCATGAAATCGCGTCTCGGTCCAATCTTGGTGCTCGCCGCGGGGGGAATGCTTCTCGCCGCCGACGGGCTTCCGCAAGAAGCGCAGGAAGGCGTGCTCCGCAAACCCTGCGATCTGGCGAAAGTGGAAAAGCGCGACTACTGCCCGGGGTGCCGTATCTTTGCGATCCCGTCCGAATCGGGCGCCGGGGAGGAGGCGGGGAAGGGCGCGGAAGAAAAGGGAACCTGCGCGAAATGCAAAAGCCAGCTCGAGAAGGTGGATACGTGCCTGAAAAGCGCATTTCCCTGCAAGATGCACGGCGAACGCGAGATCCTGCATTCCGAGCGGTGCTGTCCTCCGAGCGTGAAGGATTGCTGCGTGGAAACGGTCTTGCCGTCGCTCGTGATCTTCCGATGCGATACGTGCAGCCGGTGGGCCAGGGTGGCCGCCGACATCCAGCACCGGAACAACTGCACGGGCCGAGCGGTCCGGACGTGCGAGCAATCGGGACTGTTCCCTCACGGAGGCGTGGAACCACGGACGAACGAGCGTTCGGGAGAGGCTCCCCATCGGAGGGATCAGAAAGAATCCGATCCGAATCGAGAAGTTCCAAGGTAAGGAGATAGGATAGGAAAGAGTAGCGGGTCCCAAGGTCGTTCGCGGGAGGAGCGCCCCGGTCGATGAGGCCGGGGCGTTTCTTTTGGTGCGCTGGACATGTTCGACAGCTTGGAGGTGTGAGTCCTCTTCCAACCTGATGGAGGTGAAGGATAGCGAAGCGCAAGGGCTGTGCCGTGAGGCGCGGTCTGGAGGAAGCGTGGAGCCAATACGCGGGCCAATGA
>JACQVR010000108.1 GCA_016209705.1 Planctomycetota bacterium
GCGTCGCGCCTCCTCAGCGTATTTCTCCGTCAATACGCTTGCGTCGGCGCTCCTTGCATCCGCGCCCTCCGCGCCGTCACCGCGGCCACGATGCCTACTGAGATAGGGTCTTAGCATCGTATCGCCGCCGCCCGCGCGGTGCGCGCCGGCGGCGAACCGCTCTCGTCCATCGTGTAGAGGACGGCGCTCAGCGGATGCACGGACAGGATGCTTTCTTTATCCAGCGTCAGCGACGCCGGGGCGATCGCGCCGGGACCGCCCCAGCGGCGGTCCGCCGAATCGAGCCGGCGCGTCCACGTCCCGCCTCGGGGAGGCAACGTGATCGCCGACGGGACGGCCGAGAAATTGAGCGCCAGGAACGATTGGCTCGATCCCGCCCCGCGGCGGACCACGAGCACCCGTTCTGGCTCGTACGCGGCGGCGGAGACCCGATCCCGGCTCAAGACCGACAAGGCGGGTTCGGATCCGCGCAAGCGGATCAGTTCGCGATAGAAATCCCGCATCGCGCGGTTCGGCTCGCGATCCCGAAGACGGGCGTCCAGGACGCAGCGCCGGAACGTCGCTTCGTCGAACGGGTCCGGCGGTTCGGCCGACCACCCGAAACGCGCGAACTCCTCCTTCCGGCCGCGCCGCACCGCCTCGACCAGCCCGGCGTCCGAATGGCTCACGAAGTAGCAGAACGGCGCCGTCTCCCCGTATTCCTCCCCCATGAACAGAAGCGGCACGTACGGGGACAGGATCGTCGCCGCCGCCGCCAGCTTCAGCCCTTCGAACGACGTGTGCGCGCTCGGCCGCTCGCCCATGAGGCGATTGCCGACCTGGTCGTGATTCTGCGAAAAGACGACGAACTTCCGCGCCTCCACCCCCGTGGCCGCCCGCCCGTGACGGCGCTCCCGGTAGGCCGAATGGTGACCGGCCAGCACGAATCCATCCGTGTACGCGCGCCCGAGCTGTTCCAGGGACCCGAAGTCCTGGTAATACCCCGAGCGCTCGCTCGTCAACAGGCTCCTCAAACTGTGGTGGAAATCGTCGTTCCACAACGCGTCGAGACCCAATCCGCCGGCGTCCGGCGGTTGAACGAATTTTGGATCGTTGCGGTCGACCTCCGCGATCAGATGGACGGTCCGGCCCAAGCGCTTGGCTTCCGCATGCGCCGCGTCCGCCAACTCCTCGAGAAAGGGACGCGCCGAGACGTCCACGACGGCGTGCAGCGCGTCCAGGCGGAGGGCGTCCATGTGAAATTCCGAGATCCAGTAAAGAGCGTTCTCGATGAAGTACGCGCGTACCTCGTCGCTGTGCGGGCCGTCGAAGTTGATCGCCCAGCCCCAGGGGGTCTTGTATCGATCGGTGAAATAAGGCCCGTAGGCCGCCAGGTAGTTCCCTTCCGGGCCGAGGTGGTTGTAGACCACGTCCAGCGCCACGGCCAGGCCGCGGGCGTGGCAGGCGTCGACCAGCCGCTTGAGTTCCACGGGACCGCCGTACGAATCCTGGACGGCGAACGGGTACACGCCGTCGTAGCCCCAGTTGCGCCCGCCGGGAAACTGCGCCACGGGCATGAGCTCGACCACCGTGACGCCGAGCTCCTTCAAATCGTCCAGCCGATCGATGACCGCACCGAACGTGCCTTCCGGCGTGAACGTGCCGACGTGCAGCTCGTAGAAGACGGCGCGGTCCAGGGGCAGGCCCTTCCAGGCGCCTTCCGTCCACTCGAAGCGGGGGTCGATCACCTGGGACGGCCCGTGGACGCCACGCGGTTGAAATCGCGACGCCGGGTCGGGACGCTCCTCCCGATCTTCCAGGCGATAGACGTAGAGCGTTCTCGGATTTACCCGCTCGACTTCGGCTTCGAAATAACCTCGATCGAGCCGCTGCAAGGGAACGTCGCGCGGTTCCGGCTCCGTGATCCGCACGCGGACGGTTCGAGCGTTCGGCGCCCACACGCGGAAGCGACAGCGTCCGGAACCCAGGTAATCCGCGCCGAGGCTCACGTTCCCGGCTCCTCGCAGCGGAAGAAGAGTCCTGTCAGCGGAGGAAGGGTGATCTGGAGGGAAAACGGCCGTCCGTGCCAGGGCTGCGGCTCGGCGTTCCGTCCGCCGAGGTTGCCTTGTCCGCTTCCGCCGTACTCGGCGGCGTCGCTGTTGAGCATCTCCTTCCAATAGCCGCCGTGCGGCACGCCGATGCGGAAATCGGTTCGGAGGACCGGCGTGAAATTGAACGCCGCCGCGATGGGACGCGCCCCTCCGGCCGGCGCTCGGCGCAGGAGCGAGATCGTGCTCTCGAGCACGTCGTCGCAGTCGATCCACTCGAAGCCGGCCGGGTCGAGGTCGCCTTGATGCAACGCCGGCTCGCGGCGGTACAGACTGTTGAGATCGGCGACCAACTGCTGCACGCCTCGGTGCGGGGCGTACTCGAGCAGATGCCAATCCAGGCTGTGGTCGTGGTTCCATTCGGACCACTGTCCGAACTCGCCGCCCATGAAGAGGAGCTTCTTGCCGGGCTGCGCGACCATGTAGGCGAACAGCAGGCGGAGGTTGGCGAACTTCTGCGAGAGGTCGCCGGGCATCCGGCCCAGGAGCGATCCCTTGCCGTGGACGACCTCGTCATGCGACAGGGGCAGGACGAAGTTCTCGTGATAGGCGTACAGCATCCGGAACGTCAGCCGGTTGTGGTGGTACTTTCGATGGATGGGGTCCTTGCCCATGTACTCCAGCGTGTCGTGCATCCATCCCATGTCCCATTTCATCCCGAATCCCAGGCCGCCGAGATAGGTGGGACGTGAAACCATCGGCCAGGAGGTGGACTCCTCCGCCAGCGTGTGCACGTCGGGATGCCGGCGGTAGATCTCCTCGTTCAGGCTCCGCAGGAACCGGATCGCTTCCAGGTTCTCCCGCCCGCCGTGCGGGTTGGGGATCCATTCCCCCTCTCGTCGCGAGTAGTCGAGATAGAGCATCGACGCGACGGCGTCGACCCGCAGCCCGTCGACGTGGAAACGTTCAAGCCAGTGGAGGGCGCTGCTGATGAGAAAGCTCCGGACTTCATGCCGGCCGTAGTTGAAGATGAAGCTTCCCCAATCGGGATGGAACCCCTGGCGCGGATCGGAGTGCTCGTAGAGGTGCGTCCCGTCGAAATATCCCAATCCGTGCTCGTCGGTGGGGAAATGCGAGGGCACCCAGTCCAGGATGACGCCGAGGCCGTGGCGATGCAGATGGTCGACGAGGAACATGAAATCCTGGGGCGAACCATACCGGCTGGTCGGGGCGAAGTATCCCGTGGTCTGGTAGCCCCAGGATCCGTAAAACGGGTGCTCCATGATGGGCAGGAATTCCACGTGGGTGAACCCCAGTCGGTTCGCGTATTCGGCCAGCGGCTCCGCCATTTCGCGCCAGGAAAGCGGCCGGCTTTTCTCTTCGAGGACGCGGTGCCAGCTCCCGGCGTGCACCTCGTAAATGGACAGGGGCGCGTCGAGCGCGTGGCGCGCGCGGCGGGAGCGCATCCACTCCTGATCCTGCCACACATACTCCAGATCCCAGATCACCGATCCCGTCGCGGGCGGAGTCTCCTGGCGGACCGCGAAGGGATCGGCCTTGTCCACGCGGTACCCGTTGAAGCGCGACTCGATGTGGTATTTGTACGTGGCCCCCCGTCCCACGCCCGGAATCACGCCTTCCCAGATCCCCGAGGATCCGTGCGGCCGCAGCTCGTGCCGGCGGGGCGTCCATCCGTTGAAGTCGCCGATGACCGACACCCGTTCGGCGTTCGGCGCCCACACGCCGAAGGTGGTGCCTTCCCCTTGGGGGAGGAGATGGGATCCCAACTTCTCGTGCAGCGCGTAATGCGTGCCTTGGTTGAAGAGATGGAGGTCGTAGTCGGTCACAAGCGACGCGTCGTGCCGAACCTCGCCCGCCGTTTGCTTTGTGGTCATGTGGATGCGATCGCGAATCACGAATTACGAATAATCATGAAGAGCCTCTCTTCCTCAACGCGCTCGAACGATCCGCCGAAACGCAAAAGCGGGGATGTCCTTTTTGGAGCTCTTTGGCGGTTTGGCGCTTTGGCGGTTCATAAGAATTTTCTCCGTGCCTCCGTGTCTCGGTGGTTATTTTTCCTCTCTGGGAACTCCGGCTACTCCGTGCCCTCCTATTCCATAAGTTCGCTGATCGCCTTCAAGGGAATCGCGAGCCACTCCGGACGGTTATTGAGCTCGTATCCCAGCTCATAGACCGCCTTTTCCAGGATATAAAGGTTCAGCATCAGGCGCAGCTCTTCTCGCGCCTTCGGCAGGAACGACCCTTTCGCCGCCACTTCGAGATACGCCTTGAGAAACGCGGAGCTGATCCATCGCTGCCAGTAGCGCCCCCAGGCTTCCATGGCGGGCAATCGTTCGGGCGGAATCTCCCCGCTGGCCGTCTCCTTCATCAGGGCGGAGGCGGCGGCGTATTGGAACGAGCGCAGCATGCCCGCGACGTCCCGCAGAGGGGACCGCTTGAACCGTCGCTCGCTGAGCGGGCGCGCCGGCTCGCCCTCGAAATCGATGATCACGAAATCCTTTCCGGTGTAGAGAAGCTGGCCGAGGTGGTAGTCGCCGTGGATCCGGATGCGCAGGGCCGAAAGCTTCTTGGGCACGATGGCCTGGAACGTGCGCATGATTTTCGGCTCGAGGCCGAGCACGTGATGCGCTTCGTCCCGGACCGACGCCGGGAGGTTCGGTAAACTGCGGCGGAGTTGTTGGAATACGCGAGTGCCCAAGCTTCTCATGGATTGGTAGAGCGACCGCTGGTACAGCTCGCTGAACGGCTCGGGCGCGAAATCCGGATACTGGGACGTCGAGGCGAGCGCCGCGTGCAGCTCGGCTGTCCTCTGGCCGATCAGTCTTGCTGACTCGAGGTAGGCCGCGATCATCTCCTGGGCCAGAGGCGGCAGCGGCTGTTCCGTCAAATCCAGGATCGGAAGGGTCGGGACGGGAGCTTCCGACTTGTCCGGCGGGGCGGCGAGCACGCGCTCGAAGTACAAGCCGAGCTGGTCCAGCGTATAGGTCCAGGCGTCGCCCTGATTGGGCAGGAATTGCTGAAGCGTGGCGACCGTGACAGGAGGCCGCTCGGGACGGCGCAGCTCCAATTGCCCCGCCACGTCCGGAGTGTGGGGGAACGCCACCCCTTCCGTCAGGAACGTGCCGATTTCGAGATCGGGGTTGATCCCCTCATCCAATCGGCGGTAGATCTTGAGGATCAGGCGGTCGCCGAAGAGAACCGAGGAATTGGTTTGCTCCGCCTTGAGGAGCGAACTCTCCAGTGTTCCCGTTCCGCGCCATCTTCGAAATGCGCGCGTGGGGATGGCGTGGATTTCTCCCCCGGGCCGACCGCGCAGGCGGCGCCGCCGGGCGATCAGGTCCAGGATGGCGTTGGAAAAGGCTTTCTCGCCTGTCGGATCGTAGAGCACGCCTTCGGGGCCGCCCTGCGGTTTCAGGCGCGCGACGGCACCCGGTTCGGCCGCCGGCCGATTCGGTGCGAAGGCCAGCGGAAGGGCGTAAGTCTCGGGAGCGTCCTCCAGGTATTCGACGTGCAGGGTCGTAAGGTACGCGCCTTCGTTTTCGCAGGGAACCTTGAAGGCTTCCTTGATGGAGACGGATTTGATGCGCCGGCCCTTGGATCGGAACCATCGCCGCTTCGGGAGATAGGCTTGCAGTACCTCTTCCAGGGCGGGCCGGCGCTCCGCGCTGAAAACGGACTCCCACGATCCCGGGACATCGATCGTCCGCAGCTCCTCGGGGAGGCCGGCCGCCTCTGCCGGCCGCATGGGCCGGAGGTCGAACCAGTAGAAGGTATGAGGACCCAGCGTGAGGAGGTAAGGCCGTTCGCCGATCGGCGGAAAATCGGTCCGGCCGAACATCTCCAGGGGCGCCGTTCCGCGGTAGGCGGAGAGATCCAGCTCCGCGAATTGGGTGAAACGGGACAGGTTGGCCACGATCAGGAGGGATTCATCGTTCCAGTGGCGGATGAATGCCAGGATCTTCCGATTCTCGGGAAAGAGGAATTCGATCGTCCCTCGACTGAACGCCTTGTGCCGTTTCCGCAGCGCGATCATCCGTTTCATCCACCATAGAAGCGAATGGGGGTTGTTCTGTTGCGCCTCGACATTGATCGCCTCGTAATGGTATTCGGGATCGATGATGATCGGCAGGTAGAGCCGCTGAGGATTGGCGCGGGAAAATCCGGCGTTGCGATCCGCGCTCCACTGCATGGGGGTGCGGACGCCGTTGCGGTCGCCGAGATAGATGTTGTCTCCCATGCCGATCTCGTCGCCGTAGTAGATCACCGGCGTGCCGGGAAGGGAAAAGAGCAGACCGTTCATCAGTTCGATCTTGCGCCGGTTGTTCCCTAGCAGCGGCGCCAGGCGGCGGCGGATCCCCAGATTGATGCGGGCCTGGGGATCGGTCGCGTAGACCCGGTACATGTAGTCGCGCTCCTCGTCGGTCACCATTTCCAGCGTCAGTTCGTCGTGGTTGCGCAGGAAGATCGCCCACTGGGTGGTCTCGGGAATGACGGGCGTCTGCTGGAGGATGTCGACGAGCGGAAAGCGGTCTTCCATGTGGATGGACATGAACATGCGCGGCATGATGGGGAAGTGGAAGGCCATGTGGCATTCGTCGCCTTGCCCGAAGTACGCCGCGGCGTCCTCCGGCCATTGATTGGCCTCCGCCAGAAGCATCCGGCCCTTGACCCGCTCGTCGACGTGACGCCGGATCGATTTGAGGAACGCATGCGTTTCCGGCAGGTTTTCGCAGTTCGTGCCTTCCCGTTCGAAGAGGTACGGGACCGCGTCCAGGCGCAGCCCGTCGACCCCCAGGCCGAACCAGAAATCGACGACTTGACGCAGCGCCCGGCGCACCTCGGGACTGTCGAAATTGAGGTCCGGCTGGTGGGAATAGAAGCGATGCCAGAAGTAGGAACGGGCGACGGAATCCCAGGTCCAGTTGGAGCCTTCGAAATCCTTGAAGATGACGCGGCTTCCCAGGAATCGCTCGGGCGTGTCGCTCCAGACATAGAAATTCCGCCAGCGGCTGTTGGGCGGAGCCCGGCGGGCGCGCTGGAACCAGGGATGCTGGTCGGAGGTGTGGTTGAGCACCAACTCCGTGACGACGCGCAGGCCGCGCCGATGGGCTTCCTTGAGGAACGTCTTGACGTCGGACAGCGTGCCGTAGGAGGGATGGACGCTCGCGTAATCCGAGATGTCGTACCCGTCGTCGCGCAGCGGAGAGGGATAGAACGGCAGCAGCCAGAGGGTCGTGACGCCGAGATCGTGCAGATAGTCGAGCTTGGAGGTCAGGCCGCGGAAGTCGCCCGAACCGCTGGCGTCGCTGTCGAGAAACGCGCGGACGTGCAGCTCGTAGAAGATCGCGTCCTTGTACCAGAGGGCGTCGTCGGTCACGGGCGGGTCCTCTCGACGCGCAGGACATGCGCCGGTTCCACGTGGGGGTCCAGGCGGACGAAATTGCGCTCTGACCACGGGTACACGGCGTCCGTGATCAGGTCGTGCGCCAGGAACGTTTCCCCGGGCGCCACGCCGGCGACCTCCGCCGGGACGTGGACGGTGCCCTGATGCGGCTGGAAGGGATTGAGGTTGACGGCGATGATCAGGATGTTCGTTCGGTCCGGAGACCATTTGGCGTACGCAAGAAGCTGGTCGTTGACGATTTCCAGAAAACGGAGGTTCGCCAGGCGGTGGAGCGCGGGATTTTCCCGGCGGATCGCGTTGATCTTCGCGATGAAGTCTTTGATGTTCCCCGGCGCGTTCCAGTCGCGCACCTTGATTTCGTATTTCTCGGAATGGAGGTACTCGATGTCTCCCGGAATCGCGTGGTGGGGCATCCAGTCGCTCTCGCATAATTCATAGCCGCTGTACATGCCGTAGGATGGCGAGAGGGTCGCGGCCAGAACGAGCCTCATCTTGAAGGCGGGACGGCCGCCGTCGACCAGGAACCGCGGAAGGATGTCCGGGGTATTGGTGAAAAAGTTCGGGCGGAACGTGTCGCGCATCTCCGGCTGGGTCAGCTCCGTCAAGTATTCCGTCAGTTCCGCCTTCGTGTGGCGCCAGGTGAAGTACGTGTACGACTGGCTGAATCCGAGCTTCGCCAGCGTTTTCATCATGGGAGGCCGGGTGAAGGCTTCGGCGAGGAACAGGACGTCGGGATGCTCGGACTGGATCTCGCGGATCAGCCATTCCCAGAACCGCAGCGGCTTGGTGTGGGGGTTGTCCACGCGGAAGATCTTCACGCCGTGCCCGATCCAGAATAAGAGGATGCGCCGGATCTCGTTCCAGAGCGCCGCGCGATCGGGGGTGTCGAAGTTGAGCGGATAGACGTCCTCGTATTTCTTGGGCGGGTTCTCGGCGTACTTGATGCTTCCGTCCGGACGGCGGTAGAACCAGGCGGGGTGCTGCTTCACCCACGGATGGTCGGGGGAACATTGCAGCGCGACGTCGAAGGCGATCTCCAGGCCGGCCGCGCGCGCCGCTTCCACAAAGTGATCGAAGTCTTCGATCGTTCCCAGCGAAGGTTCGACCGCGTCGAAGCCTCCCGCCTCGCTGCCGATGGCCCAGGGGCTGCCCGGATCCCCCGGCTCGGCGCGCAGCGAGTTGTTGCGTCCTTTGCGGTGGGTGCGGCCGATCGGATGGACGGGGGCCAGGTAAAGGACGTCGAATCCCATGTCGCGGATGTCGGGAATCCGGCGCTCGGCCTCGCGCAATGTCGCTCCCTTACCCGGCGTGTCTCCCTGCGAACGCACGAACATCTCGTACCAGGCGCCGGCGCGGGCGCGCGGCCGGTCCGCCGTCACTTCGATTTCCGGTTTGTGCACGACGGCGTCGTCGCGGGGTTGCAAGCGGAGCATGAGATCGGAGAGCGCGGCCGCGGTCTCCCAGGCGGATTGAGGCGGCACATCCGCGGAGGCCAGTTTCGTCGCCGCGTCGGCCAGGCGGGCTCGGTCCTCGGCGCCGGCGCGGCGCCGAACGCGCTTGAGGAGCGCGACTCCTTCCAGAAGTTCGCTGCGGATGTCGGATTGGCCCGCTTCCACGCGCTTTCGCAGGTCGTCCAACCAGGAGGCGTAAAGATCGGTCCACGCTTCGATGGTGAACGCGTACCGGCCGACGTCGGCCATCGGAAAGGTGGCGCGCCAGAGGTCGAGTCCCGCGTTGGCGAGCGTCATGGGGATCTCGCGGTAGGTCTTGTCGTGCGCGCGGCGCCAGCGCAGGACGACGCGGATCGTTTCGTGACCGTCACGGAAGACCGTTGCCTCCACGGCGCAACGTTCGCCCTGGATGCGCTTGACGGGATACCGCCCTCCGTCCACGCACGGCGTGATCGAGGCGATCGCGATGTGTTGATCCATGAGATGGATAGTATGTATGCAAAATATTTCAAAAGGTCAACGCTCCGGTCCGCGGAGCAACGCGACCGGGAGGTGGGCGAACACCTCCTCCAGGAGCAGGGCGAAGGAGCCGCCGGTCTTGACGGCTCGCACCTCACGGCCGCTCAGGACGTCGCGCCACGCGCCGCCGTGCGCCAGACCGGTCAGCGGAAGCAGCGTCTTTTTCCAGATTCGGGCGCCGACGGGGGGGCGGCGGCCGGCTTCCAGGGACATGAAGAAGCGTCCGGCGACGGCGATGGCGGCGCCACCGGAAGCGGCGCGCGCGAAGGCGCACACGTGCGCCGCCCGGGCGCCCGAGGCGTGCAACGGGACGTACTCGCCCGTAGTGAAACGTTCGGGGTGATCCCGGCGGAAGCGCAGGGCGCGGCTGATGACGAACAATTTGATCCGGCCGTCCTCCAGGGCGCGGACCATCTGGGCGATCCGTCGGGCGAGATCGGTTTCTTCATCCAGAGACGCCAGCATGGCGCGCCGGGTGGCGAAATCGACGGGGCCGCGGTTGTCTGGATCAACCAGGCGGAGGTCCCAGAGCTCGGAACCTTGATAGAAGTCCGGCACCCCCGGAGCGCAGATCTTGAGCAGGACCTGGGAGAGCGAGCTGAACATGGCGGCGGGAATCAGAGACGCCAGGAATTTTCGGAAATCGGCCAGGAATCGCCGGCTGGCGGACGGATCCAGCAGCCGCCGGATGAAATCCATGACCGCCTGCTCATAGGGCTCGTTGGGGTTGATCCAACTCGTGTGAATTTTCGCCTCGCGGATGGCCTTGAGCATGTAATTCTGGATCTGGAGCACGGTGCCGTCCGGGACGCCCGCCGGCCGTTCCGGCGGCCAGGTGCCGGCCAGGGTTTGGTAGAGGAGATACTCTTCGTTCGCGTCGGGCGCTTCGACGCCTTCCAGCGCGACGCGTTGGGGGCGATTCATCTCCCGCCAGCGCAGGACGGCCCGCTCCCACAGCGCGGGAATCTCGGAAAGCGCGTTGAGCCGGGCGCGCACGTCCTCGCAGCGTTTCGAATCATGGGTGGTCGTCGCCAGAAGGCCGTGCGGCCAGTTCCGCCGGCGTTCGGCGTTGCGGCGGTGGAATTCGTCCGGGCTCAGGCACCATCGCGACGGGTCTCCGCCGACCTCGTTCAAGGAGGCCAGCGGATAATGCCGGTAGAACGCCGTGTCCTCGACCGCCTTGGCCATCACCGGGGCCGTCAATTGCTGGAAGCTCATCACGAACCGCAGCCGCTCTTCGCGGTTCGCGTCGCTCAGGCCGAGCGGCTCCTGGCCGAGCAGGATCGATCCGATGAAGTCGAAGATGGATTCGCTCGTGGCGGGATTGAGCCGCTTGGCGGTACGCAGCGCCGTCAGGATGTGGCGCCGGTCCTCCTCGCCGGGCGCCGCCTGCGGCCCACGGAGGTACGTGCGGTACACCGGGAAGCAGGCGAGCACTTCCCCCAGCGCGTCGTACAGACTGTTGAACGTGAAATCGCGGGACCAGCGGTGCTGCTCGGAAATGCGATCGAGCTTCCTGGCCAGGACGTGGTGTTCGCTTGACAACGAGACCTTCAGGATGAGTTTCTTGCAGGAATAGGCGCGCGCCTCGAAATCCCGGGGGATGCCGGTCAGGAGCTCGTAAAAGCGGCGGATGGGTTTTTCCCCCGCGGGATGCACGAAAAGGCCGTTGAGTTGATTGAGAAAATCGTAGCCCGTAGTGCCCTGGACGGGCCAGTCGGGTCTGAGACGTTCATCGGCGCCGAGAATCTTCTCGACGACGATCCAGCAGCATCGGCCTTCACCGGATGGAGCGTTCAACGTGCGGCGGCACGCCGCCTGGAGATCCTGGAGGTATTGCTGGGGGTCGTGGAGGCCGTCCACGTGGTCGATGCGCAGGCCCGAGATCACGCCGCGGCGCATCAGATCGAGAAGGCGGGCGTGCACTTCGTCGAAAACGCCGGGGTGTTCCACGCGGATGGCGGCCAGTTCGTTGATGTCGAAGAAACGCCGGTAATTGACTTCATCGATGGCCACGCGCCAGTACGCCAGCCGATAGGCTTGGTCGTCGAGCAGCCGATCCAGCCGGTCGAAGCTGCGGGGATCCTCGCGGCGGCCGTTGAGGTCGCGCAACGACGCCTCGAGGGCCGACCGCTCCTCGGCGCGGGTTTCGGTCAAAGCGGCCACGCGGCGCTTGATGACCTCTTTTTCGCGCTGCCGCTCCTTGACCTTGGCTTCCTCGGTATCGGTGCGGGAAGGAAGATGCTCCAGAGCGCTGAGGATGCTTTCCAATTCCTGGACGTCGGCCTGTGATTCTCCCAGGCATTCCTTCAGCGCGTCCAGGACGGGTCTCAGGATGATCGGCCACGACTTGGGATCCAGAGGATATTCCTGATCCGCGTACCGCGCCGAGAACGCGCCGCCTTCATGATGGACCTGGATTTCCTGGTTCTCCAGGACCTTTCCGAACTGATCGCTCAGGGAAGGGATCAGAACTTTGTGGCACAGTTCCGCCTTGGGCGGGTTCCAATCGATGTCGAAAAAGGCGGCGTAGGGAGAGCTCGGACCGTTCTCGAGGACGTCCCGCCACCAGGGATTGGCGGAATCCGAAATGCACATGTGATTGGGAACGACGTCCAGGATGAGGCTCATGCTGCGTTCCTTCAGCCGCGTCGCGAACCGGAGGAGGTCCTCCTCGCCGCCGAGTTCGGGATTGAGGCGCGAAGGATCCACGACGTCGTAGCCGTGCCGGCTTCCGGCCCGGGCGGCGAGCAGGGGAGAAGCGTACACGTCGCTGATGCCCAGTGCGTGGAGATACTCCACCAGGTCGGCCGCGTCCCGGAACGTGAAGTCCCGATGGAACTGGAGCCGGTAGGAGGCCGACGGTATCCGAAACGGCAGGCTGGTCGGATTCATGGCCAGATCGAGCCTCGCGGCCGCCGCGCCGGCGGCCCGTTCGAGTGTTCCCCCCAAGCGCGCGAGGCGCGGCTACCGTACCCGATCTGATGCGTTCGCGCCAGTCCCGCCGTTGACCGTGGACTGAAAACCGTTGACCGTGGACCGTGGACCGTGGACCGCGAAAGTGGGTCGAGCTACGCCGGTCAACGGCGCGGGGGGCGTTTCCCGCGCCATCGAACCCTTCTGCGCCCAGCGCGGCGAAGCCGCAACTCAAGCTTTCCCGAGCGGTTTCTCGCCGCGCTGGGAGTCCAGAGTCCATAGTCCCGAGTCCGAAGTCGGGTCTTCGGTTCGCGGGACTCTGGACCCAGGACTATGCACTGTGGACTTCATGGGATCTTTCCCCATCTTGGAGACGACAAAAATCTTCGCCAAAAAACAAGAAACTCATCGTTAGTAGAATAGAGCCAGTACCGCTCCGGTTCCCGTCCTGCGGTCGGCGGTCAACGGTGATCGGTCCACGGTTTTCGAGGGGATGAATTCAGAATTATATGTTGATTTAGTATGTAGAATCAGTATTATATGCTGAATGGATAACATAGATCAGAATATTATTCGTAACCTGTTGCTTGACGGCAAGACGACCAACGCGCGGCTGGCGTCGGCCGTGGGCCTTTCGGAGTCGGCCACGCTGGGGCGGGTGCGGCGGCTGGAGCGGACCGGGGTCATTCGGGGGTACGCCGCCCAGGTGGATCCGGCCGACGTCGGGCGAGGGCTGGAGGTCCTCATGACGTTCGTGTTGAAGAACCAGAGCCCGGCGGACATCCGCCGCTTCATGCGGGCCATGGAACGGCTGGATGAAGTGCTCACGTGCGCCCAGGTCCTGGGGCGATTCGACTTCGTGGCGCACGTCGCGGTCGCGGACATCGGGACGCTCCAGCGGTTCATCAACGAGAAGCTCGTCGCGCTGGGATGCATCGATCGCATGGAGTCCTTGACCGTGCTGAAAATGGTGAAGCGTTTTCATCCGCCGCTTCCGACGAAAGGAACCTAATCCATGATTCGCCAGGGCGAGGTGCTTGCGGCTTCGTCGCGCGCGGGGAAGGGCGCCCGCGGCTTCCTGGACCGCGTCGCGCACGAATTTCTCGGCCATCCCATCGTCGTCGACAACCGCTATACGCGCTGGTTTCGCAAGGGCGAGGCAGCGATCGAGGAACTGCGCCACTTCACGCGGCAGTTTTCGGTTTTTTCCAATCAGTTCCTCGTCGCCCAACTGAAGAAGATGATCAACGCCGGCTCCCTGGAGGCGATGCGGTCGGCCAAGGAGATCCTGGCCAACGAGATCGGCGTCATTTTCCGGCGTCCCGGAGAAGAGCCGCGGCGGGGACCGGCGCGCACCGAGGAAGCTCGGGAGCGGGAAGGGGACCCCGAGCTGGTCGGAACGTCGGGCACGGTGGACGGCGGGACCTTCCGGTTCCGAGCGGGGCATTTCGAATGGCTGCTGAATTTCGCCTCGGCGCTCGGGTTGGGCTTCAACGATCTGGGGCAGCGGCGGCATGGAGCCCCGGCGACGCTCTTCTTTTGTGACGAATTGATCCGGCTCTACGGAAGTGAGGATCCCGACGTCGCCGCCGGGGCCGGATTCGCGATCGAAAATTGGGCGGCGGCGGGATTTTGGGGCGAGCTGATCGAAGGCTTGACGCTCATCAAGGGGACGTGGATCCCCGATCTGAAACTGGCCTTTTTCACCTGGCACGACCTCGTGGAGGCGCAGCATGCCGGCCACACGATGGCGGAACTGGAGCTTCTACTTTCCCAGCCGGCGTTTGATCGGGAGAAATTCATCGAGGCGGGCCGAACCATGCTGGACGGTCTGGCGGTCTTCTGGAACGGGCTGGATCGCGATCGCGCAGGGGGGGAGTCCGAAACCGCTTTCCCCAAGGCATGGGCGGGCCCGCCGTAGCTTTCGCGGAGGCGGGTGCGAAGTCCGGATCCCGACTCCCGTTGGGGGAGTGAGAGGGGGAGCGGCTATGGACTTAGAAGCTAATTCAAAACCTGAGAGGGGAGGTCACCGAAGAATCGGAGCGCACCGAGAAGATCTTTTTAAGGAGATGTGGAGATAGGGGAGATGGGGAGATATTCTTGGCTCTTCCGGTTATTGCGTACTTCCGAGACGTTATTCACACGAAGCGACCGGGAATAGATAGTTCTGGGCCGGCGGATTCCGCGTTCGTCCGCCCGCCGCATCGCGAACGAACGCGCGCCGCCGAAACGGCTCCCCGACCGCCTTGCGGCGGCGCCGCCATCGGCCGTCCGTCCGGCCGCAACGACGGCGTTGCGTCCGGATGGACGGCTGGGGGGCAGGAATCCGCC
>JACQVR010000110.1 GCA_016209705.1 Planctomycetota bacterium
ACGGTGCTGGCGAAGGTCACGGTGTACGACAAGGACCTCAAGTTTGTGCGCGTCGACCAGGGGGTCCTCGTCAAGTCGGACACGCTTGGGATCGAGGCGCAGGGCAAGGTAGCCTACGTGGGTCCGCTGATCGGGAAGGAGACCCGGGCGGCCAAGGCTCATGTTGAGATCGCCAACCCGGAGGGCGTCTGGCGACCAGGTCTCTTCATCGCGGTCCACCTCGTCCAGGAAGAGTTCACCGTCCCCGTCGCGGTCCGAGTAGAAGCCATCCAGCGCTTTCGGGACTGGGACGTCGTTTTCATCCAGGACGGGAATCTCTTCGAGGCGGTTCCGCTGGAAATGGGACGCCGAAACGAAGAATGGGTGGAGGTCTTAGGGGGCCTGTCGGCAGGAATAAAGTACGTTTCCAAGAACAGCTTCCTCATGAAAGCGGACATCCTGAAGTCCGGAGCGAGCCACGACCACTAACGTGGGCCGAGAGTACGCCTGTTTCGGGGGATTCGTGAGAATGTCCGGAGCGGCTTCTTAGATACGGGAGACTTATGCTCGACCGAATCTTGTCCTTTGCGGTCAGGAATCGCTGGTTCGTCCTCATGGGGGTGGCGGCGCTCGCCGCCGCGGGCGTATACAGCTTCCAACGGCTGCCCATCGACGCGGTCCCGGACATCACCAATGTCCAGGTCCAGATCAACACCGAGGCGCCCGGATTCTCTCCCCTCGAAGTCGAGCAGCGGATCACCTTCCCCGTGGAGACCGCGATGGCCGGGCTGCCGCAACTGGAGCACACCCGGTCCATCTCGCGGTACGGCCTCTCCCAGGTGACCGTCGTCTTCCACGACGGGACGGACATCTATTTCGCCCGGCAACTCATCAACGAACGCATCCAGGAGATCAAGGGCAAGCTCCCTCCCGGGATCGAGCCGGCCATGGGGCCCGTCGCGACGGGTTTGGGTGAGATCTTCCTGTGGACTGTGGAGTCAGAGCCTGGCGCCCTGAAAAGCGACGGGAGTCCCTACACATCGACGGACCTCCGGACCATCCAGGACTGGATCGTGCGGCCTCAACTCCGCAACGTCCCGGGCGTGGCGGACGTCAACACAGTGGGCGGGTACGAAAAGCAGTTCCACGTGACGCCCGATCCCGCGAAACTCATCTCCTACGGCCTCACCTTCCAGGACATCCTCGGGGCTCTCGCCAAGAACAACTCCAACGTCGGAGCCGGGTACATCGAGCACAGCGGGGAGCAGTACCTCATCCGGGCCCCGGGCCAAGTCCGCGATTTGGAGGAGATTCGACAGATCGTGATCGGGAACCGCGACGGGGTGCCCATCTACATCCGCGACGTAGCGGACGTTCTCCTCGGGAAGGAGCTTCGCACCGGGGCGGCCACGGAGAACGGTCGAGAAGTCGTCCTGGGAACGGTCTTCATGCTCATGGGCGAGAATAGCCGAACGGTGTCCCAGCAGGTCGCCGAGAAAATGCGAGAGGTGAACCGGACGCTCCCCAAAGGAGTGGTCGCCAAGACGGTCTATGACCGAACGAATCTGGTGAACGCGACGATCGCGACCGTGCGGGACAATCTCCTGGAAGGCGCGGTCCTGGTCGTGGTCATCCTGTTCCTCTTTCTCGGGAATGTCCGGGCGGCAATTCTGACCGCCCTCATCATTCCCCTTTCGATGCTGTTCACCGTCACGGGAATGGTCGCCAACAAGGTGAGCGGCAATCTACTCAGCCTCGGGGCTCTCGACTTCGGCATCATCGTGGACGGGGCCGTCATCATCGTCGAGAACTGCATTCGCCGCCTCGGAGCCGAGCAGCATCGCCTGGGACGGCTTCTGAGCCGGGACGAGCGGTTCAAAGTGGTCTTTTCCTCGTCGAGCGAGGTGTTGCGCCCCAGCATATTCGGCACCGTCATCATCATGGTGGTCTACCTTCCGATCCTGACGCTGAGCGGGATCGAAGGGAAGATGTTCCATCCCATGGCCTTCACGGTCCTTCTGGCCCTCCTGGGCGCAATGATTCTCTCGGTGACCTTCATCCCGGCGGCGATCACCCTCTTCGTCACGGGCCGCGTCGCCGAGAAAGAGAACTTCTTGATGCGGGGAATCAAGAAGGTCTATACGCCCCTCCTGGCCGTCGCGCTCAAGGCCCGGGTCGTCGTGGTGGCGGGAGCCGTGGCCCTGATCGCCCTGAGCGGTTGGGTCGCCCTGCACATGGGGAGCGAGTTCCTTCCCAGCCTCGACGAAGGCGACCTGCTCGTCCACGGTCTTCGCATTCCGGGAACGAGCCTGACCCAAGCCATCGACATGCAGAACGTCCTTGAAAAGAGGATCAAGGAGTTCCCCGAAGTGGACTACGTCTTCGCCAAGATCGGGACCGCGGAGATCGCGACCGACCCCATGCCCCCGAGCGTGGCCGATATCTATGTCATGATGAAGCATCGGTCCAAATGGCCGGACCCCAAGCGATCCAAGGCCGACCTCGTCAGGCACATCGAAGAAGGGCTCCGGCGGGTGCCCGGAAACAACTACGAGTTCATCCAGCCCATCCAGATGAGGTTCAACGAGCTCATCGCCGGCGTCCGGAGTGACGTGGCCGTCAAGGTCTTCGGGGACGACATGGACCAGCTGGACGAAACAGGGAAACGGATCGAAGCGCTCCTCGAAAAGATCCCGGGCGCTTCCGACGTCAAGCTGGAGCAGACGACCGGACTTCCCATCCTCACCATCCAGATGGACCGCCGTCAAATGGCCCGGTACGGCCTGAACGTTTCGGAAGTGCAGGAAGTGATCGAGATCGCGATCGGCGGCAAGAGCGTGGGCGAAGTTTTCGAGGGGGACCGCCGGTTCGAGCTCATCGTGCGCCTCCCGGAACGCTTGCGGGGCAACATCGAACAGATGAAAAGAATCCCGCTCCTCCTGCCGAACGGGGCGTCCGTCGCGGGCGAAGGCCGCATCCGGCTCGCCGAAAGAGACGCGAATCGCCAACACCTTGCGGGAAAAGGCATCGATCACCGCGCCGACGACGATCGAGCGGAAGAAAGATCGAACGCGGGTAAAATCCAAAAGGTAGATGTGGCCGGGAGACTTCGCTCTGAGCTGGCCGCGATGGGGGCGAGGCAAGCAACCAACGTTTGCCGGCGGCCGCTTGCGGCGCAGGATGCGCTGAACGCTGGATCGAGAAGCCTGAATTCCGAGCCGAGCCAGAATCCCGGCGATCCGCCGGGTTCCCCATCTGGGCCATTCGCGTTTGAGTCGCAGAACAATCTCGTTGACCAGCTCCGGCAGGCGATTGACCGGTGGTCGAGCTTGAACCAAATGGGCGACGCCGGAAACGACTTCCTTTTTCCTGTTGAGCACGGTCTGAATCGAAAAGACGAAGGTGCGCGCTGTCGCCTCGACCGAAAGCCCGTAACGGGCCTGATGCCAAAGGATTCCAAGCCTCTCCCAAGGCAGATAATGAGGGCGGCGCCTGGAATCGAGGCGCAAGAGCCGGGCACGAGGCAACTGAATCTCGGCTCGCAATTGTTCAATCAGCTCGCGAAGCGCGTCCACTTCAGCGGCCAGCGGGCGGTGGCAAGCGACCCTGGTGCGCCACCGGTCATGGGCGAGAGCGCTCCATCGGGCGATCAGAAGCAGTGCGTGAATCATGAGGGCAGGATACCCGCGCCGCGGCGGATTTTGTGGGGGCGTTTTTGTCGGCCGCGGCGCGGAGGGATTTACGCCGAGGGCGTGGCGCGGCCGACCCCAAGGCGGGCGGAGGGACGCCGCGCCGAGGTCACTGTGCCCGGCGCTTCTTGGTCCCCTCTGAGCGGATGCCGCGGCTGATCCACTCCCTCATCAGTTGCTGATAGGGAACGTGCTTGCGCCGGGCGATCTGCTTGGCGCGCTCGATCTGCCACTCTTCGATGCGCAGCGCTAGGAGCCGCTTCTTCATCCGTTCCTGGATCCGCCGGGCCAAGGCGGGTGCCAGCTCGATTATCTGGTCGACGTCCTCCATCTGATCCCAGTAGCCGGCCATGCTGTGCGTCTCGAAGAAACGCGCCTCCTCCTCGGCGCTACGAAACGCCGGTAGCTTCCGGGGTCCCTTCTTAAACTGCCGCTTTCGAGTCATCGTCACTTCCTCCATCGTCGGTAAAACCGGCGCTCCTGGTCGTCCATGTCGCGGGCCGTGATCACGCGGACGACGCGGTCCGCTCGCCGCTCCACGATGAGGGCGAGATACCGTCCCCTCCCGCTTTGGCCGGACGCGTAATACCGGCCGCTTCGGGCGCGCCTGAGCAAGACCCGTCCGCGGAAGACTTCTTCGGCCTCCTGCGGCGTGATGCCGTGGCGGGCGATGTGCTCCTCATTGGCCTCATCCCAGTCGAACTCCCGGACGCGCCAGCCCCTCTCCACGGGTGTATATATATGATTATGTAGCTACGGATGTCAAGCTTTCCAGGTGCCTCACGGATGCGTCACCGGCCTGAATACCGTGACGTTCACGTACGACGGCCTCTTGCGCATGTTCACCCGTTCCGATGTCATCAACACCGTGACCTACACGTACGACGCCGACTCCAACGTCACCGCTGTAAGCGACGATTTGGGCTCGGTTTCGTCCGCGACCTACGACGTCCTCGGCCGCGTCTTGACCAGTACCGACGCCACGAGCGGCGCGACGAGCTACAACTTCGATCGCGAAGGCAACGTCCGGCGGGTGACCAATCCGGAAGGATTCGTCAGCCGCACGTTCTACGACCCGCTGGATCGGCCTCGTGAGACCGTCGTCGACCGCGGCAACGGGCCGTCCGCCTTTTTCAACGCGACGTATGAATATGATCTCAATGGGAATCTGACGGGCAAAATGGAAGGCGTCGGCGTCGCCGTGGCGGGCCTTCCCACGCGCCGGACGGACTACAGCTACGATGCCCGCAACAATGCGCGGAGCGTGGTCTATCCCTCGCTCGCGGGCCCGGGAGCGGGCCCGGCGGGACGCATCGCCGAAAGCTACGCGTATAACGCCAACGACAACCGGACGCGGCAGATCCGGCTGGACGAGGCGGGCCGGGCGGTCAACGAGACGCGCTCCAAGTACGACGAGCGCAACCGCTTGGCGGAGTCGTTCCAGGTGTTTCTGGCGCCACAACCGAACCCGGTGAGCGTGCCCAACGCGGAGGAGGGGCTGAATACGCTCCTGGGAGCGGCGGGCTCCGCGGCGGGGCTGGCCCCAGGGCGATCGCCTTCTCGAAATCCGCGACCGCCTCGTCAAAGTGTTCCCGTTCCTCGGCGATCAAGCCCAGGTAGTTGAACGCGTCCGCGTACCCGCCGAAAGAAACGGTCTTTGTGTGTTTTACGTCCAACGCTATTGATCCTTCATATACCAGCGGAGGACTTCGGTCCGATGGTGACCCAACTCACGAGCCACCAGCGCCGCCGCTCTCTCGGGCGGCATTTTCCGCTCATCAATCAGGTAGTCCATGCGCTCCGCCGCGTAGCGCCGGCGACAATCATGAAAAACCACTCCATCTTGGCGGCTCATCCCCGCAGCTCGCAATTTATCGTAAACGTAC
>JACQVR010000109.1 GCA_016209705.1 Planctomycetota bacterium
AAGCGCCGCTCCTCCAGGACCGCTCCGCCGCAGCTTCGGCTCATCTATCAGCCGCCCCGAGACCACGGCCGGCCTGCCTTCGGACATGCCGCCCCACCCCCTACTTCCCGCCGATCCTCAAGCTCTCCTCGACTTCCAGCACCTTGCAGTTCTGGCACAGGTGCTCGCGAACGCCATCGAGCCCCCGCGCCAGGGCTTCCAGCTCGCCCGCCGAGGCGTGCAAGACCTTCGATTCCACGCCTTCCCCGCCCATGTCGCCCGCCATTCCTCGAAGCGCGAAGGCGATCACGCGCAGCCGATCCGCTTCCCCCGCCAGGAACGTATCCACGTCGGTTTCGATTCGCTCCATGTTGCCTCCCACGTGCGACATGACGGCAACGAGGCGCGGGGAGAGCAAGGAATGAAGCGGCGACGACGCATAAGCCCGGGCGGCATTGAGGCGGCGTGCGACGCGCGCCAGTTTGTCGGCAGGGGCGGGAGCGCTGGCCGAACTCGGCAATTAACGTAGCGCAGCTAGGAGATCAGCCGGCGACGCATGGTCGCCGAAAGTGGTGCTGACGTGCGCGAATCGGTCCACGTTGCCAGGACCGAAAATAAAGCTGCCACCAAGTTGGAACGGATTGCGCCCCAGCCGATGCTGCCGGTGCCCGGCCTCGCGCGCCCGGGCGCGAGCCTGTGCATTGTCACGGCGCAGGAGGTGCAGGAGACTCGCGGTTCTCAGGCCGGCCGCCCGATATGCTTCCCGCCGCTCGTCGATCAAGAGCGGAAATGTCAGGCCGGTTTCTTCTCGGAACCGGCGCGCATAGACGCAGTCCCCGAGCCCGATGGCGGCCAACTGCGCCCCGCGGTCACGGAATTCCGACTCATGTGCGCACAACTGCGCTACGTGCTCACGGCAGAAGATTCAGCCATAATGACGGAGGAACACGACGATCGCAGGCTTCGCCTCCCACAAGGAACCAAGTCGAATTTCTCGGCCGTCCGTGTCGGGCAAGACGATGGATGCCAGCCTGCCGCTCAGGGATTCCATGTGCATCAGAGGCCAGTCGACTCGCCCCTTCCTCCGGATCATTCATCCGCAGATACGCTGCCGTCCGGCATCGTCCCTGCCCGACTCAAGTATCATAAAACATGGATGATGCTTCGAATGTCCATGAAAAGAATCACGCGGTATAGTTCGACAGTGCCATTGATGGTAGAGGATGACGATGGTTCAGGATAATCTCGAGGGAGCCCGCGTGTACAGGTCGCGCCTCTATCAAGTAATCTTCTCGTTTGCGACGCTCTACCACCTGGGCTTTGGTCTATGGGTCATCTGCTGGCCGCAGTCCTTTTTCCAGCTCTTCTCCATGGATCCGCCTCGATACCTCGCGTTGTGGCAGGGAGTGGGTCTAGGGAGCGGCCTTCTCGGGCTGGTCTATGGTTACTGCACCTTTCGGCTTGACATCGCCAAACCGCTTATTGGCATCGGCCTGGCCGGGAAACTGCTGGCAGCCGCAGGATGGAGCATGGCCGTCGGCCGTGGAGAATGGCCGATGCGCACCTTCACGCTGGTTGTCTTTAGCGATATCCTTTGGTTGCTTCCCTTCTCGCTCTTTCTCTTGGAGGGGACCCGCCTGGGCGGAAGGGTGCGGGCTTCTGCTCCCCACGTCTGTGCGATCCTGAATGCGCTGGCGGCTGGTGTTCTCCTTCTCGCTTTACGCCAGGGGACTGAAGCCGCTCCCCATCCGATGGAAAGAGCGGCCTATATTCAGGAGCATCCGAACTTATGGAGGGGAGGATGGGCGCTTTGGATCGCGGCGGCTTCAAGCCTCTTGGCGTTTTATGCGTGGTGGGGTGCGCGGCTTGCGTCCCCCAAGTGGGGGGTCGGGGCCTTTCTGATCGCCGCCGCCGGCCTCGCATGCGATGTCTTCGCGGAATCGCTCTATATCGGCTGGCTCCCGGAGCATCTCGATTCCGTCGGCCCGGTAGGAACGCTCCTGACCGGAGCGGCAGCCAACGGGCTCTACACTCTCGCAGGAATCCTACTGACGCTGGGTACGAAGTCCCTGAAGGGATGGCGATGGGTCTGGACATGGATCGTCTGGACGAGCGGAATGAGCTTGACGCTCTCCACGCTTTTCGGAAGCGTCGCCGGGATGGTCGCCAGTACGGTGATACTCATGACGTCTTTTCCTTCCTGGGTTTGGATCGTGGGGCCAAGACTACGATGAAACGGCAGGTTGTTTACAAGAGGCAGATCAAGACAGCGCGCCGCTTCATTTTTGAAAACATCATGGATCTCGATCACGTGTGCGTGCTCCACCGGAAGTGGTTCACTCATCTTCGCACTCTGGTTCGCCGCCCCGACTACGTTGAGTACCGCCTCCGCGGGTGGTTCTATGGTCTGAAGCAAGACATGCGGTTCGTAGGCGCATCGGTCGATGAAAACCGGTATTGGTATGAGTTTGTCGGTCCGTGGGTCAAAGTACGCGTCGAGGGTGAAATGGAAGGACCCGATGGCAATCTCCTTTTGACTGAGAGGTTCACGTATCGATTCCACTGGTTGACCGCGCCGATCTTTTGGTTCTTGGGGCCTCTTTTCAAAAAGCAGAAAGAAAACATTCTCGAAGCGGATTCCCGGCTCCTTGAGCGGGTTTACCGTCTCGACCAGGCCGGGTTCAAGCGATTTTCAGAGCAGGGATGACCGACTCCGTACTGGTCGTGGGCGGCCAGGGCTTCTTCGGACGTGCGCTCGTCGAAGATCTGCTGGAGCACACCGAAGCGACCATCGTGGTCGGGAGTCGGCGTCTGCGAAGGTCTCTCAACCATCCTCGGCTCCGCTGGAGGATTTTTGACCTTGTACGGCCGGGATTTCTGGAGGGATACGCCGCCGTCGTGTGCTGCGCGGGACCTTATCAGGGGATGCCCACGACGCTTGTGGAGGCGGCGGCTCAGGCAAGTATTCCCTACATTGACCTGGCCGACGCCCGCGACTTCATCGTTCGGGCGCGGAGGATTCGTTCATCCGCGCCGATGATGATTGGGCTTTCCGCCGTCCCGGGAATCACTTGTCTTCTGGCAGGTCGGTCCGAGGTGGGGCGCATCCAAGCCGTTCGGACGTTCATCGCTCCGGGAAGCCGGCCCCCGCGCGGACGCTCGACGTTGGCTTCGCTTCTTTCGGGCATCGAACGCTGGGGAGCACGGGAAATCGTTCAATTCCCGCGTCCGGTGGGCCGGCGCGCAGTTTATCGAACCATTGAGGTCGGAGACCTGGACATCGTTCCGGAACTGTTCGAAGGGGCTTCGTTCGAATTCAAGGTCGGATTTGATGTGGATATCTTCAACCGCGGCCTGGAAGCGTTACATTGGCTCCGCACACGGTCGTTGACGCCACATCCCTTGAGGATTCAACCTTTTTTGGAGGCCGTGGTCCGCACGCTATCTTTCTTGGGCACGGGCGCGGGAGCGGTACAAGTGGAGGTCGTAGGCTCGAAGGGGCGGTATGTTGGGTCCGTTGTGGCGCGAGAGCGCGGATATCGGATCCCGTCGCTGTTGGCCGCGATCACGGTCGAACGCATTCTTGCGGGACGGCTTCGGGAAACACGCCTCGACCGTTGGCTGCCGAACGTCCATGAAGAATTGACCGCTCGTGGGGTGGAGTTCGGTAAGCGTACGGTGATCCGCACCCTTGGCGCAGGCCCAACCAAGCGCGCCCAACAGCCCCGTGGCCTCCGTCGTCCTCTCGCTTCCTCCGCTCGCATCGGGTAACTTCTCGGGATGCCTGCC
>JACQVR010000113.1 GCA_016209705.1 Planctomycetota bacterium
AATCGCCATTCGAGTCTCTTTTGGCGCGGCCTTTTGGCGGTTTGGCTGTTTTGGCGGTTCAAGCCTTGCACCCGTAATCGCATCAGTTATTTATTCACAGCTGCTTATCGCGGATCCGCCTTCCTCGCCATGGCTCGGATCGCCTCCGGAAGCTCCATGACGACGCGTTTCGTGGGCTTGCCCTCCTCGTCCACCAGGTTCTGCTTGCGGAACCAGCCGAAATTCACCTCCAGCACGAACTGCGCCGGTCCGGAGGCCGGCGCCGAGATCGAGCCGCCTTCCTCGGGATCAGGCGCCGGCTGCCTCGAACACACGTTCAGGAGCTCGCCTTTCGCGTTGAAATGCGCGATGTCCAGCGCCAGCAGCGTGTTCTTCATCCAATAGGAGACTCCCTGTTCTTCTTTAGGATACATGAAGAGCATGCCGTCATGCTCCGAAAGTCTCGGCCGGTGCATCAGCCCCCGGGCGCGAAGCTCGGTCGTGTGCGACGTTTCGACGTGCACCGTGTGGCCGTTGATCCGGACCGCGGGCATCGGCTCCACGTCGGCCGAGGCGATGTCCGCGGAGAATTCCGCCGAATCGCCGGCCGTCACTCCGTTCTTTTTCGCCCAGCCGTCCGGAAGGAAGAGCGCGCGCCGCGCCTCGACTCCCGACATGATGCCCTTCTCGCTTCGTCGCGCCAGCGGCTGGATCTCCAGGATTTTCCCGGAGGCGCCGAGGAACGCCACGTCGTAGCCTCCCTCCGAATTTTCGGAATGGAAATGGAGATAGCGGTCCCGATCCCAACTGCACAGGAAGGCCTTTCCGTCGGCCAGCATCGAGTGCCAGGTCGGCGCGGACCGCCGTTGGGGATCCTTGCGGAAGTGCTCGACGGTCAGCGTGTGGCCTTTGATCGTGACGGTCGAGGCCGGCTTGGGCGCGCTGCACTGGCTGGAGGCGGTGCTGAGCAGCGCGAGGAGAGGAAGGATCGGGCTCATGCGAGTGCTCACGGTCGGCTCCTTTTCTTGAGGGACGTCGGGGAGAGGGCTTGCTTCAACGCGCGGTAGACGCCGGTCAGGCTCATGGGCATCACGCGGGTATCCGCGGTGACCGGCATGAAGTTGGTGTCGCCGTTCCAGCGCGGAACCACGTGCAGATGGAGATGGCCCAGGAGTCCCGCGCCGGCGACCCGCCCCAGATTCATCCCCAGGTTGTATCCGTGCGGGGCGAACGCCCGATCAAGCGCTCGTTGCATGTCGCCGGTCATCGCGATCAGTTCGATGCGTTCCTCGTCGTTCAGCGTCTCCAGGGCCGATACGTGGCGGTTCGGGGCCACCATCAAGTGACCGTTGGTATACGGAAAGCGGTTGAGAATCGCGAAGCAGGCGCGGCCGCGCCGGAGGATGAACGTCGCATCGTCGCGGCGGGCGCGCCGTCCGGCGCACAGGAAGCATTTCGCGCGATCGCTGTGGCTCTTGATGTAGGGCATCCGCCACGGGGCCCAGAGGCGTTCCATGGAAGAACGATTGTAAGGCAAGACGCGCGGAGCGGCCAGAAGGGAGCGCTTTTTTAGGAGATATCCGGATCGTGGAGATGAGGAAGATAAAAAAGAATTTCCCCCGGAGACACGGAGAAGATTTTTTAAGGAGATCTGGAGATAGGGGGGAGATGGGGAGATATTTTTTGGGGTAGAGTCGGCTCCATCGGACTCCTTTCGATCCTCATATCTCCAGCAATCTCCACATCTCCTGGGAGATCGGGAGATGCGAGGAGATGGGCCGCTGAGCGCAGATATGGACATGCGGACAGATCCTATCTCCCCATCTTCAGATATCTCCACATCTCCAAATTTTTCTCCGTGCCTCCGTGCTCTCGACCCCGGACCCGCATGTCAGTAGTACTTACGCATCGATTTGGCCAGGAAAAAGGGCGCCGAGCGTTCCTCGCCGTTTCGCGCGCGATAGTTCAGGATCATCAAGAACACGCCGGTGAAATCCACGGCGTCGTTCCCCACGTAGACCACGTCCGGCTTGTCCACGACGTGCAGCAGCACGGGGCGGTCCCCCACGAACACCGCGCCCTGGTAGACGAACTTCCGGTCCGACAATTCCTTCTCCTTCAAGGGCACCGCGGTCAGCGCCCCGATCACCCCGTGCACGTTCCACAGTTTTCCTCGAAACGCGGCCGGGTCGCTCGCGGCCTTCTCCATGTTGAAGGCGCCGGCCGTCATCTTTTCGACATCCGCCTCGGACATCGTGGCGAGTCTTCGTAGGACGTGGTTATAGATGAATCCGGGAATGCGCCCGGTGTAGTCCTCCATGAAGGGATTGAACGCGTTCTCTCCTTCTTGGATCCACAGGGGGCTCTCGGGTGGGATGCTTCGTTCGAGCTCCGTAATTTCCGCGCGCAGGTTTTCCATCTCGTATTCGAGCGTCGGAGCGCGGCAGGAGATCGCCGGCCAGATCAGAAGATGCAGGAGGAGACGGGGAGATCGAGGAAATAGAGAGATAGTCATCGTTCATTCATCCGCTGCCGAATGCGGGTCCGATGTTCTTTGTAGACGTTCGTCCGTTCGTATTTGTCGTTCAATTCGCGGTACTTCTCCGCGGCTTCTTTTTTCCGGCCCGCCGCGTACAGTTCGTCCGCTTCGCTCAGCAGCTTTTTCGCCTTCCGTTCGTCGCGACCGAAGAGACCTTCCAGGGCATCTCGGGCCCGATCCCTCAAGGCGTCGCGCGCGCCTTCCGTCACGACCTTCGCGATCACGTCTTTCCATCCCAAGCGTGGACTCGTCGCGGTCCCCTGGATCGGCACGTCGAGCGTCTTGCCTTTCATCTGGTCCGGAATCCGGAACCGCTCGGCCAGCTCGTCCGTCACCGGCACCCGCCAGCTCAGGTCCAGGGTCTGATCCAGGCCGACCGATCCGGAAAACGACGTTTCGGCGCCGGCGAGGGTCCACGGCCAGGGGTTTACATACGAGACGCGTCCCTGGCGGATGATCCATTCGACTGGCCGCATCCGGATCTCCCGCTGGGCGCCGCCGATCTGCGAGAGGATCTCGCCCAGAAGCGGCGAGCCTTTCAGCACGCAGTCCTGGATTTCGAACCGCCCGCCGCCGTGGATCAAGTTCTTGGAGAACTGCTCCCATCCGCCCGCGAGGGTTTCGGAGGTCAGCGGCCCGTCGTAGCGGAGCTGGGCCAGCAGGCTCACCCGCCCGTCGATCTGACCCGCGGCGGCGCCGGCCACGTGGAACATCGGATGAAGGAGACTCAAGAGCGGGCCCATGGCCGCGTTGGCGCGGACCTTCTCGAACTTCAGTTCCGCCCGGCTGGACGGCTTGTTTCGCGCCTCGCGCAAATCGGCGTCCGCGTTCAAGGCGACGGTCCCCTCGTTCACGGCCAGCGTCCCCGCGGCCCTGGCCCGGCCGTCCGCGAATGTGGCCTCGATCGTTCCCGACGCGTGCAGTCCCGTCATCGCGACGCCGTCGAGTTTCACCTTCGCCTCGCCCGCGGAGCCCTTGAACGAGCCCCGCGCCGAGAAACTTCCCTTTCCGTCGAGGCCCGCCAGCGCCGCGATCGGAGCGACGTCGCCCGTCGCGTCGAACGTCAGCTCCGTCTCTCCTTCCACGATCCGGCCTTTGGCCGAGGCGCGCACGGTGTCGCTGCGGGCCGTCAGCGAACGCACCTCGAAGCGTTGCTCCGCGCGCGCGACGTCGAATTCGACCTTCACGTTTCTCTGTTGAGAATCTCGGATCCGCAATTCCGGAGCTGAGAGCGTTCCCCGCATGTCGCTCGGGGAAACTTCCACGCGCGCCGTGATCCGAGGGCCGGAGACGGGAATTTCATACAGGTTCCGGAGTTCGTCCGGAACCAGCACGGCATCCATCGCGAACCGTGCGTCGTCGGTCCCTTTCATCGATCCGGAAAGAGCGAGATCGCATCCCGGCGCCTTGAAGGTCAGAGTTCGCAGATTCATCGAGCCCGTAGCTTCGAGCTTCGCTTGCACGCCCAGCGACCATTCGCCCGCCGCATCCTTCACCTCGGGGAGAAAGGCGCGGGCGACGGCGGCCGCTCTTGCCAGGGAGCCGCGGAAGTCGCCTTCGATGGCGATGGGACTGCCGCGGACGGCGCGAAGCCGGCCGTGAACGAGGTCGCTGGCGAAGTTGTCGATCCGCGCGTCGAAGCGGTCGCCCTCCGCGGCGGCTTTGTATTCCGCGGTTACGTTGTGAATGGAAACCGGTTTGCCGGCGGTGACGGTAAGTTGAGGCGCGTCCAGGCGGCCGCCGAGCGACATCCTGGGTCCCTCGACGGAAACGGTCCCCTTGGAGTGGATCGGCGAGCCCGCCAGGGAGATTTCGCCCAGCCAAGGTCCGAGCGTCTGAGACAACGCGACCGGGTTGAGCATCACCGAGAAATCGACGGACCCTTTGACGCGGTCGGGTTCCAACAGGTCGGTCACCGAACCTGAGGCGCGCACCTCGATCGGGGAAGAGGTGATCGCTAACGTATCGAGCGTGCTCCGTCCTCCCGGGCGCGAGTCCAGAGTTCCGGCTTGCTGTAGGTGGATGTCGATCGGGCCCGCTTGGCCGAATCTCAGGCCTTGGGCTTCGACGGATGTCCGGATCGCCGCCTGCTCATCGCTTCCCTGAGCGGTCGCTTCGGCCCGCACCGTCCCGCCGAAGGTGAAGCCGTTCAGCTCCATGAAGGACGCCAGGCGCTCCGCGAGTCGATTCAAGTTCGCCTCGATCGCCAGGCGGGAGCTTTTCAAGATATTCCCTTCCAGTCCGCCTTCGCCTTCGACGCGAAGGGAGCCTGCCTGGATCTTCAGCGCATCCACCAGGAACGACGGAGGTTCGGCGCGATACGAGGATTTGAGTTGGAAGAGCAGATGGCCGTCGTCGTCCAGCGGGATGGCTTGACCGCGGGCGTCCACGGGGGTCAAGTCGGCGATGCTCAGCTTCAGATCGGCGCCGGCGCGCGACAGGCGGGCGCCGCCCGCGGTGCCGAACGAGATCGGTCCGTCCAGGACGGCTCGGCCGTCGAGGCGGTATCCCTCCTTCAACCGGAGCAGGCTGGCTCCGGCGTCGCTCAAGCCGCGGAGATCCGCCGTGGCCTGCACGGCGCCCTCGAACGATCCGGCGGAGAACAGATTTCGGGATTCGCCTTGAAGCTGAATGCGCAGGAACGTGCCCGCTTCCAGCGTCACGTGTTGCGTGCCGGTGCCTTGGGGATCCAGTCCGATGTCATGGCTCAGGCGCAACGAGGGAAGGCGCAGAGGCTCGGGGCCGATGACCGCGCCCTCGGCGAGGGCGTCGGTCAGGCTCAGCGAGCCTTTCGCCGCGAAAGCGCGGAGCGACTCGAGGGTGGCGTCGATCGTCATGTCGGCGCGCCCTTGAAGGCGATCGACGGCGGCGAAGAGCGCCGCCGCGGGCGTCAAGCCGGCCAATCCCAATTCCTCGACGCGCGCTCGAATCGCACCGTGGAGGCCGTCGAGGTCGAGCCGGCCTTCCTTGGCCACGGTGATTCGGCCGTCGGCGTGGATCCGCCCCGAGTGCTCCGACGTTGCCGCGGCTTCGAAGGCGATGGGGCGATCGAGCGAATCGATGTCGGCGGAGAGGCGGAGGTCGCGCCAGTTCGTCTCTCCGCCAGGGCCGACGATGCGCAGTGATCCGCCGGTGACGCGCAGGCTCGCTTTCAGATAGGGAAGCGTGGCGGGCTTCTCGGCCGAAGGCGGAGCGGTCTCGGCGGACGGCGGCGCGGGTTTCATGAGCGTCGCGAGGTTGAGCGCGCCGCCGGCCTCTTTGCGGATGACAACGCTGGGTTCGTTCACGGAGAGTTCGACGATGAATCGGCCGGACAGGAGCGGGAAAACCGAAACGCGGGCGACGATGGACCGGGCGGAGAGGACCGGCTGACCCTCGCGATCGATAAGGGAGAGATTCTCGAGCCCCACGCGTCCCGTCCAGGAGAACGAGACGGACTCGATGTGGACGGCGGCGTCGAGGCGGCGGCCGGCGTGTTCCAGGATCTGGCGTCGCAACACGGAGGCGATGAGGGGCGGGCCCAAGAAAAGAGCGAAGAGCAGGAGGATGCCTGCGGACGCTCCCGACCATAGGAGGATTCGTTTGAGGCGCGACTTTTTCTTCTTCGGCGGCGTGGCTTCCGCGGGCGCCGGCGCCGGAGGTTCGGAGGGAGGCGGGGCGGGCGGGTTCGAGTCGGCCATCATTTTGGTTGTACGCCCCGGACGGGAGAACGTCAAGCCGTTAGAAATTGCTCAAGCCTTGGGGGCGCAAGTTCTATCGGAAGCCGATGCCCGGGGTGGGCTTGATCGAAGCGCGCGCGGCAGTGTCCACGGAGCCTCCTCGGCGGATGATGATTTCGGAATCTCCCATCATGAGCCGGGGGAAGGAGCCGCGGGTGTCGAGCGGAACGCCGCGGATCACGCCGTCGCGGTTCGCGAACCAGAAAACCAGTCGGCCGTCTTCCTGGGTGATGGCTTGGAGGTCGCCGTAGGTGAAAGGTACGGATCCGGCTTCGAAGCTCATGTCCTCTCCTTGCACTCGCTCCCCTCGGGGCGGTGCAAGTTCAATGACCTCATGATCCTACTTTGGGAAGGGAGTGCGGGGCAAGAACTCCTTTGAACGGCCGCAGATCCGGCGCGCTTCGTAGACGGTCGGATCGACGGCGCCGCCGCGGCGGACGAACGTTCGCACGAGCTCCGTGCGGGAGAATTCGCCGCCGCTCAAGAGCCGCGCCGCCTCGTCGAGGAAGAGGTTCTCCCACGCCCAGCGGCGGCTCCACGGAAAGAGCGTCGCTTCGATCGCGCGAAGCGGCAGCCCTTCCGCGAGTCCTTCTGTCACCTGCGATCGCAGCCATTCCATGAACTCGAGCTTCTCGCGAACGCACTCCGCCGGGTCCCGGCGGATCACGACGCCGGGAACGTCGGGAATGTCCCGCCTGAGCGTGTAGAGTTGTCCGTGACCCGTCAGCAGGATCTCGATCGGCAGCCGCGACAACCGCCGAAGCGTCTCCAGCCAGACCAGACTGTCCACATCCGGGTTCGGTGAGCTGAAATAGGCGCCCATGAACGCGTCGCCGGATATGAGGAGGCGCTCCGCGGGATCATAAAGGACCACGTGGTCATTGCAGTGTCCCGGCGAGGGATACACGTGCAGGGTGCTCCCATCCGCCTGGATCTCGTTTTCGAGAATTCGCACGTCGTTGCCCCAGGGCTCGGGCCTTCCGATGAGCAGCCCGCGCATGAAGGGGATCCGCGGCCCGCGGCGGAGAACGGCGGCGCATGTCGCGCTCGCGTGGACGGGGACGCCGAGCCGTCGCGCGGCGAACGCGACGTTGCCGATGTGCTCCTCGTGCGAATGCGTCGCGACGATCGCCCGCACCGAGCTCGCGGGCAGGCGCGCGAGGCGGCGGGAAAGCGAGGAGCGCATCCGCGGACCGCCGGGATCGACGAGCAAGCCCTTGTAGAGGATGGTCCAGAACATCTCACCGAACACGATCGAGCCGACGTCCGAAGGGAATCCTGAGAGAAAGAGGAGCCGGAGGCGGCCGTCGAGGAGCGAGATCGCGCGTCCGCGCGTGCGCGCCCATGCGGCAATGCTCGCCGCGAGGTGCCGCGCCGCGGCGAGCGCCACGAGCGGAATGCGCAGGAGCAGGCCGGTCGTGTAGCAGGTCCAGAAGACGTGCAAGCCCGGCGCCCGGCGCTGAGAGACGGAGAGCGTCGTCCGGCACGCGCCGCCGCGACACTTGCTCAACTGGTATCGGTTCTGCGCGATGAGGCGATAGAGGGCGTTCGAGATCCCGTTCAGCGGCGGGATTTCCGCGAGCACGCCGAAGATCCAGGTGGGAGCGAAGATCCGCGCGAGGCGCCGGACGGCCGCGCCGCCGCGCCAGATGCGCCCTCCCGGGCCAAGGACGTGGAGTTCCCGCGCGCAGGCCTCCAACGTCAGCCTGGGGTCGATCCCTGCGAGCCGTTGGGCGTCGATGGGCACGCAGCGCACGAGTCCCCGCCGGTCGAGAAGGCGGATCCACGTCACGCCCGCCTGGCAGATTTCGCACTGTTCGTCGTAAAGCGCGGTGAAGGGAGGATCCATGGGAGTATTATAAGAAGGCCAAAGAGTACCGGCCCGGCACGAATTTCCGTGTCGTGCCGGAATCGGACGACGGCATGATCAGTCCGTGGATCTTCGACGTCGCTTCCGGCCGCTGACGATGATTCCGCGCATGGTACTGATTCTTTCGTACGGGTCAGTGAACCGGAGGGTGACATGAAACGCTTGCCTCTCCCTTTCGGGGTGTTAGGATAGAAAACGATCAGAGTGAGAGGGGGTGGCGTGATTTTACCTCGATCGGCGCTGCTTGGAGCGTGTCGAGATATAGGGGATGCAGGTGATAAGACCCCCAATGTGTGGTACGGCACATCTCCATATCTCCAATATCCCGACAATCTTCTTGGGATTCAGGAAGGTGCCCCTGCGTAACTCCTTGACGTTCAAATAGGCGGGCGTAATTCAGTGGCAGAATGCCACCTTCCCAAGGTGGACGTCGCCGGTTCGAATCCGGTCGCCCGCTCCATTGCTCTTTGAAGTGCAAGGATTTGGAAGGCTGCGGGTACCTCCGCGCCGAACGAAGCCCTCGACTGTGCCAAAACCGTGCCAGTCGCGGGAGGAAAGGAGGTACCTATGAACCGGGTTCACATCGACAAGGGCGCCGCTATCTACAGGCTGAACGGCTGCCCCGTGTGGAAGCTGGATCTGAACATCCCGGGCCGCCCCCGCCGCCGGATTTCGCTCCGCACAACGGCCAAGGAAAACGCGCTCCTCGTGGCGCGGCACCTCGTTCAGGAAGTGCTTGCCGAGAGCTGGAGCATATCGCTCCCGCGGGATATCGCCTTCGACGACTTGCTCAAAATCTACGAGGGGCACGCCAAGGCTCGCAATACGGAGCGGACCGTCGAGGTGAATCTCCAGATTCTTCGGAGATTCAAGCAGTTCGCCGCTGAAAAGATCGGCGACGGCCGCAAGTTCCTCCTTTCGCATTCCACGCCGGACCTTCTTGAGTCGTACGTCCAGGCAAGAAAGGCGGAGGGTCTCAACGCATGGACCATAAACCGGCATCTGGGCACCCTTTCGACGTTCTTCAACTTCGCTCGCCGAAGCGGGTTTCTGCGCTCCAATCCTGTCGAGAGGATTCAACGGCTGCCGGTCGTCCGCAATCGGGTTCCACGCACGCTTGAGCCTGATCAGATCCGCAAGCTGATCGACGAGTCATCGCGCCCGATCTCCAACGTCGGGCCGGGACGCAAGGGCAACGGAACATTTCGGCAGAGGGTCACGCCGCTTCGTGATCTCATCTTCTTCGCGCTGAACACCGGGGCGCGGCTCGGCGAGATGCTCTACATGGAGTGGTCCGATGTGGACTTCGACCGGGGGCTGATTTACTTCCGCTGTAAGCCCGAGCACACGATCAAGGACCGTGAGGAACGCACGGTAAGGGCCAACGACGCGCTTTTGGAGATGCTTCGGCGTCGGCGGCTCGTTTGCGGGACGACGCGCTGGGTATTTCCCAACGCAAAGGGCGGCATCCTGGGGCGCGAGAATGCCCTTCGGGAGCTGAAGATCGTGGCCCGTCGCGTCGGCATCCCCGAAGCCAATTTCCAGATGATGCGCCGCACCTTTCTTCGCGCCTGCGCCGAGAATGGGATGCCCTCGTTCGTGCTCAAGGCTCTGGCGGGCCATTCGTCGGTCCGCACCACGGAACAGTACTATGTCGGGGCCATCGCCGGCACCCAGTGGAGGCCGCCGGTCATAGGGGCATAGCTGACTATCGAGGACCGATCTTTCGCCACTCTTGCAGCAAGGCCGTCAATACCGCGGTAGCGACGCGAAGAAGAGAAGGGTCAAGACCGGGTGCATCCAGACGGACATGCTCGACCTACGCAAGGAACCTCCTTCCGGGGTGGCTGGAGGAATTCTACCATGATCATCCGCGACTCCGCCCCGTTCATTCGGACACGCCGCCTGAGCGGCTCGCGCGAATCGTGGGAACAAACGCCGCCGCCGCGCGTGGAATAGGAAGGACAATTTGAGGAAAGCATCATGAGAACGGCTTCGGTGGTGATCGTAGGACTTTTCGCCCTGGCCGCCGTCCATCAGGACGGCCTGAAATTGGGCGAACCAGTTCCGGATGTCGCCATGAAGGGATCCGATGGGAAGGAGGTCAAGCTCTCGGACTACCGATCGAACGCGGACAAGAAGACCGAGGGGCAGGTGGTGGTGATCTACTTTGGGTCGGCGACGTGCCCCGGCGCGATCCCCGCCTCCGAAATCAAGCGAGTCAGCGACCCCTGGAACGATTCCAAGTCGGGTGTCAAGTTCATCGCCATCTACGTCTGCGGCCATGACAAGGACACCGAAAAGGTGATCGAGAAGTACATCAAGTCGAACGAACCGGCCTTTACCACCGTGATGGACACGGACAAGAAGCTGAGAGATCACTTCGACGCCACGAAGGTGAACATGACGTACGTTCTCGACAAGGCGGGCAAGCTCGTCTATCGGGGCGCGTTCGGCACCGTCAAGAAGAAGAAGATCGAAAAGGCCACGGTTGCCGACGCCGTCCAGGCGGCTAAAGAGGGGAAAGAAGCCCCCAAAAGCGATGCCTCCTTCATGGGCTGACCGCTGAAATGAGCGAGTCCTGTACGGACTCAAGAGTTTCGAAAGGCCCGCCCGCAAGGACGGGCCTTTTTATTCGTGTGCCGAGCATGTTCGACAGCCAGGAGGTGCAAGTCCTCTCCCCAGCCTGATGGCGGCGAAGGGGCAGCGAAGCGCAAGGGCCATGTCGCGAGGCGGGGTCTGAAAGAAGCGCGGAGCAACACGTGCGGGCCGATGGACAAGAACCGGATAGGAGGCGTGAGCGTCGGACGAGCGGGCGAATGACCGCGAAGTCCACAGCCATCAAGGACGCAAAGCGTAAATCCGGCGGTCGCGCGCGGAAGGT
Organism: Planctomycetota bacterium; assembly: GCA_016209705.1. Taxonomy (GTDB): domain Bacteria; phylum Planctomycetota; class MHYJ01; order MHYJ01; family JACPRB01; genus JACQVR01. Next base: position 10,992 of record JACQVR010000113.1, read on the forward strand.
GGTCGAACTTACCTCGGGAGATCTCGATCGTGTCCGAGGAGGACTGAGGAGGCTGTGAGGCTTCCTGACCTCGGTCGAGAAGTCAGCAGAGGGCGTAGTACGCGAGGCGGCGTCGGTCCGCTCGATCGGGACACTCGCCCGAAAGGGGAGAAACGGCGGGGGGTCGCACGACCGGAAACGGCCACGCGGAAGGCCTGAACGGTCCCCGCAAGGGGTTGAAGGGAGAAGGG